>JAQTZD010000019.1 GCA_028687975.1 Sediminibacterium sp.
GTGGTCAATCATGGATTTGGCTATCAGACCACGTACTCGCATATGTACAGGATCAAGGCCCGGGTCGGACAAAGGGTGAAACGGGGAGAAGTGATTGGCTATGTTGGAAGCACCGGTAAGAGTACCGGACCGCATTGTCATTACGAAGTGCACAGAAACGGAGTGGCTGTAGATCCGATTTACTATTTCTACAACGACCTTACTCCGGCTCAGTTCGACCGCATACTGAAGCTGGCTGCCGCAAGCAACCAAAGTTTTGATTAATTACTGAAATAATTCTTCCGCAAGAATTGATGCGGTGAAAATGGGGTGGCTGCGCATTAACTGCTGTGGTCTGCTACTATAACCCATGCGCCATTTATCTTCTTAAACAGCAGGGTATAGTGTCCGCTTACATTGCCGGCTGATCTGGTCAGCGCCCACTTGCCCAGCACAAACCAGGTGTCTTCGGATAACGGACGTACTTGCAGCAGGGTGAATTCCAGTTTACCCATGGTGGCATGGTCGGGATAGCTTTTGCGATAATTCTGAAGTGTGGTTTGGTATCCGTAAGTAGGTCCGTTTTTTCCTACAAATAAAAGACTGTCGTTTTTCCAGTAACCTTCCATGAAGGCTTCCAGGTTACCGCTGTTCCAGGCTGCTGTTTGTTTGGCAAGTGTTTGCCGGATGATAGCTTCCGGATTTTCCGTGTTCTTTTGAGCCATGGCATTGCTCATGAGCAACAGGGCTGCAAACAGGGTGAATGCTTTCATTGAACCGTATTTAATGATATGGAAATATACAAATATTCCCATCACTGAACTGCCGGTAATAAAGCAATGGTCTTATCGGAGCGATTCCTGTTTGATGGCCCTGACCATTTCGCGCTTACCGTAAGGTCCCTGGATTCTGGTTGCAACAAAGCCAGCAGCTTCCATGGCGCGCCTCACAACAGTTTTACTACAGTAAGTAACCAGTATGCCGCCCGGTAAAAGCAGTTGATACAGTTGTTGAAAGGTATCTGCGGTCCACAACTCCGGTTGTGCAGAAGGAGCGAAAGCATCGAAATAGATACAGTGGAATCCTGCTCTGCCTTCTTTGATGGCTGTAGCAGAAAAAGAATCAGATAAATGATAGGATTCAAGCGGAACAGCCAGTTTTTGTAACCTGAAATGCGGACAAATGCTAACCCATTCGTTCCAGTTGGAATTGAGTATGGCTTTAAAAAAAGCAGGTTCCTGTAACAAGCTGCCATGGTTGAGTGACTGAAATTCTTCCGGCGTTAAAGGGTATGCTTCCAGACTGGTGTATTCAATGGACTGTCCGGCACGTGCTGCTTCTATGGCGGTGAGCAGCGCATTTAGTCCTGTGCCGAACCCAACTTCCAATATCCTTACTTCAGACAGTTGGGGGAAGTATTGCAGGCCTGCACGGATGAAAACATGCATGCTTTCCTGAATAGCGCCGTGTTTGCTGTGATACAGCGTTTGCATTTCAGGAATCAAAATGGTATGAGAGCCATCTGCCGTTTGTTGAATGATTCTTTCCATCTTCTGCAAAATAATTAACTTACGGCTATGGACTATGTACAACATCTTTCAAAAGATAAAAAACTGGCCAGAATCATGGGAAAAGACCTGCATCAGCTGAAGATGCGAAGAAATATCCCGATTCGTTTAATGGCCGGCATTATGAGCCAGCAACTGAGTACAAAAGTAGCGGAGGTGATTTTTAAAAGATTCCTGCAGCTTTATCAGGGAAAGGAACCCCGGCCGCAGCAGGTACTGGATACGCCTTCTGAAACGCTTCGCTCCATTGGGCTGAGTAATGCCAAGGTAAATTATGTAAAGCAGGTGGCTGCCTTTTGCATAGAACAGGGCATCACCGATAAAAAATTGCATAAACTAACCAATGAAGAAATCATTGAATTACTGGTACAAATTAAAGGAGTGGGCAGATGGACAGTGGAAATGCTGCTGATGTTCAGCCTGGGCCGCGAAGATGTTTTTGCAGTAGACGATCTGGGTATACAGCAGGCCATGGCCGCTATTTACCAACTGGATTCTTCCGATAAAAAGACCATGAAGGAACAGATGTTGAAAATCTCTTCCAAATGGAGTCCTTACCGGACTTATGCCTGCCTGCATCTCTGGCGCTGGAAAGATGTTTAGGCCGAATTCCTTGCAGCATTGATGATACCAAACATACTTCGGGTTACCAGTTTTTCATAAGTAGCTTTTTGTGTATCGCTGAGTTTCCCGGTTCTTAACTGATGCAATGCAAATTGCTGAATGGTGAGAAGGGGCAATACAATTTTATCGCGCATCAGAATGGACGCTCTTCCGGTTTGGTCATCCTGCATCAGCTGGCTGCCATTGGCGAGTTCCAGTACCAGTTTTTTGGTCAGGTCAAATTCCTGCTTGATCATTTCCCAAACAGGGCCGTAAGCCGGATCCTTTTTTATATAGGAGGTAAGCGGGAAAAATGATTTCAGCATACTCATCATACTGTTGTCGATCAGTGTCCGGAAGAACAGGACATTGTTGAACAGGGTTTGTACCTGCTCCCATTTTCCATTGTCTTTCATTTGCTGAAGTGCGGTTCCTACACCAAAATATCCCGGCACATTCTGTTTGAGCTGGCTCCAGCTTCCAACAAATGGGATGGCCCGAAGGTCTTCAAATCTGAGTTGCTCCGCATTCCCCCTTTTTCCGGGCCTGCTGGCAATATTGCTTTTGCTGTAGTAGTTCAGCGGACTGAACTGTTGCATATAGGTCAGGAACTGCGGATGGTCTTTAAATGCCTGATAAGCCTGGTGGCTGATGGCGCCCAGTTCTTTCAGTATTTCCCTGTCCGATTCCGATATCTGTGCCCTGTTGGCAGCAAAAACCGTATTGCTGATACCTGCACTCAACAGTTGCTCCAGGTTGTATTGGGAAGACTGAATGGTACCGAAATTGGAAGTGATGGTTTGTCCTTGTATGGTTAACTGTATTTCTTCGTTTTCGATATCGCTGCCCAATGATGCATAAAATTTATTGGTCTTGCCGCCGCCGCGCGAAGGAGGGCCTCCGCGTCCGTCGAAGAATTTTACTTTGAACTGGTGCTTTCTGGAAACAGCGGTCAGTGATTTCTTGGCGGTATAGATACTCCAGTTGGCCTGCAGGTACCCACCGTCTTTGGTACCGTCGCTGAATCCCAGCATGATGGTCTGATGCCCCTTTCTTTGTAACAAGTGTTTTTGGTAAACCGGATGCGTATAAAGGGTATCCATGATCTGATCCGCATCCTGTAAATCGTCGATGGTTTCGAAGAGCGGAACGATGTCTATTGTGAGACTGTCGGTATCCCATCCGCAGAGCCGGAACAGGGCAAATACTTCCATCACGTTCAATGCAGACTGGCAGTTGCTGATCACATAGCGGTGGCAACCGGATTCACCATTGATTTGTTGTATGGAATGTATCGCAAATATGCTTTCGATGGTGTCTTTTGAAATTACTTCTGTAACATCTTTTGTTTCTACTACCTGGCTGATGGAACAGAGTGCAGTTATTTTTTCTGCTTCGGACAATGAATCGTACTGATCCGGTAAAATACCTTTCCCGTTGAGGTTACGGCTGGTCTGGTCGATGTCTTTCAGCACTTTGGTATGAATCCTGCTGTCTTGACGGATATCCAGTGAGGCAAACCAGGTTCCGAATATTTTTACTTTATTGATGAGGCTGTCTACCCTGCCAATGTATAATCCGTGGTGTTGTTCTAACAGCAAGGCTTTAATATCCAGGAGCTTTCCCATCAGTTCTTCCCGGTGAATCCGCTTGCTTTCTTTGGGCCGGAATACATTCTCATACAATTGTTCTTCCAACTGAGCTACCAGGGTGTCTACACCCGAAAAAGTTAATCTGCGCTTGAGTTTGCGGATATCCCGGTAATAGCAGACAATGATGGCACTGCGCAAAGACTCCGCTACTTTCAGGGTGGTGGCAGCATTTACAAAAGGATTTCCGTCGCGGTCTCCGCCCGGCCAGAAACCGAGTTCTATAAACGGGTTATCCGAATCAAATTCACCATCAAAAATATCGCGCTGGATAAAATTGTAAATATTGCCGATGGATTTGTACAGGATATTTTCCAGGTACCACATCAGGTTGATGGCTTCGTCGAACGGAGTAGGTTGTTTCTTATTGAAGAAAGGAGTAATTCCCAGCTGCTGTATATACAGGTTGATTGTCTGGAAATCGTTTTTGGCAATGGCTTCTCCCAGGTCGTGAATAATGCCCAATACACTGCCGGGATAAAATTGAGTCGGATGTGCTGTGAGTACTACACGCACTTTGAAGTTTCGTAATTTTTCTTTCAGTTCGGGCAATTTTCCGGCATAGTAGGCTTCATTGTAAAGGGCTTTTAAACTACCGGCGCCATTGATGTTGTGTACAGTTTCAAATGCGGCGTCTTCAATTGCATCGAACAATACTACCTGCCGTTCTATATACTGTACAAATTTGAACAAACGCTCCATTTGTTCTGCCTCTGTGGCAGCAGGGGTATGCTGTTTAAAGAAATTTTCCAGTATCTCCATTGGTTCCTTTCCAGTCTGGTATCCGTCTACACAGGCTTGTAATAAAATAGGCAATAAGGCACCCACATTGGAAATACCCGAAAAGGGGAGCGCAGCAAACAGACTGTTGTATATGGTATACTTATCTGTTACGTTCCATTTAAAATGTTGTATATAACTTGAAGCAGGCATACTGTATAAAAAAACAATATAACAAAATTAGCCTGAAGCCACCTGAAAACCTCCTGTACAAGGGCGCTCAAAATATTTTTTAAGCAGAATTAAACGTTCATCTCTTAAATTTATCTAATAAGAACAGTATAAACAGCACTGCAGATATATGGAGGATGTGGAGATCGTAGCTGCGTTTAAAAAAGCGGCTACTAAAGAAAGGGCATTCACGTTTCTGGTAAAGAAATACCAGGAAAAGTTGTATTGGCATATCCGCCGCCTGCTCCCTGCTCATGAAGATGCCAACGATGTATTACAAAATATCTTTATAAAAGTATGGAATGGGCTGGAATCATTTCGGGAAGACAGTCGCCTGTATACCTGGCTGTACCGGATTGCCACCAATGAAAGCCTGAGTTTCCTGGAACAGCAGAAAAAGAAAGCAGCAGTGGATTTTGATCAGCTGGGAGAAACCTACAGCAACAGCGTACGGGCGGACGAAAATTTCGATGCCAATCGCCTGGAATGGAAGCTGCAACTGGCCATCCGGCAATTACCCGATAAACAAAAGCTGGTATTCAATCTCCGGTATTTCGATGAAATGAGCTACGATGAAATGAGCAGCATACTGGATACCAGCGCGGGGGCATTAAAGGCGAGCTATCATCATGCCGCCAAAAAGATTGAAGAATTTATTAAAAATCATTAAACCTGTAATCCAGCCATCAGTCAAATAAGCATTATGAATAACCGGAAAAACATCAATGAAGAACTGGAAACAATTGCCCCGCTGCTGAAAGATATATCCAGACAGCCGGTACAGACTGTTCCTGAGGGTTATTTTGAACAGTTTTCCGTTCAGCTTCCAAAAACAGCTGCACCAGTGATGAGTATGTCGCAGGTGCGTAAATGGATGGGTTATGCCGCAGCAGCCCTGGTAGCCGGGATACTGGTTACGGCCGGCTTTATATTTACCGATAGTGATGTGCAGCGGTTTAATTACGAACAATACAGCCGGATAGATGTGACGGCAGAGATGAATAAACTCTCCGACGACGAGTTACAGAGCTACCTGGCTACCGCAACGGTACTTTCCGGTGCAGGCCATACCAGTTCTGCTGTTTCGGAAGAGATCAATGAAACAATAACCGCAGAAACTGCCTCCCTGAACCAGGTATCCGACGAAGCGCTTGAACAATTTATTTCGGAGCATACCGGGAACAGCAATTTAAAATAAACTAAAAAAAAGGTATTATGAAAAAGATCATATTATGGATGCTGATCGGAACAGTTGCTGTATCTGCTTCGGCACAGGATCAACCACCAGCCCCCAAACCAACTCCCATGCACCAGCCTGCTCCCCGCGTAAATGCAGAAGCTTTGAAGGTTGCATTTATAACACGCCAGCTGAACCTGAGTGTGGATGAAGCACAGAAATTCTGGCCGATTCACAACAGCTATATGGAAGAACTCAAAAAAGCAAGAGTAGAGAACAAAGAAAATGAACTTGCTTTTGAAGAAAAGGCCCTGGCCATTCGCAAAAAATACAATGCGGATTTTAAGAAAATACTGAACAGCGATGAGCGGGCCAATCGGGTGCTTAAGCTGGAAAAGGATTTCAACAACATGATGCGGAAAGAACTGGTGGAGCGCATGAAAAAGAACCCTGCTTTTCAAAAAAGAATGGAGAATAATCCGCAATTCAAGAAAAGAATGGAAGAGCAGCGCGCGCCCAAAAATTAATAGAAGCTGCTTTTATATACCGGAGCTGAGATGTCGTGGTAAAAGAGATAGGACCATCCTTCCTGGTTTCCTTCCTCCCACCATTGCCTTCTCAGCTCCATGCATTTCTTACCATCAAAATCGTATTTGGCTACAAAGCGGCTCTTCATTTGTTGCAGCTGTGGCGCATCATCTCCTCCAAAGAAGATGACTTCACCTTCCTCTTCTATACGGAAAACCTGGTGAAATTTACTATGTGCCCCGGTTAGTTCGTACCGGATATAGTTGTCTATATAACCCATATCGTCTTCCAGCCAGGCTACCCGGCTAAATTCTTCCAGCAAGGCAAAATCGGATATATTATAAGACAGTGTGCCGATGGTTCTGGCATAATCAAACTCGCGTTGCTGCACATAATAGGTGGCATAGGGGAATGCAATGAACCGCTCTTCCGTAAGATGGTTCTTAGTGGTGATTCCACCTGCATGGTCCTTGTGAAGATGACTCATCAGCACTTTGGTTACCTGTGATGGGTTGATGCCAGCCTTCATCAGGTTGTGGTGCAACTGCGGAGTTCCATCCGCAAGGTTGTATCCCAGGCCGGTATCTATCAGTATGATGTCGCGCGAAGTAACAACAGCAAAAGGCTGAATCTCTACCAGCAGGCTTCCAGTAGGCCGGCTGTTCAATTCTTCCGTTGCCGTATTGAAAGGAACAAATTGTTTGGTTTTATCTATGGTAAAACTTCCTTCGGATAAGGGAATAATGGTCATGTCTGTTTTTTAACGCAGCACCATCTGCCTGTCGGCATCCAGCCTGAGCAATACAAAAATCAATATCGTAAATGAAACCAGCGAGGAACCTCCATAGCTGATCAATGGCAAAGTTACTCCCGGAGAAGGGAATAATCCTATGGTCATACAAATATTGAAGGCAATATGAAAGAAAAGAATACTGGCTACGCTGTACGCATAGACCCGACTGAAAGTACTTCGTTGTCGTTCAGCAATATTGATGATCCGGATCAGCAAAAACAAATAGATCATGAGGAATACAAAACTACCCGCAAAGCCAAATGCTTCTCCTAGTGAGGCGAAGATGAAATCTGTGTGTTGTTCCGGTACATATTTACCCCTGGTTTGAGTGCCTTTTAAAAAACCTCTTCCCCAGAATCCTCCTGAACCAATGGCGATCTTGCTCTGGCGTACGTTGTAATCGTCGGGTTTCCGGGGCACTTTGTCCGACTTTTTTGCAGAACGTTTGTTCTGGCTGCAATCGTAGTCTTTTCCAAATGCACTGTATACCCTGGCGCTCTGGTAGCATTCCAGCACATTGTTGAAAATGAACGGTACGGCAAATCTTTGTATTCCTACACAGGCAAACCAGATAACAAGAACCAGGTACAGCAGTCTCTTTCTTTTCTTAATGGTTTTCCGGGAAAGATAGAGAAAGGTCAGTGCGATTGCCGAAAGAATGATGGCCAGGGTATTGGGCTCGATCAGCAGGGTGGATACGATCAATGCTACAAAAGAGAAGCCAATGATCAGTACAACCGGTGAAAGCCCTTCCCGGTACATGACCAGGAAAAAACTGAAATACACCAGCGCCATACCAGACTCGTGTTGTGCCACCGATATCACAGCAGGCAGGAGGCAGATGAAACCTGCAATGAGCTGCGACTTGAGTTTGGTGAAATCGGTTTCCTGACGAGACAGGTATTTGGCCAATGCCAAAGCGGTAAAGATTTTACAGATTTCTACCGGTTGCAGATTAAATCCGCCACCTAAAGGAATCCAGCTCTTGGATCCGCTGATGTTTTTCCCGATCACAAACGTAGAGAGCATGAGCAGGATCCCCAGTATATAAGAAAGGTTGGCAAATGCAGTAAAGAGCTTACTGTCTGTAAGCAATATCAGCAGGGCTATTACCACACAGATTCCAGAAAAGATGAGTTGTTTGCTGTAGTTGGTTTTACCGCTGAGGAAGGATTGCAGCCAGTTGGTATCTGTTCGGTACTCTACCATGAAGATGCAAAGTATACCAATGGCCACCAACATGGCATATAGCCATACTACCACATAGTCTATTCCCTGCGTTATATTGTTTTGTCTGTTCATGGTTTGCCTGTATCTCTTCTTTTTCTTGGTTCGTTATTCAGCAACAGCGAAGGTTTGATCTCTTTGGATTTGTTGCCGGTGTCGTTTCCGCCAACCGGTCTGGACACAGGTTCCAGTTGAACTTCGGTACTGCTTTTGTGGCTTTCTTCTTTTTCCTCTGCCCTTGCAGCGGCTTCCTCCATGGCAATTTTTGCCTGCCTTTCGATGTCTTTTCGCTGGTACCAGCTCTTGATGGCAGAAGGAATCAGGTCTGTTTTAGACACTTCTTCCACCCTTGCAAGGCCCGCTGTGCTGATGGTATCGTTCAGGTATTTCTCCATGATGAAACCGGCAATAGGTCCTGCAGCTACGGATCCGTAACCACCATTCTCTACCACCACCGCCACGGCAATGGTGGGATTATCTTTTGGTGCAAATGCCACAAACAACGAGTGGTTCTTTCCGTGCGGGTTTTGCGCAGTACCTGTTTTTGCGCAATATTCAATACCGGGAATTTTAATATAGGCGGAGGTTCCGTACACGGTTACATCGTGCATGCCATCATGTACTGCCTGATACGCACTGTCCGATATATTGGTTACAATATGTTTGTTTCTGTATTTACCCATCAAAACCGTGTCTTCATCAGATTCATTTTCGATACTGTCTACAAAATGGGGCGGATAGTAATATCCCTTATTGGCAATGATGCACATCAGGTTGGCCATTTGCAGCGGGGTAGCCGTCATCATATCCTGGCCAATGCCCAGCGTTAACACACTACAGCTGTTCCATCTTTTTGGACCGCCAAAGAATCGGTTGTATTTGCTGGTATCCGGTATACTGGCCCTGTCTTCGCTGGGTAAATCTACTTCCAGCCTTCTGCCCAGCCCGAATGCATTCATGTATTCCTTCCATTTCAGGTAACCCTTGATGGTACTGCCGTATTTTCTATTGTCGATTGCTTTCCGGAAAATATCCGAAAAATAAGAGTTACAGGAGTTCGCCAGTGCGAGGCGCAGATTGGCTGCATGGCCGGGATTTTTATGCTCGCATCGTACATACACACCTCCGCAGGCTCCATAACCACCGGAGCATCCAATTCCGTATGAGGGGGTAATCAGGCCTTCGTCCAATGCAACCAGGGCGCCCAGCGGTTTGAAAGTGGATCCGGGCGGGTATTGACCTTTGATGGCGCGGTTGTACATAGGTTTAGCCGTATCCATCACCATCCTGCCCCAGTTTTTCCTCCGGGCATTACCGGTGAGTACATTGGGATTATAGGTAGGGCTGGATACCATGGCAATAATGCCTCCGGTTCTCGGATTGATGGCTACTGCACTTCCGATTTTGTTTTGTAATAATTTTTCTGCTAGTTGCTGCACTTCCACATCGATGCTGGTGTAGAGGTTTCTGCCCGCAATGGCTACTGTGTCAAAAAGCCCGTTTTCGTAAGGACCCTGAATTCTGCTCTTATTGTCTCTGATGAACCGCTTGATACCCCGTTGCCCCATCAGTACAGACTCATACGTTCTTTCCAGTCCGTTCATGCCTGCATAGTCGCCCATTTCATAACCTTCGTTCTTGTGCTTTCTGAGAAAAGCAGTGTCTACCTCGGCAATGTATCCCAGCAACTGGGCCGCAGTATTGTAGGGATAGGTTCTGACGGAACGTTCGCTCAGCATGAAACCCGGGAACTTGTACATGTTCTCGTTGAGCCTGGCATACATATCCGGGGAAAGCAGGGGCTCAAACACACTTGGCTTAACACTGGTGTTCTTGAATATGGCGTCGCGGATTCTTTTTTTGTATTCGGCGGTATCAATTTCGAGCAGGTTGCAAAGTGCTGCGGTATCGATGCCCCTGGCCTCGGAAGGCGTTACCATCAGGTCGTAGCTGATGGTATTTTCGAGCAAGGCCCGTTTTTTTCTGTCGAAAATAATGCCCCTGTCCGGGTAAACGATTTTTCGATAAATCGCATTGTTTTCCGCAGCCAGCTTGTATTTTGAGGAGAACAACTGAAGATTGATCAGCTGAATGGTGATCACCAGAAATACGGCGGCAAATATGATTTGAATAACCCTGCTGCGGCTTTGATTGAATACAGACATATAATAGGTAAGAGACGGTTAATTCCGACAAACGAATTTAGGAATTATTTATTGGTGCGGAACTTCGCTTTTCTGCTGAACAACATTTCGGTGATAAAAATCAGCATCAGGCTCACACCGGTGGTGGCGGTTACCTTTCCCAGGAAATACACGAAGCTGCCAAACTGGAGCCATTCCAGCAGTACCAGGTAGAAATGGTGGATGAAGGTAAGCAGCCCCACATACAGACTGTAAGGCGCCCAGCCCATGCTGCTGATGCTGGGTTCTACATAGCTCTGTTCCGTACTTTCTTTTGGAATGAGCAGGCTGAGCAGAAAGGGCCGGATATAAGCGATCATCACGCAGGCTGCGGCGTGTAGCCCCATTGTACCAGTGAAATAGTCAAAACTCAATCCAAAGAAAAAAGCGATCAGCATCAGCGGAAAACGACCCAGGCTGAAGGGGAGCCAGAGGATATACAGGAAATAGAGATAGGGTACAATGAACTGGTGTAATGGGGGTATCTGGTTCAGGATGTAAACCTGCACCCCTATGAACAGCATAAAACGGATCATATTTTTTACCAGTGTACTCATGGCTGTTTGCCGCTGTTCTCCAGTTGTATCTGTTCTGTATAGCGAGCATTCTCTATTACATTCACAAACTGAAGGTTGAAGAAATTAGTGGCTGTTTTTATTTTAAGCGTATAAAAATTACTGGAAGGGTCTGCAGTGATTGCGGCAACGGTACCCACCATCAGGTGAGAAGGAAAATTGGAAGAATAGGTGCTGGTTAAAACGGTATCCCCTTTGGCCACTTTAGCACTCTTGGTTACATTTTTGAGTGTGAGGTAAGAAGGGTCTGTTCCGTCCCATTCAATACTGCCCGCTGTATTGTCTTTCTTCAGCATGGCGCTCACCTTGCTGTTCCGGTGCAGCAGGCTCATCACTTTGCTGATGTTGTCGGTAGATTCTACCACCACACCTACAATGCCCGAAGGTCCGGTCACTGCCATACCTTTATGCACTCCCTGCAAAGCGCCTCTTTCGAGCATCAGGTAGTTGTTTTGTAAGGTATAGGTATTGCCGATGACCCCTGCAGGCAGGAAAGTATATTTTCTGAATCTGCCCAGCGTATCCCTTATTGTAGAATCTTTTGCCTGAATGCGGGAGCTGTCGGGGGCCTGAAAATTACCGGATAACTGGTTCCTGAGCCGGGCATTTTCCTCTGCAAGGATCCGGTTGGTTTCACTGAGTGTGAAATAACTTCTGAGCGTACTGTAACGACTGTTGAGATTGCCGGTTACATCGTTCGCGGCAGATGCAAAAAAGGTTTCATGGGTTTTGCTGGAGGTAGTCAATAGAATAACAGAGACTACCTGCAACAATAAGAAGCTGATAAAATTGATGTATTGCCGTATGAACAGGAATATATTTTTCAAAGCAGCTCAGGATCGTTCTATCTCATTATGAAAGGAAAGCGTTGGTAGTTTTTCAGCGCAAGCCCGGTACCCCTTACCACACTCTTCAGCGGATCATCCGCAATATGAACAGGCAACTTGATTTTTGCACTCAAACGCTTGTCGAGACCACGCAACAACGCACCGCCGCCGGTAAGGTACAAACCTCTTCTGTAGATATCGGCAGCCAGTTCCGGAGGAGTGGTTTCCAGCGCTTTCAGAATAGCTTCTTCAATTTTGAAAATACTTTTATCCAGTGCTTCTGCAATTTCCTGGTAGCTGACCATAATTTGTTTCGGAATACCGGTAACCAGATCGCGACCGTTTACAGGCATATCATCCGGAGGGCTGTCGAGGTCTTTCATAGCAGCGCCAACATTGATTTTGATTTGTTCTGCGGTACGCTCACCAATCAACAAACTGTGGTATCTTCTCAGCGCTTCCATGATGTCTGCAGTAAATTCATCTCCTGCAATACGGATACTCTGATCACACACAATTCCTGCCAGTGCAATCACGGTAATACCTGTAGTACCACCACCAATATCAATGATCATATTTCCTACAGGCTCTTCCACATCTATACCAATACCCAGTGCTGCGGCCATCGGTTCATGAATCATGTAAACCTCTTTTGCGCCAGCCTGCTCAGCACTGTCTCTTACCGCACGCTTTTCTACCTCCGTAATGGAAGATGGAATACAAATCACCATTCTCCAGCTGGGCGGGAACAATGGCTTTTTGGGGTAAATCATTTTCATGAGTTCCCTGATCATCAATTCAGCAGCATTAAAGTCGGCAATTACACCATCTTTCAAAGGACGAACTGTTTTGATGCTTTCGTGTGTTTTCTCGTGCATCATCAACGCCTTTTTCCCAACTGCCAATACTTCCTTCATGTTGTTGCGGTTTAATGCAACAATGGAAGGTTCATTCACCACCACATCGTCGTTGTGGATAATCAGGGTATTGGCAGTACCCAGATCCATCGCAATTTCCTGTGTAAAAAAGTTAAATAATCCCATCGTATGATTCAGTTCTTATAAGAATATTAAGCAATACTTGCAAAGGTGCTTGAAAATAGTGGAATTAACAAGGGAATTCAAAGCCAATGTCGTTCCGGTAATACATGCCCTCGAAGGAGATTCGTTTCAGTACGTTGCGTGATTTTTCAACAGCTTCCCCAATCGTATCTCCAAAAGAGGTAACAGCTAAAACCCTGCCACCATTGGTGAGCACCTGATCTCCCTCCCGGCGGGTACCTGCGTGAAACAGAAGGCTGTCCTGGCTTTGCAGCAAATCGGCAGGTATGTTAATTGGCAGATCTTTAGCATAATTGCCCGGATATCCTCCGCTAACAGCCATAACAGTGGCAGCTGCCCGTTCATCGAAGGAGATATTTGCATCCCGGAGGGTGCCATTGTCCATGGCCGCAAACAGGGCTACCAGGTCGGTCCGGAGTCTGGGAATCACCACTTCGGTTTCGGGATCGCCCATTCTGCAATTGTATTCGATTACATATGGTTCGCCCCCCACACTGATCAATCCAAAGAAAATAAAGCCGTAATAGGTCAGGTTTTCGTTGGCCAATCCTTCCACGGTGGGCCGGATGATCCGCTCTTCTACCTTCTGCATGAAGGCCTCATCCATGAATGGAACCGGGCTCACACAGCCCATTCCGCCTGTATTTGGACCGGTATCACCCTCTCCAATCCGTTTGTAATCCTTGGCATGTCCGATGATCTGGTAATCCGAGCCGTTGGTCAGTACAAAAACGCTGACTTCTATGCCACTCAGGAATTGTTCAATTACCACTTTTTCGCTGGAGGTTCCGAATTGTTTATGTACAATCATTTCGTCGAAAACCTGCAGTGCTTCTTCTGTGCTGTTGGCAATCACCACTCCTTTGCCGGCGGCCAGGCCATCGGCTTTCAGTACCACCGGCAGGCTGTGCCCGCTGATATATTTCCGCCCTTCCTCAAGGGTTTCCGCGGTAAAAGCGGCATAAGATGCAGTCGGAATTCCGTGCCGTTGCATGAACTGCTTGCTGAAAGCCTTGCTGCCTTCCAGCTGTGCCGCTTCTGCAGAAGGGCCTACCACTATGATTCGCTTCAGGTCCGGACGGCTTTGGAAGAAATCGTAAATCCCCTTCACCAATGGCTCTTCGGGACCTACTACAAGCATATTAATATTATATAGGATACAGGCGTCGGCAATGGCGCCGAAGTCGGTTACCGCAAGGGGTAAATTCGTGCCAAATGCGGCGGTACCGGCATTTCCCGGGGCAATATACAATTGATCACAATGGTAACTCTGGGCCATTTTCCATGCCAAAGCGTGCTCTCTGCCGCCGCTGCCTAATAGAAGAATATTCATAAGGTATAAATTGGTTGCGAAAATAACCCATGCGTTTCACTTTTATTACTATTTTGGGCCAATTACCAAAATGATTACTATGCCTGAAAAAGTCGGGTCTGCCGCGCATCCAAAAGGATTGTATGTTTTGTTTGCGACAGAAATGTGGGAGCGGTTCAATTATTATGGAATGAGAGCGGTTTTGGTACTCTTTATGACCAAGGCCCTGATGTTCGACAAAGTCTTTGCCTCAAATTTATATGGAAGTTATACAAGTCTGATATTCCTGACCCCGTTGGTGGGGGGCTATGTTGCCGACCGTTATTGGGGAAACAAAAGATCCATCCTGGCCGGAGGTCTTGTTATGGCCATCGGAGAGTTTATTCTCTTTTTCTGTGGTATGCTGTACAAAAGCAATCCGGATCTTTCGGCACTGCTTTTCTTTTCCGGCCTGGGTTTTATGATTGCCGGAAACGGATTCTTCAAACCCAATATTTCTTCTCTGGTAGGCCAACTCTATGCCAAAGGAGATAAAAGGACAGATGCGGCCTACACCATTTTCTACATGGGAATTAATGTGGGTGGGGCCATTGGCCCATTTGTTTGCGGACTGGTAGGGGATACCGGAAATCCCGACGATTTTAAATGGGCATTCCTGGCAGGGGGTATCGGTATGTTGTTGAGTGTGGTTACCCTGCATTTGCTGCACAATAAATACGTAGTGGATCCGCAGGGGAAAACCCTGGGGTTGATTCCGGCCAATGTATCTCCTAAATTCTACCAGCCGCTTACCATGATTGTTGGGTTGCTGCTGTTTTCACTGGTAACGATCGGCTTGATTTATGCTGATGCAAAAATTTTCAGTTACCTGTTTTACCTGCTGATTGCCTGTATCCTGCTGATTACCTATATCGTGTTCTCCGATAAAAGCCTCAACAGCATCGAAAAGAAAAGGGTAGCGGTCATATTTGTAGTATCCTTCTTTGTGATATTCTTCTGGAGCGCCTTTGAACAGGCCGGCGCTTCCCTTACTTTCTTTGCCGAAGAACAAACACAAAGGGATCTTGGTTTTTACCTGGTACCCACCAGTTTCTTTCAATCACTCAATTCCATTTTTGTAGTTACCCTGGCACCCTTGTTTGCCTGGCTGTGGGTGAAAATGGGTAAGCGCGAACCGGCTTCTCCAACTAAAATGGCCCTCGGACTCTTTCTGCTGGCACTGGGTTATCTCTGGATTGCCTTTGGTGTAAAAGATGTTCAGCCCGGCGTAAAAGTGAGTATGATCTGGTTAACCGGAATGTATGCCATGCATACCAGTGGTGAACTTTGTTTGTCGCCCATTGGATTGTCGCTGGTGAACAAACTGGCGCCGGTAAAATTTGCCTCGCTGCTCATGGCCGTATGGTTTACCGCCAACGCATTTGCCAATAAACTTGCGGGCGTATTGAGCGCCTTATATCCCGATGGTAAAACAACTTATGTCGCCGGATTTGCCATTACCAATCTCTATGATTTCTTTATGATGTTTGTGGTGATGGCCGGAATTGCTTCTTTAATATTATTTGTACTGGCCTCCAAACTTAAAAAAATGATGGAATAAGTTTCCATTCACTATTTCAAAATAAAGTATATGTCTGAACAGCAAAAATCATTCAAGCCATTTGTAGCTCCCGAAAGCAAAATGGCCGAGCTGACCGTTAAATCTATTTTAATGGGAAGCCTGTTTGGTGTGATATTCGGTGCCGCAACGGTGTACCTGGCATTGAAAGCAGGGCTTACGGTTTCAGCGTCCATACCCATTGCGGTAATTGCCATTACACTGGGCCGAAAGTTTTTAAAGACAACCATACTCGAAAACAACATCATTCAGACCACCGGTTCTGCGGGTGAAAGCATTGCTGCCGGTGTGGCGTTTACCCTGCCGGGTTTTTTATTTTTGTCCTCGCCCGACAGTGCGGAATATTTTAATTACCTCACCATTCTGATATTGGCCATTGTGGGCGGCTTGTTGGGAACCCTGCTGATGGTTCCGCTCAGAAAAGCGCTGATAGTAAATGAACACGATAATTTACCTTATCCGGAAGGAACTGCATGCGGAGATGTATTAAAAGCCGGGGAAAAGGGAGGCGATTTTGCCAAGACTGCATTCTGGGGACTGGGCGTTGCATTTGTATATGCATTGCTGCAGAAAGTAACGCATGTGATTGCAGAAACCCCCTACTATGCTACCAAGCACATCAACAAATTTTTTCCTTCTGCCAAAGTGAGTGGAGAAATTACGCCAGAATACCTCGGTGTAGGTTATATCATCGGGCCCAAAATTGGAGGAGTGCTGGTTGCAGGTGGTGTATTGAGCTGGCTGGTTTTTATTCCGCTGATGTCTACCCTGGTTCCTGCTGATGTAATTGCGAATCAACTGATCAAACTGGGCTACCTGGCAGATATTACCAAAGCCGGAGGTAAAGGAGGATGGGATCCTGTGGCACATCAGTTTGCGGATTATTCTTCCGCCATTTATTATGCCTATATCCGTCAGATTGGGGCAGGTACCGTTGCGGCAGGCGGTATTATTACCTTAATCAAAACCATTCCTACCATTATTAAATCGGTTAAAGGAAGTGTGGCTTCGCTGAAATCAGAAAATGCAGGTGGTTCCGCAGTTGTTGCAAGAACCGAAAAAGACCTGAGTTTGAAAATAGTGGGTTTTGGTACACTTGGTCTCATCCTGCTGATTACTTTATTGCCACAGGTTCCCGGTGACAGTGTTTTACAGAAACTGCTCATTGGGGTATTGGTGGTCATTTTTGGTGCGTTGTTTGTAACCGTTTCTTCCAGAATTGTGGGCCTCATTGGTTCTTCCAACAACCCCATCAGCGGTATGACCATTGCTACGGTAATGGGTACCAGCCTGATTTTTTTAAGCGTGGGCTGGACAGGACAGGCTTTTGAACCATTGGTACTGGTAGTGGGTGGAATGATCTGTATTGCTGCTGCCAATGCCGGTGCAACGTCTCAGGATCTGAAGAGCGGATACATTGTTGGTGCAACACCCCGTAACCAGCAGATCGCATTGTTTGTGGGTGCCATTGTTTCTTCTGTGGTGATTGGTCTTACCGTTAAATTTCTGGATAAACCCAGTACCGATATGTTGAATCAGGGCATCCAGCATGCTATTGGTACGGAAAAATATCCTGCTCCACAAGCTACCCTGATGGCCACCCTGATCAAGGGAATTCTGTCGCAGAATCTGGACTGGCAGTATGTATTTGCCGGTGTTTTCCTGGCAGTGACCATGGAACTTTGCGGCATTAAATCACTCAGTTTTGCGGTAGGAGCTTACCTGCCACTGGCTACCACTTTACCCATATTCATTGGTGGTGCTATTCGCGGGTTGGTTGAATCCAGACAGAAAAAAGAAAACAGGGTTGCTTCTGCAGAAGACGATGAGCTGGGCAAGGGGAATTTGTTTGCTACCGGACTGGTGGCAGGCGGTGCCGTTGCAGGCGTAATCATTGCATTTGTTTCCGGTTCGGCCGGAGGAGAGCAGTTCCTGAAAGCCATCAGTATGGAGGAAGGGCTGGTTCATGCATTGTCCGAAGGCGGATATTTCCTGCTTGGTACGGCGCTTTTTGCTACGATGGCTACCATCCTATATCGCGTGGCGGTAAAGAAATAAATTACCGGAAAAAGAAAATTACGTTAAACCTTTTTCGAAGAGATTGATCTTAAGGGAAACCATTTTTATGCAACCACTGCGGTTCATTAAAGTATTTTCCATAGGAGCTTTCTTCACGATTATATCTGCGTTTACTCCGGCGCCTCAGCCAGGTGCGGTAATGTTTAAGATTCATCTGCCCTATGCGAAGGCGGGCCTTACCAGGCAACAGGCCGCTGCTCACTTGCTCAATCGGTTCAGTTTTGGCGCTACTCCCGGAGAATTGGATGCAGTGGTATCGATGGGGCTGGAAAACTGGTTGCAAGAACAATTGCAGGCCAGCCTGCCCGATGAGGAACTGAATAAGCGAATGGCAAACGGATACGATGCATTGGCCATGAGCAATGCACAAATCGTAAACACCTATGTTCGTCCGGATCAGGCATTGCAGATTGGGGTGGCCAGGAAACTGATCAGGAGAGACAGCATCATGGTGGCAGCCAACACTGCAGAGTACAGAATGATTGTCAGAACCCTGATGGATTCAGCCAGTCTGAAACCGGTGATCGAATTGCATCGCCAGTTGATTAATCAGAAAGTACTCTGTGCTGCATACAGCAATAATCAACTAAAGGAGGTACTCACCGATTTCTGGTTCAATCATTTTAATGTATCCCTTACTAAGAATCAATCCCAGCAATTTGTACTTACCTATGAGCGGGATGCCATTCGTCCGAACGTGCTGGGCCGTTTCAGCAACCTGCTGGAAGCCACAGCCAAACATCCGGCGATGCTGGAATACCTCGATAATGCTTCCAGTGTCAGTAATGATAATAGTGTAGCTAACCCCCGCCTGAAGGCTCAAAAAAAGAACGAAGGACTGAATGAGAACTATGCCCGTGAAATCATGGAACTGCATACCATGGGAGTGGATGGCGGGTATACCCAGAAAGATGTTACAGAAGTGGCGCGAGCATTAACAGGCTGGACGCTTTATCCCAACAGTGAGTATGGCGCAGGAAGCGCTCAGCGGAAAATGTTGGAGCGGGTGGGTTTGAATACGCTGCAACAAAGAGGATTTGTGATACAAGGTGATTTTTTGTATCGCGCTGATAAGCACGATCAGGGGGAAAAAAATATTTTAGGGCATGTTTTTCCAGCGGGTGGAGGATATGAAGAGGGCATGCGGGTCATCGAACTCCTGAGCATACACCCTGCTACAGCTGCTTTTATTTGCAAGAAACTGGCTACCCGATTTGTTTCGGATACCCCTTCGGTTGATCTGGTGAGAAAAATGACTGCTGTATTTATGAAGTCGAAAGGAGACATCAGGCAGGTATTGATCGCAATGGTAGAACAGGTTGATTTTTGGAAACCTGCACTCACTCACGAAAAAATTAAATCTCCATT
The DNA here is from genome assembly GCA_028687975.1 of Sediminibacterium sp. Classification (GTDB taxonomy): domain Bacteria; phylum Bacteroidota; class Bacteroidia; order Chitinophagales; family Chitinophagaceae; genus Sediminibacterium. The sequence goes on from JAQTZD010000019.1 coordinate 19,499, forward strand.
TGAATTGGTGATCAGCGCCATCAGGGCTACTCATGCGGATGTACAGGACCCCTTCCAGGTATTTAACTGGTGTGCAAGAATGGGGCAACGTTTTTATTATTACCAGGCGCCCACCGGTTTCCCGGATAACGCTGCGTTCTGGATTAATACAGGCTCTCTGTTGAACAGAATGAATTTTGGACTGGCTTTTGCAACGCAGAAAATTCCGGGCATCAGGATGAACTGGGCTCAGTTGAACAACAACCATGAGCCGGAAAGTGTGGAGCAGGCATTAACGGTATTCAGCAATATTCTGTTGCCCGAACGAAACCAGGAACAGAACATCAAACGACTGTTGCCCCTGGTGAAGGATGTTCGCATTGGCGCAAAAATTGCGGCGGCTGCAGATAAAGCCCCACCGCCGGTGAAAGATGAAACAAACATGGCAGAGGACCGTCCGTTGAAAAAACAGGAAAGGAAGGCATTGGCTAAAAATTCAAGGAAGCCCTTGCAGATGCCTTATACAGCAGGAATCAACAGTCCGGTAGCACAGGTAGCCGGCATCATCATCGGATCACCTGAATTTCAAAGAAAATAAAACAACAACAATGACCAACAGAAGAGCTTTCATGAAATCAGGAGCCATGGCCTTATTCGCAACCGGCCTGGGTGGCGGTTTGCCGGCATTTGTTGCCAGGGCTGCACAGAGTCAGAAGTTCCTGCAACCCTACAAAAAAAGTAAAGTACTGGTATGTATTTTTCAGCGGGGAGCCATGGATGGATTGATGGCGGTTAGTCCTTATGCCGATCCTGCCCTCAAGGCTGCGAGGCCCGGTTTATATATGAGCCCTGCTGCAACAGAGGGCCAACTTTTTGATCTGGATGGAAGATTTGGTTTGCATCCCGCTCTGGATGGATTGTATCCGTATTTCTCCGAAAAAAGAATGGCAATTGTACATGGGGTAGGTAGTCCGAATAATACGAGGAGCCATTTTGATGCACAGGATTATATGGAGTCGGGAACACCTTTCAGCAAAAGTACATCCAGTGGTTGGTTGAACCGGGCCATAGGATTGATGGGACATGATGCAACTCCCTTCCGTGCGGTGAGCGTGACCAATGCCCTTCCCAGAAGTTTTTACGGGCAGGAAGAATCACTGGCCATCAGCAACCTGCAGGATTTTGCCATACAGATGCGGGGGAACCCCATGGCAGCAGGACTGGCTGCAAAATCGTTCGAAGAACTCTATGATCAGACCTCCAGTAGTATTTTAAACAGAACCGGCAAAGAGAGTTTTGAAGCCATTAAAATGCTTAACCTGAATTCCATCCGGAATTATAAAGCGGCGGATGGCGTTGTTTATCCGGCTTCACCGCTGGGAAATGCACTGAAGCAGATTGCGATTCTGATCAAAATGAATGTAGGACTGGAGCTGGCTTTTGCTGAAAGCGGCGGTTGGGATACCCATTTTAATCAGGGAACAGCCAACGGCGCATTCGCACGCAACCTGAAAGATTTTGGAGACTCCATTGCGGCTTTCTGGAAAGACCTTGGTGCATACCAGGACGATGTTACCCTGATGACCATGACCGAGTTTGGCAGAACGGTGAAGCAAAACGGCACAGGCGGAACAGATCACGGAAGGGGCAGTTGCCTGTTTGTTTTGGGCAATGATGTGCAGGGAGGTACAGTATACAATAAAGTGAGTTCGCTGGCCAAGGAGGAACTGGAAGATGGAAGAGACCTGCCGGTAAGTACCGATTTCAGGTCTGTTTTCAGTTCAGTTGCCGGTACTCACCTCATGATCAACAACAACCGTGCATTGTTTCCGGGATGGGATGGTACTCCTTTGCTTTTGATGAAGGCATAATATTATTGTACCAGCCGGATATGGTATTCCTGAATCATTGCAGGATTTTCGGGCGTAAGTGTGAAGCTGATGCGCACTTTTCCTTTTTCACCCTGTAAAATGCAGTAACCGCGAAGCTGGTTCTCAGGAACCATTTCTCCAACAGAAATGATTTTACCTGCCTTTTCGAATATCTCGGCAGCTTCGGTTCTGAGTGCAGCAATGGGATAATCCGCAAAGAAATTATCGGCAAATATTCCTGATTTTTCTGCTCCAGAAAAACCGGGCAGAAGCTGAACCAATTCCTGCTTCCTTTGTGTAAGGATAGGCGATGGTTTTATCGTCATGGGTTGCAATCCTGCCAGTTTTACCAGTGTGTCCATCACGCGCAGGTTAGCTGCTGCAGTGGGTGCATAGGTTACGTTGGCAAAGAGCATGACGCCAATACCGTATTCGGGCAGCGTATTCCAGTTGCTGCCAAATCCGGGCAGTCCACCGGTATGACCTACCATTAGTTTATTATCGCAATCGCGGGCAATTCTTAATCCATAACCATAGGCAGATACAGTTGGGCAGGCCCTTCCGTCTGCGTATTTGAATTTGCTGTTCAGTCCGCTGAAATTCCAGGGCTGGTGCATTTCCCGGATACTGCTTCTTCGGATAATAATGTTTTCTGCATCATTCCGCGGAGGCCAAGCAGCAAGGTGAAGCGCCACGTATTTACTGAAAGATTCTACAGAAGTGATCATGCCACCCATTGCACCATAAATGCCATCGTGCAATAAAGCTTCTTCTTTCCAGTTGTTGTTGATCCAGCGATAACCCTTTGCCAGCTGCTGCTTTGGCACTTTAGTGTATTCCCAGGCAGCCTGCATACCCAGTCTTTTCCAGATATGCTGTTCTATATAATCGTTGTAAGGAATGCCGGTCACTTTTTTGATAATGTAACCGAGTGTTGCAAAACCCAGGTTACTGTATTCATAGGCAATGCCATTGGCATTGGAAAAACTGATGCCTTTTTTATAGAGGTTGATGAGGTCTTCATCTGTATCGGCCAGCTGCCTGTCTCCCCAGGGGTTGTCTTCAGGAAAACCGGCTGCATGGGTAAGGAGCTGCCGTATAGTAATTTCGGTTGCATCTTTTGTAAGCCCCTGGTTCTTTATTTCGGGAATATAGTGCGAAACAGGATCATCCAGTTTCAGCTTGCCTTCGTCGCGCAGCTTCACAATAGCCATGGCCGTAAGACTTTTGCTCATGGAGGCTATTCTGAACATAGACCGGGTATCGGCTTTTGTTTGGCTGGCAAGGTCGGTAAATCCGTTACTGCCAGATACCACCAGTTGCCCGTCTACCACAATGCCATATGCATAACCCGGAACATGGTTGGCTGCAGCAAAACTGCTGTACATGCTTTCAATAACCGGTGCAAGCGCTTTGATTTTTTCGGCCCGGCGCGGATCGTTAAATTGGGGTGGAGTATACCCTTCGTTCGGATTATTTTGTGCAGCAAGCTGCATACAGATCATTCCTCCCAGAACAGATCCGATCCATTTTTTTAACAGGCGCATGCGGTTGGTTTTATTGAATTAGTACTGCATTAGTTTTTCGATGCTTTGTGCTAAGCGGCTTTTGGCCATAAAGTTTTTCTCCAGTTCTATGTTAAAAGGAATCGGAGTGTCTAAGGAAGCACAACGCATTACAGGAGCATCCAGTAGTTCAAAACAATGTTCACTGATCCATGCACTTATTTCTCCGCCAATGCCGCCAATCAACGTGTCTTCGTGCAGCAGCAGTACTTTCCCTGTTTGCTGAACCGCAGCCTGGATTGCAGAATAGTCGAGCGGTAATAATGTACGGAGGTCCAGTATATGCAATGAAATTTCCGGATGATTCTTTTGGTATTCAACAGCCCAGTGAACGCCCGATCCGTAAGTAATCACAGAAATATCATCTCCTTCCTGCACCAGCCGGGCTTTGCCAATTTCCACTTCATAATAATCAACAGGCAGTAAACCGCTTACACTTCTGTACAATGCCTTGTGTTCAAAGTATAAAACCGGGTTAGGATCGTTGATGGCAGCTATCAGTAACCCTTTTGCATCGTGCGGATTAGAAGGATAAACTACTTTCAATCCCGGCACATGGGTAAACCATGCTTCATTGCTTTGAGAATGGAATGGTCCTGCCCCAACACCACCGCCTGTAGGCATACGTACCACCACATCGGCCTGTTGGCCCCATCTGTAGTGGATTTTTGCCAGGTTGTTTATAATTTGGTTGAACCCAACGGTAACAAAATCTGCAAACTGCATTTCCATGACACTCTTGATGCCAGCAAGGCTTAGCCCTAGAGCTGTCCCTACAATAGCGCTTTCGCAAATGGGGGTGTTGCGGATTCTTTGTTTACCAAATTTTTCTACAAAGCCTTCAGTGATTTTGAAAGCACCACCGTACTCGGCAATATCCTGACCCATGATCACCATATTCGGGTAGCGATCCATACTTTGCTTCAGCCCCTCAGAAATAGCATCGATGAAGCGTGCATCTCTCGACGGGCCTTCTGCTTTATGCAATAAGGCTGGATCTGCGCTGTGTGGTGCATATACATCGGCCAGTTCGGCAACATCACTGATGGTCATCGGTGCGGCCTTGTATGCTATAGCAAGTTCTCTTTCCAGCTCTTCCTTGTATGCATTCCGGATATCTGCAATTTCCATTTCGGTGATCACACGCTCATCCAGCAGGAACTGTTCAAATTTTTTGATCGGGTCTTTGGCTCCCCACTCTTCGAACAACTCTTTGGGAACATATTTGGTTCCGCTCGCTTCTTCATGACCCCGCATCCGGAAAGTCATGCATTCGATCAGGTAAGGTTTCTGGTTTTTGATGCAATATTCTCTTACGCCTTTAATGGTTTCGATTACGGTAAGAATATTGTTCCCGTTTATCCGTACGCCTTCCATGCCATACCCTTTGGCTTTATCTACCAATTGCGCGCAGCGAAACTGTTCATTGATGGGGGTACTTAAGCCGTAACCATTGTTTTCAATAACAAAAATGACTGGCAGGTCCCATACGGCAGCCACGTTCAGGGCTTCATGAAAATCTCCTTCGCTGGTACCGCCGTCTCCGGAAAAAGCCAGGGATACCTTATTTTCTTTTTTCAACTGGTTTGCCAGCGCTACACCATCTGCAATGGCCAGCTGCGGGCCAAGATGAGAAATCATTCCGCAGATATGATGCTCTTTGGTTCCAAAATGGAAACTCCTTTCCCGGCCCTTGCTGTACCCGTCTTTGTTGCCCTGCCATTGCATGAACAATTTATGCAGGGGCATATTGCGGGTGGTAAATACGCCCAGATTTCTGTGAAGCGGCATGATCCATTCATCCGGTTCCAGTGCCAGAGTTGCACCAACGGAGATGGCTTCCTGTCCGATACCGCTGAACCATTTACTGATTTTGCCCTGTCTGAGTAAAACCAGCATCTTTTCTTCGATCATCCTTGGTTGGAGGATGCTTTTATAAATATGAATCAGTTCTTCGTTCGTAAAGGAGCCTCTGTTAAAATCCATTATCGGTCGTCTTTATTTAGGGCGTAAGTTAGCCCCTTTTCCTTTGTTCCGGAAGGGAGATTTAATAAAAAAAGACCCTCCGGAAGAGGGTCTTTTGTAAGATATAATGAGGTTGTTGCCTTAGTCTCTGCTGGAGAGTTTGCTGAGCAGTTTCAGCATTTCGATGTAGAGCCATACAATGGTCACCATTAATCCGAAGGCGCCATACCATTCCATGAATTTAGGAGCACCTCTTTCTGCACCCTGCTCAATCATGTCGAAGTCCAGGATCAGGTTCATGGAAGCTACTACCACCACAAACAGGCTGATACCGATGCTGAGCATGCTGCTGTCGTGCATAAAATTTACGTTTACACCAAACAAGCCGAGAACCATAGATAGAAGATAAAAAATAGCAATACCAAGTGTTGCTGAAAAAACAATTGATCTAAAACGCTGTGTAGCATTGATGACCCTGAAATTATAGAGCAGGAACATGGCAATGGCCACACCAAAAGTGAGTCCTACAGCCTGCATCACCAGACCGGGATAACTTTCTGCAAAAGCATTGTTCATGATCACGGAAATACCGCCCAGAAACAGACCCTCGAGCAATGCATACAGGGGAGCTAAATATTGTGCCCAGTTGGGTTTAAAGCTGATGGCTACCGCGGTAATTAATCCTCCGAAGATTCCTACCATCATCCACATATTGGCAGTGGCTGTTTTGCCCTCCTGAAATAAATGCCAGTTGAATGCTGCGCCGGCGATCAGCATCAGCATCATGAATCCGAATTTATTGATGGCGCCTTTTACGGTCATAGTGCCCTGAAGGCTGGCATCCATCCCCAGGCTTTTGTCGAACATCTTTTCTGTAAGCGTTGGGTTACCTGATTTAAAAATTGCCATAGTCGTGTTTTTCTTTTTTTCAAATTTACTATAAAGAAAGTGGATTAAATGTTAACTGCAATGCCTGCGGGAACTTTAACGAATCGTTTACCTCTTCAGGCCGGGATAATGATCCAGCGTTTCGAATACAAAACGCGGGTTCTGTTTTAATATTTGAAGCATTTTCCGCAGGGAATCCTGGTCAGCAGGTCTTTGGAACATCCGGTCGTGCGTAAGCAAAACCAGGTGATTTCTGGTGAAAGTCTGGTTACTGTCGAGCAGGTTTTTAATGTGCCGGGCCATTTTTTCGGCGGATTGAACCGGCCGGGCATCCTTAGGATTGAAATGCCATTCCGAATCCCATCCCAGTATATCGTATCCTGCGCTGTCGAGCTTTCTGGCAACCGGTCTTACCAAACGGGATGCCCGCATGGTATCTTTCAGGGCCCAGCCATTGTTACCGGGCAGCCGGAGCAGTTTTTTGTTTAGCCTGATGGTATCCTGCGCTTGCTGAAAGTCCTGAAAAGCCCCGTTGGGATGACGGTAGAAATTGTCGTAACGGCCTTTTGCATGGTTAAAACTGTGATTGGCAGTTACAAAAGCAGGATAGCTGTTCTGTAAGGTGGTTACAATCTTTCTGCCGTCGCTTCTGCCTTTTACATGTGCTGCCACTAAAAAATAAGTGGCTTTAATGTTCAGGTCTTTGCAAATGGCATAAGATTCCATGGTTCCGCGCTGCGGCCCGTCGTCGAAACTGATATAGATATATTGTTTGGAACTGTCGTAAACAAAGGGTTTGCCCGCTACAGAAACCGCTGAAGCGGAACCTGTGGGAACCTGCTCTCCCAAATCTGCCGGTACGTTCCGGGATGTCTCCCCGGATTGGCAACTGCTGATGAAAAGCAGTCCTGATAAGGCCTTCACTCCAATCAAATGCTTCATTTTCACTGTCTCAATGCTTTCATGATATATAACTGAACAATTATATCACAAATAAAGTACCGATTTACTAAAATTCCTGAAAAAGATGTCAGTTAGGCAGAAAAAATGCCCGTCAGATATAGTACCTTTATCCGCACAAACGGAAGAGATGAATATCAAAGAAGAAGTTCTACAGGACGTAGTAATCAAGTTTGCCGGCGACAGTGGCGATGGCATGCAGTTAACAGGTCAGCAGTTTACCAACAATACTGCTTTATTAGGAATTGATTTGGCAACATTTCCGGATTTCCCGGCAGAGATACGTGCCCCGATCGGAACAGTTCCAGGTGTGAGCGGATACCAGCTCCACTTTTCTTCCAACAAAGTGTTTACTCCAGGTGATATAGCCGATGTGCTGGTGGCCATGAATGCCGCAGCATTGAAGGTGAACCTTAAGGCCATTAAGCCAGGTGGTAAAATCATTGTGAATATTGATGGATTTGATGCCAGGAATCTGCGGCTGGCCAATTATCCGGACGGTGTTAATCCGCTCGAGAATGGCAGTCTTGATTCTTTTGAAGTGATCAAGATCGATGTAACCAAGCTCACACGCGAGGCGTTGAAAGAGTTTACAGAACTTGGTGTAAAAGAAAGAGACCGTGCTAAAAATATGTTTGTACTTGGCTTCATCTATTGGATGTACAACAGAAGCCTCGACAACACCATCAGCTTCCTGAAAGAGAAGTTTGGTAAAAAAGAAAGTATTCTTCAGAGCAATATCAAAGTGTTGCAGGCAGGATACAATTATGGAGAAACCACCGAAATATTCACTACCCGTTACAAGGTAGAGAAGGCAAAAATGGAACCCGGATTGTACCGCAGCATTATGGGTAACCAGTCGCTGGCAATGGGTCTGGTTGCAGCCGGTGAAAAAAGCGGATTGCAGTTGTTCCTGGGATCTTATCCCATTACGCCTGCTTCCGATATTTTACACGATCTGAGTAAATACAAGGCATTCGGCGTAAAAACATTCCAGGCAGAAGATGAAATTGCTGCGATTGCTTCTGCAATCGGAGCCAGCTACGGTGGCGCACTGGGTGTTACCACCACATCAGGTCCGGGTATGGCGCTGAAAACAGAAGCCATGGGCCTGGCTATGATGCTCGAAATTCCCTTGGTAATTGTCAATATCCAGCGTGGTGGTCCTTCTACCGGTCTGCCTACCAAAACAGAGCAAAGTGATTTGATGCAGGCTTATTACGGAAGAAACGGTGAAGCGCCGATTCCGGTAATTTCTGCTTCAACGCCAAGCGATTGTTTTGAAGTGGCATATGAAGCGGTAAGAATAGCCGTACAGCATATGACTCCGGTAATTCTGTTGAGTGATGGTTATATTGCCAACGGTGCTGAGCCATGGAAGTTCCCGCAGTCTGCGGATCTGAAACCCATTGAAGTGAAGTTCAAGACCAAGCTGGATGATGGCGAAGAAAAATACCAGCCATACAAGCGCGACGAAAAACTGGCGCGTCCATGGGCGGTACCCGGTACACCCGGACTGGAGCATCGCGTAGGTGGTCTGGAGAAACAGGATATCACCGGAAACATCAGCTATGATTCCGACAACCACCAGCACATGGTGAAAACCCGTCAGGCGAAAGTGGATAAAATTGCGGACTATATTCCGTTGCAGAAAATAGACAGCGGTGCGGAAAAAGGGAAAGTCCTGATCTTAGGATGGGGTTCTACCTATGGCGCCATCAAGAGCGCTGCACTGGAGCTGCAGGCAGAAGGGCTGGCCGTAAGCCATGCACATATCCGCTACATGCGTCCGTTCCCTAAAAACCTGGGCGAGATCATCAGCAATTTTGATCAGGTGCTGATTCCCGAAATCAACAATGGCCAGCTGGTAAAAATCATCCGCGACCAGTATATGGTAGATGCAAAAGCATTCAACAAAATCATGGGCGTGCCTATCACGAAAGGTGAGCTGGTAGATACCGTGAAGAAAATGTTGTAATCCTATATCATTGAAATTCGACCTCACTTGTTTTGAACAGGTGAGGTTTTTTATTGTGAAACCAGCCAGCTGTTTTTTTAGTAACTTCAACTTGCTATGTATCTTGATGAAATCCGTGAATACTGCCTGAGCAAGCCCGGTGTGGAGGAAGCACTTCCCTTTGGCCCCGATACACTTGTGTATAAGATAAAAGGGAAAATGTTTTTGCTTGCGGGTTTCGATAACGATCCGGTAAGTTTCAATGTAAAATGCGATCCCGATAAAGCAGTTGAACTTCGTGAAGAATTTCCTGCTTCCGTGTTTCCGGGATATCATATGAACAAGAAACACTGGAATACCATTTTGGTAAACGGAATACTATCCGATAAACAACTCCGGAACATGATTGATGAATCCTATAATCTGGTAAAGGGTTAAGTAGCCTTTTGGTGTTTTTTATAATAGGTGCAAAGATGCTTTAACCCACAATCGGTGCATTTGGGGTTTCTGGCCAAACAGGTATACCTGCCGTGAAGAATCAGCCAGTGGTGTGCGCGATGCACGAATTCCTCCGGGATGTATTTGATCAGCTCTTTTTCTACGGCCAGCGGGGTAGTGGCTTTGGTGCCAACCAGGCCCAGGCGATGGCTTACCCGGAATACATGGGTATCTACTGCCATATTGGGCTGTTCGTCGATCACACTCGTAATTACGTTGGCTGTTTTTCTTCCAACACCCGGAAGTTTTACCAGTTCCTCCACGGTCATGGGAACCGTGCTGTTGAACTTTTCCAGCAGCATATTGGCCATGCCGATCAGGTGTTTTGTTTTGTTGTTGGGATATGAAATGCTCCGGATCAGCGGAAACAAATCGTCAAATCCGGCCTTTGCCATTTCCTCAGGCCCGGGATATTGCCTGAAAAGGGCAGGTGTGGTCAGGTTCACGCGTTTATCGGTACACTGGGCAGAAAGAATCACTGCAACCAGCAACTGAAATGGATTATCGTAAATTAATTCTGTTTCAGCAGTGGGGGTGGTGTCTAAAAAATAGTCAATTACCTGTTGGTACCTTTCCTTCCTCGTCATGCTCAAAAATAACCAATTCAATCTTCTTTTTTAGCCGATTTTGCGGCGTAATTCAGAATGGCCTGTATGGTTTTGGATGATGGAGCTTTCAGTTTCAGGCGGTCCAGTTGTTCAACGGTTTGTTTGAGCGTAACTACCTTTTCGTTCAGTGCTGCATCCTCTTTGATAGCCTGGTTAATTGCTGCGGTTAATTCGGGCGGGCAATCCTTGTATATGTACATAATCAGTTCCTCTTCTTTAAAGTTTTTCATAAGCAGTGGTCTGCGTGAACTCAGAGGATACGGCGTAATTGTAAAACGACCGGCACGATTAAATATTGCAGAACTAACTATAAATAGGGAGGATAATCCTGTTTCAGGGGGGCAACGTTTAGGAGGGATTTTTATTTTTTTTCTGCTGTAGAATCTTCCAGGATAAAGATGTCTTCCCCATCCTTTTTCATCAGGTAACGCTCCCTGGCAAATCTTTCCAGGGCAGCAGGGCTGTTTTGCAGATCGCCCAGTTCCTTCCGGGTTTTCTCAATTTCCTTTTGATAGTATTCCTTCTTCAATTCCAGCTTCCTTAATTCGTCTCTGCGCTCTTTTTGCTGAAAATAATCCCGCTGGTCTATGAACAGCATCCATACAATAAAGAACAACCCGGCAATCAGGTATTTATTGGTGATGATGGATGCAAATTTCTTCATAACAATGGCTAAAAAAAGCTGGCAGATAAAAGTAGTAAGAAACCCTTATCTGCCAACTGATATTTAATTCACAAGTGTGAATGGCTTATTTATTGCCAAATTTTACTTTTCCTTTTGGAAACACACCAGTACTTCCGAGCATCTCTTCAATGCGGATCAGCTGATTGTATTTGGCCATACGGTCTGTACGGGAAGCAGAACCGGTTTTGATCTGGCCACAGTTCAATGCCACAGCAAGGTCTGCAATGGTAGTGTCTTCTGTTTCACCACTTCTGTGACTCATAATGGTGTTGTATCCGTTGTGCTGCGCCAGGGAAACCGCGTTGATGGTTTCGGTAATGGTACCAATCTGGTTTACTTTTACCAGCAGACCATTCGCAATCTTTTTATCGATACCCTGCTGTAAACGCTCAACATTGGTCACAAACAGGTCGTCACCTACCAGCTGGCATTTGCTTCCAACAGCCTGGGTGAGGGCTTTCCAGCCATTCCAGTCGTCTTCGGCCATACCGTCTTCAATAGAAACGATTGGGTATTGTTTCACCCATTTTTCCCAGAATTTCACCAGTTCATCGCTGCTTACTGCTTTACCACTACTCTTGTGGAATACATATTTTTTCTTCTTGGCATCCCATAATTCGCTGTTGGCGGCATCCATGGCAATCACAATCTGAGAACCGGTTTTATAACCTGCAGCCTGAATGGATTCCAGAACTGTTTCAATAGCTTCTTCGTTGCTCTGAATGTTTGGAGCAAATCCACCTTCGTCGCCCACGTTGGTGCTGAATCCTTTTTTCTTCAGTACACCTTTCAGGGTATGGAAGATCTCAACACCCCAGCGAAGACCTTCGCTGAAAGAAGGAGCTCCAACCGGCATGATCATGAATTCCTGAAAATCAATTTTATTATCAGCATGCGCACCACCGTTGAGGATGTTCATCATGGGGATGGGCAATGTTTTTGCGTTGGTTCCGCCAATATAACGGAACAGTGGCAGGGAAGCTTCCTCAGCGGCAGCTTTGGCAACTGCCATACTTACCGCCAGAATTGCATTGGCACCCAGTTTGCCTTTGTTGGGTGTTCCGTCCAGTTCAATCATGGCCTCATCAATAGCAGCCTGCTGTGTTACATCAAATCCTACAATGGCATCGGCAATAATATCGTTTACGTTTTTAACGGCTTTCAAAACGCCCTTGCCAACATATTTTTTCTTATCGTTGTCGCGAAGCTCAACTGCTTCGTGAATACCGGTGCTTGCACCGCTTGGTACTGCAGCTCTTCCCAGGGCACCGTCGTCGGTTAACACATCTACTTCAACGGTAGGGTTACCGCGGCTGTCGAGAATCTGTCTTGCATGTACTTCAATAATGTAACTCATTGTTTGTGTTTTAAACGTTTATAGAATGTCGAAGATACGTATTATGTAGTTTATACACTAACTCCCCCTGTCAGTTCCCGGAAGACCGCTTCCAGCGATCGATTGGCTTTCAGGTTGTTCAGGCTGTCGTTTGCCACGATCTTTCCTTTGTGTATGATGATGATCCTGTTGCAAATAGCTTCCACTTCCTGCAAAATATGACTGGAAAACAATACGGTTTTGTCCTTGCCCTGCTCTTTGATCAGATTACGGATTTCGATGATTTGATTGGGGTCCAGCCCGCTGGTGGGTTCATCCAGTACCAGTACTTCTGGATTGTGGATCAGCGCGGCCGCCAGCCCTACCCGTTGCTTATATCCTTTGGAAAGCTGCCCGATCTTTTTGTGCTGTTCCGGACCCAGGCCGGTTCGATCAATCACAGAAGCTACCGTCCAGGGGCTGTTGAGGGCATATTTGATTCCATGAATGCCGGCAACAAATGCCAGGTATTCTTTCACATACATATCGTAGTAGAGCGGGTTGGCTTCGGACAGATAGCCGATCTTTTTTTTACAGGCTATGGGGTGCTGCAGCAGGTCTTCTCCGCAAATCTGGATGCTTCCGGCATCCGGCTGCAGAAATCCGGTAATCATTTTCATGGTGGTACTCTTTCCGGCGCCATTGGGGCCTAAAAAACCAACAATCTCTCCTTTCGAAAGGCTGAAAGAAAGCTGATCTACCGCTCTCTGAGTACCATACATTTTTGCCAAACCGGATACCTCAATCGACATGCTGATCTGTTTGGTTCAAAAATAACCAAATTATCGGCTGCTGCCTGTTAAAAACCAGTTAGTACAGGCGTTGGTGGTTTATTCTTCTTTGTATTCCCCCTTCCAGGCATAGTAGCCAAAGATCATCAGTCCAATGGCAATGGGAATAAAAACTACCACAAATACACCCCATTGAATTTTGGCATCCAGCGTGGGGTGAGCAGTGGTTTGTTGCAGGGCTGTCTTGATCAGGTAGTAAACCGCAACAGGACCCAGAAAGATCCAGATTATACCCATCCATTTTTTAAGTTGATTCATGATACAAAATTTAGGTTAGATCAGGATGCTATTGGCGGATCAATTTTATTTTGAAGATACACCGCACCAATAACCAGGCTTACAGCGGCTATAATAATCGGATACATCAAACCCACCAGCAGGTCGTTGGTATAAATGGTCGTGAGCAATGTGGCAATGAAAGGCGTGAGACCACCAAATACTCCGTTGCCGATATGGTAGGGGAGCGACATGGAAGTGTACCTGATTTTTGTGGGAAACAGTTCCACCAAAAAAGCAGCAATGGGGCCATATACCATGGTTACATACAGAATCATGATGAATACAATTCCGGTCATCTTCCAGTAATCTGTGCTACCCAGTATTTTGGCGGTCTTAACAGCGGGTTGGGTAACCTGCAGTTGTCCTCCCTTGTATAAAGTGTCTACGGTTTTTTCGGTTACCTGCATTCCGGTTTCATATTGCCGGATTACTGCAACCGTTCTGAGCGTGTCGGATGTAGTGAGCACATGTCTTTCCGACTTCACCATTTTTTGGTCCACGAGTTCAGTGGAATTGGATGGGTCAGCAATCTTCAGCAACTGGCCAAACAGGTAATGGTAAGAAATGATGGCCAGGAACATACCGCCCAGCATGATCCACTTGCGACCGATTTTATCGCTCCAGTGTCCGAATACCACAAAGAAAGGTGTGCCCAGTAAAATGGCCCAGATCAATATGGTGCGGGACTGATCAAAATCAATTTTACAAACATTCTCAATAAAAGACTGGGCATAAAACTGTCCGGTATACCAAACCACTCCCTGTCCCATAGTGGCACCGAACAATGCCAGCAACACCATCTTTAAATTGGTCTTGTGACCAAAACTTTCTTTAATGGGATTCACAGCGGTTTTACCCGATTTTTTCAGTTCGGTAAAGAGCGGTGATTCTTTCATTTTCAAACGGATGTAAACGGAAATACCCACCAATAATACAGATACAATAAAAGGAATGCGCCATCCCCATTCATTGAACTTACTGATGGATTTTGCAGGGTCCGCATCCAGCGAATGTCTGGTCAGCAAGATTACTCCCAGTGAAACAAATAAGCCGAGAGTAGCGGTGGTCTGAATCCAGGAAGTATAATAACCTCTTTTATGATCGGGAGCATGTTCTGCAACATAGGTGGCAGCTCCGCCATATTCTCCTCCCAGTGCAAGACCCTGTAACAGGCGAAGGATCAGTACAATGATCGGCGCTGCAAATCCAATGCTGTCGTAGCCGGGAACCAGACCAATGGCAAATGTGGACCCGCCCATGATCACAAGTGTCAGGAGAAATGTATGTTTTCTGCCAATCAGGTCGCCCAGTCTTCCAAAGAAGAGTGCGCCAAAAGGCCTTACAATAAAGCCTGCCGCAAAAGTGGCGAGCGTAGAAAGCAGGGCTGCGGTTGGATTGGTTTTAGGAAAAAACTGGCTGGCAATAACGGTGGCAAGGCTTCCGAAAATATAAAAGTCGTACCATTCTATCAGTGTACCCATCGAAGAAGCGGCAATCACCCTTCTTAGTGTTTTATTCTCTTTCATTGGCATAAATGAAGTTTCAACTTACGTTAATTGGAGCAGATCGCCAAGCAACTAATCCCGTATATTTATATCCGAAAAACTTTGCCATGAGCTATCCATATCAGATCAAGAGCTTTGAAGAATACAAAGCAGCTTACCAGAAAAGTATTGAAGATCCCGCGGGCTTCTGGGAAGACATCGCCAATCATTTTACCTGGAAGAAAAAATGGGCATCCAAAGAAGATGTACTTCGCTGGAATTTCAAAGAGCCTACAGTAGAATGGTTCAAGGGTGCCAAAATGAACATCACCGAAAACTGTTTAGACAGGCACCTGGCCGAACGGGGCAATCAGCCTGCAATAATCTGGGAAGCGAATGATCCGGAATATCCCAGCAGGATACTGACCTATAAAAAACTGCACGAAAAAGTTTGTCAGTTTGCGCATGTATTAAAGAACAATGGTGTACAGAAAGGCGATCGTGTTTGTATTTATATGGGTATGATTCCCCGACTGGCTATTGCGGTACTGGCTTGTGCCAGGATTGGTGCGGTGCACAGCGTTATCTTCGGAGGCTTCTCTGCGCAGAGCATTGCAGACAGGCTGGAAGATGCGCAGGCAACTTTCATTATTACCTGCGACGGCGCTTACAGAGGCGCCAAAGACATACCATTGAAGAGTGTGATTGATGATGCACTGATCGGAAATAAAACCATTAAAAAAGTAATTGTTGCTACCAGAACCAGAACAGCCGTTTCCATGATCAAGGGAAGAGATGTATGGTGGGAAGATGAAGTGCAGCATATAGAAGACAAGGGCATTACCTATATTGAAGCAGAGGAAATGGATGCGGAAGATCCATTGTTTATTCTTTATACTTCCGGCAGTACCGGAAAGCCCAAAGGGGTAGTGCATACCTGCGGCGGATACATGATCTATGCCAACTACACGTTCGTGAATGTGTTCCAGTATCAGCCGGGGCAAATTCATTTCTGCACAGCAGATGTTGGCTGGATTACCGGCCATAGTTATGTTGTATATGGTCCGTTGAGCGCCGGTGCTACCACCCTGATGTTCGAGGGCGTTCCGACCTTTCCGGATGCAGGAAGGTTCTGGGATATTGTAGACAAATTCAAAGTAAACATCTTATACACTGCGCCAACAGCCATCCGCAGCCTGATGGGTTTTGGTCTTGGACCATTGCAGGGAAAAGACCTATCATCCCTGAAAGTACTTGGTACTGTTGGTGAACCCATCAATGAGGAAGCATGGCATTGGTACGACGAAAATGTGGGCAAGAAAAAATGCCCGATCGTGGATACCTGGTGGCAAACTGAAACCGGGGCCTGCCTCATCAGTAATATGGCGGGCATCACTCCGGCCAAGCCAAGCTGGGCAACCCTGCCAATGCCCGGTGTGCAAATGGTACTGGTAGACGAAAATGGCAAAGAGGTAGAAGGAGAAGCTGGTCAGACCGTTTCCGGTAATCTCTGCGTCAAAGCGCCATGGCCGGGTATTTTGAGAACGACCTGGGGCGATCATGAACGTTGCCGTACCAACTATTTTGCCACATACGATAATATGTATTTTACCGGGGATGGCGCACTGCGCGACAAGGATGGTAATTACCGGATCACGGGCAGGGTAGATGATGTGTTGAATGTAAGTGGTCACCGCATTGGTACAGCCGAAGTGGAGAATGCGATCAACATGCACGCTGGTGTAGTGGAAAGTGCCGTGGTAGGTTATCCGCACGAAGTGAAAGGACAGGGCATTTACGCCTATGTAATCTACCAGGGATCACACGCACAGAATACACATGGTTCGGGAGATCTGGTGCGAAAAGATATTCTGCAAACTGTAACTAGGATGATCGGCGCCATTGCCAAACCAGATAAGATTCAGTTTGTGAGTGGATTGCCTAAGACCAGAAGCGGTAAGATCATGCGCCGTATTCTGCGGAAGATTGCAGAAGGAGAAACTGAGAACTTAGGAGATACTTCAACACTGTTGGATCCTGCAGTGGTGGACGAAATTCTGAATGGAAGAATCTGATCCTGAACAAAACCGTACAATAACAAAAGCGCTTGTTGATTGCATAGTCAACAAGCGCTTTTTATTTAATTGAAGTCGCGGATTTCCGGGAACTTATTGATTGTTTCTCAAGGCTATCCCATTCCTGTTGTTGTTCTGAACCCCGTTTTCCACGGATACAACACCATTGACCAATACATATTTAAATCCTGTACTGTATTGATGTGGTTGGTTGTAGCTAGATAAATCGCTCACTGTTTTTTCGTCGAAGATCACCATGTCTGCAGCAAATCCTTCGCGCAGTAGTCCCCTGTTTTGCAGGTTGAATTTCTGTGCAGGCAGGGAAGTCATTCTGCGGATGGCTTCTTCCAGTGAAATTACTTTTTCTTCACGAACATATTTACCCAGTACTCTGGCATTGGTGCCATAGCCACGCGGATGCGGATTGCCCGATCCAAATACGCGTATGCTGGCATCGCTTGCAAACATATTGAACGGGTAGTGCATGATGTTTTTTACATCCTCATCACTCATGCCATGGAAAATCATACCGGCGCCGCCGAGTTCCATCATCTGAAGAATGGTTTCCGCTTCTTCTTTCACTTTGTGTTTTCTTCCCCTCATCAGGTTTACTTCTTCAATGCTCTTTCCGTTGTAAGAACTGTCTGGTTTAAAACTGGCTACCACCGGATAACTGAAATGCGGAAGTCCTCTTTTTTTGAGATTCTTCAGCATCACGTTAATCACTTGTTTGCGGATCTCCGGGTTGGCCAGTCTGGCTTTAATAGAATCCTGTCCGTCTGCAAGTACCCAGTCGGGTAACAGGGTACTCAGTGAAGTGCTGCTGGCCGTATAGGGATATTGGTCGATGGTTACATCCAGTCCTTCTTCCCTGGCTTTGATGATCATGGGTACGGTTTCTCTGCTTCTTCCCCAGTTCTGTTGTCCGCTTAATTTAAAGTGAGAAATCTCTACCGGTATCCGGGCTTCTCTTCCAATGGTCAGCGCTTCTTCAATCGCTTTTACCACACTATCTCCTTCAGAACGCATATGGCTGGCGTAAACGCCATTGTATTGAGCAGCCACTTTTGCCAAACGCACCACTTCCGGTGTTTTGGAATAGGTGCCGGGAATATAGATCAGCCCGGTAGACATGCCTACAGCGCCGTCTTTCATCGCCTGTTCCACAATGGACTCCATGTGCTGCATTTCTGCTTCGTTGGGATCGCGGTTGGCAGACCCCATCGCAGCCTTACGTACATCGTTGTGCCCGATCAGCGCAGCTACATTTATTGCAGGCCGCAGGCTGTCGACCATGCGGAGATAGTTGCCCAGGTTCACTTCGGATATACCACAGTTACCTGTTACCACGGAGGTAACTCCGTCGTAGATGAAGTTGGATGCCAGCGGATTTTTCTTTTCATCACCTTCAATATGGGTGTGTACATCAATAAAACCAGGCGCTACAATCAGCCCGCCCGCATCAATGATTTTACCTGCCTGCCAGTTGCCGAGGCGACCGATTTTTACAATTTTGCCAGCCTGTACGGCTACATCACCTATGAACCAGGAATTGCCGGTTCCGTCGATGATTTTTCCGTTTCTGATGAGTACATCCGCCTGCTGGGCATGCAAGGGCTGGTAACTGCTCAAGCTCAGACCAAGCAGCAGAAAAGCACTGAAAGCTAATTTCATAGTTGGGGTTTATGCTAATGAAATTAATGGTTTTCAGGGGGATTTCATTGGCTTTTTGTCTTAGTAGACCGCTGTTTAATCAACTCATTTATATCTTAGTTGAACACATTATCTGTCCTACTTTTAGGGTACATTATAAAATCCTCCAATGTATATCTTCCTTATGAATCCCACTTTAAACTATTATCCCACTTTAAACTATTATCCCACTTTTTGAAAAGAATAACTATTTAACTCTTTTGAAATTCATAGTAGCTGGAAACTTATGAATCGAAAAATAATCATTCTCAAGTTTACTATAATCATCAGGATATTTAAAGATATCATAAGGTGAACATTTAATTGTTAAAATACTTTGATCTTCTGAAAGGCTACCTTTCATTAATAAGTGGCTTTCAAAATTCCGAGAACTATTGTTTGATAAATAAACTTTTCTATTCAAGAAAATGCAAAATATATTTTTAAT
>JAQTZD010000020.1:0-35955 GCA_028687975.1 Sediminibacterium sp.
ATCCGGCAATACCTGAATGAACATGCGCTGGATTTTGAACAGTTCAGGCTGCAACCACAACAACTTGCAGCACTTATACAACTGGTGGAATCCGGACAGGTCAACTTTTCTGTAGCAGCTACCCGGTTACTGCCGGTAATTGCAGAAAGCAATGAAGCGCCGCTGGAAATTGCCGAAAAACTCCAGTTGCTGCAGGTAAGTGATACCGGGGAGCTCGAAAAGTGGGTGGATGAAGCGCTGGCTTCCATGCCCGAAAAAGTAGCCGAGTACAAAAAAGGAAAAAAGGGACTCATCGGTTTATTTGTGGGGGATGTAAAGAAAAGGAGCAAAGGAAAAGCAGACCCCAAACTCGTTACGCAACTGCTCGAATTAAAACTTAACAATTAACCATACATGAAAAAAATCTCCTTGCTATTGCTGGGTGCTACAGTATTGTTCGTATCCTGTCAGCAAAAAAAATACGGCGGCTTCACCGTAACAGGCGCCATTAAAAACGCGCCTTCCGACAAAGTGTTTCTGCAGGAGCTTCCATTTGGCGGAGATCAACCTGTGATACTCGATTCCGGCAGGCTGGAAAAAAACGGCAGTTTTACGCTTAAAGGCATTGCCAGAGAAGAAGGGTTGTACCGGCTTGTGCTGGAAAACGGCCCGGATGTACTGATCGTGAACGACAACGATTATATAGAAGTAGCAATGGACGTGAACCATTACAGAGACTACACACTCAAGGGGTCTAAAGCTTCAGAAAACCTTCACACCCTTTTTAATGATTACCGGAAACAGGATTCCGCCTTGTATGCCATCTTTATGCGCATCGATACCCTGCAAAAGCAAACCGGCACAGACAGTTTACTCAATATAGCCAAAGCCGACCGCGATCAGCAGATGAAAAGAATGAATGCGGCTATAAGCAGCTTTATAAAGGAAAGCAAGAGCCCTGCGGCTCGTTACTATGCATTGGGTATGGCATCCAGAACAATGATGCCCGAAGAGCTGAATGCCCTGGTAAACGAATCTGCAGCCCAGTACAAAGACCACAGTGGCCTGCAAAAAATCAAAGCCCTGGTAAATGCATCCGCAGCGCAAAAAGCACCGGCTCCCAAAACCTATGCGCTGCTGAACCAGCAGGCACCGGAGATTAATTTACCCGACACCGATGGCAAACCCTTTTTACTGAGCAGCCTGAAAGGAAAGTATGTGCTGGTAGATTTCTGGGCAAGCTGGTGTGGTCCTTGCAGAAGAGAAAATCCCAATGTGGTGAATGCCTTCAACAAGTACAAGAATAAGAATTTCACCATTCTGGGTGTATCGCTGGATAACGACAAAGAAGCCTGGTTACAGGGCATTAGAGACGATAAATTAAGCTGGAAGCATGTGAGCGACCTGAAGCAATGGGGAAGCAGCATGCCCGGTCTGTATCAGTTTGACGCCATTCCTTTTAATGTGCTGATTGATCCCCAGGGAAAAATCATTGCTACCGATTTGCGGGGTGGTGAGCTGGAAGAAAAACTGGCTGAGGTGCTGAAATAAAAAGACGAAATACGAGTATAAAAAAAGAGGGCATGCCCTCTTTTTTTATGTAGTTATAAGGAGTTATAATACTTAAAAACTTGAATCAGGTCCTCCTCCTTCTTAAAAGAAATCTTATTGGTGGAAATGAAGCTGCTCACTTGTTCAGCCTTATCTGCCAATAAGACCAGTACAGACTCCCGGTCTGTTTTGAGCAGGGTAGCCGCAT
This sequence comes from Sediminibacterium sp., assembly GCA_028687975.1. Taxonomy (GTDB): domain Bacteria; phylum Bacteroidota; class Bacteroidia; order Chitinophagales; family Chitinophagaceae; genus Sediminibacterium. The sequence goes on from JAQTZD010000020.1 coordinate 1,739, forward strand.
TATTTTTTCCAGTATAATATTTGGCGCCGTTTGTAAAGGTTTTTACGATACCTGCATTTACCTCACTCATTTCCGATACATGTTTCAGGTAAAGCCGGTAGAGGCTGATGTTTCCTTTTTCCAAAACCTGTACGTATTGATTTCCCTGGAGTCCCGGACCAACAATTCCCTTTTGAAAATGAGAATAAGAAGCAGGCTGGCCCGGCTTGTGCATCAGCGTAAATGAAACAATATCATCCTGCATTTCAAAAGCTTCATCGTTCTTATTAAAGAAAATAGTATTATCGTATATATCAAACTTCAATTCCAGGTTTTCGTAAACTCCCCTGGTGGTTAACACAGATCCCTTGACCCACTTATCGGTAAAAAAAGGAGTTCCCCTGATTTCGGCATATTTCTCAATATTGAATATTCTCGAAGAAACAGGGTCTTGCAGAATAGATATATTCTGCGAAAATGCAGCCAGATAGCTGAACATACAGCATAAGGGAAGCAGTAATTTTTTCATAAGTTAAATGTACTGAATCTTACCAGGCAAAATCAGGTGGTTTTGTTAAATAAAAAGGCCACTCTATGAGTGGCCCTTTTGACAATATCAATCAGCAAAAAGATAATTAATATCCGGTGTTTTGCTGAGGCTTAAGATTCGGATTGGCGTCAATTTCGTTTTGCGGAATTGGAAGAATCCTTCTGAACACACTATAAGAAATTGTTCTGGAAGTAGCTGGATAATTGGTACTTCTCGCAACATCCCTTTTCAGGCGCTGCAGATCATGGAATCTGTCTCCTTCAAACGCAAGTTCCTTTCTTCTTTCAGTCAGGATATCTTCCAGTAACTGAGCTCCTGTAGACAGGATCGGAGTGGTACCACGACGGCTGGTGATGAAGTTAACATAAGTTAACGCATCTGCTTCGTTGGTTGGCAAAGAAGCTTCTGCCGCAATCAGGTACATTTCGCTTAAACGAAGTACTTTGGTATCACTTAAATCGCCTGTGGTTACAGGATACTTGTTGATAAACACAGATGGCAAACCAGCCCTTGTACCGGTAGGATACAGTGCTTTTCTAACATCTGTTGCTCCATACAAGGCATAAAGGTCATCGGAGCAAAGGATATCGCCATAGTTTCCTGTCTGGCTGTATAAATAGCCAATTGCATCAAAAGAAAGATTGGCTACCGCATCGGAAGAAACTTCATACAAAGTTTCCAGCTTATCTGTTCTAACTACAGAGTTAGCCCAGTAGGAAGCGTGATTACTGGTTGTCAGTGGAGAAAAACCGCTGTTGTTGATTACATCCAAAGCTGCAGTTTTTGCATTGGCCTTATCACCCATATGCAGGTATACTTTTGCCTGAAGTGCCTTAGCAGCATATTTGCTGAACATGGAAGAGTTGGTGAACCCTGTCATCAGGGTATAAGCCTGATTCAGATCTGCAATCATCAGTGCATACACTTCAGATACTTTGTTGCGTGTAGGTTTCAGATCGGGATTATAAACGGTAACAATAGGCACACCCATTCCATCAGGACTGTCTGCATATGGTTTTGCAAAATTGCGCACCAGTGTGAAGTAAGCCAGCGCTCTCAGTGCATATGCTTCTCCTTTGTACTGATTTACATTTGCATTAGCTGGAATAGTAGAATTGATGATATTGTTCGCTCTCAGGATTACAGTGTATGCAGCAGTCCACATACCAAGTGCATTACCATCGGTAGCAGTAGCACCCTTTGTATCGCTGTAATCATTGTAAAAAGTATACCTATTGGTATTCAATGCAGACTGGTAGGCATTATCGGCCATCAGATCTCCCATTACAGGAAGAGATCTTCCGAACAGGTCTACGTTACGCATACCAGCGTATGCTCCGAAAAGAGCTACTTTCAGGTCTCCCTCCGTAGCCAGCGCCTGGTCCGGCGTTAAAGAGGTGGGAGAAGAAAGCTCAATAAAGCTCTTTTTACAGGAAGACATGGTTGCCAGTAACACTATTACCAGCAACGTTTGAAATTTATATTTTCTGCTCATAGTTATCATATTTTAAAAAGCCATTATTAGAATGCTACGTTAAGACCAACGGTTACAGTCCTTGGAATGAATACATTCAGGTTGGTAGCGCTGGTAGTTCCCTGCTCAGGATCAAAAGGAAGGTTTTTGTCCTTAACCCAGGTAAACAGGTTGGTTCCTCTTACATAGAAGTTCACATTAGTCAGTTTAGCTTTTTCAATCAAGCTCTTAGGCAGGTTATAACCAATCTGCAGTTCACGCAATCTGATAAAATCTCCCTGGCTCAGGTAGCGGGTAGAAGAACTTTGAGCGTTTTTATTGCCGTTGTACACATATCTAGGAATATCGGTGATATCACCAGGCTTCTGCCAACGATCCAGCTGACGGGCAACTTTATTGAAAGTAGCGCCAAAACCAGAGCCTAAATAGTATCCTGCCCAAGTATCATAAACCATGTTGCCATAGTTGTAGTAGAACTGAGCACTCAGGGTAAAACCTTTGAAATTCAGCGTAGTACCAAGAGAACCAAAATACTTTGGCAATGAGTTACCAGCTACCACACGAGCACCTGCTCCGGGGTATACATTGGTTGTGGATGTACGCTTATCATCGGAATACCACAAAGGATCTCCGTTTGCTGGGTTAACACCAGCCCATTCTCTGATAAAGAAAGAGTTAACAGGAAGGCCTACTCTGATCAGCTGCAGCGTGTTATTTGGATTAATAATATCAGCTCCGCCTGGTAAAGAAGTAACGGTATTCTTATTGTTGGCGAAATTGAAATCGATCTCCCATCTCAGGTCCTTTTTCAGTACAGGAACCACATTCAGAGAAAATTCAAAACCTGCATTTTTCATGCTACCGATATTTCTGGTTGCAGTAGAGAAACCAGAAGTTCTGGACAATGGAACTTGCAGCAATAGAGAAGCAGATGTTCTGTTATAGTATTCCGCGGTAAAGCTGATTCTGTTTTTCAATACACTCACATCAACACCAACATTGAATGGTTTATTCAACTCCCAGGTAAGGTTCGGATCCCCCACGTTAGCGGGTGCGCTACCGGGCAACTGGTTGTAGTTGTAGTTAGAGCCGTATCCGTATAATGGAAGGGCATCATAGTTACCAATAGCAGTATTGCTACCGTTCACACCATAAGAAGAACGGAGTTTTAACTGGGTAACAAAAGAAAGATCATCCATGAATTTTTCCCTGTCGATATTCCAGGTTCCACCCACAGACCAGAAGTTACCGTATTTGTTACTTGGGCTAAACTTGGAAGATCCGTCTCTTCTGAAGCTTCCGGACAATACAAATCGATTCTGGTAGTTTACGGATGCTGTTGCAAACTGAGAAACGAAGGAATATTCAGAGATAGTTGCAGAAGCAGCAAACGGACTTGCTCCGGAAGCCGGATAAGTCAGTGCCGTGGTTGGTGGGAACTGGTCTGCACGCAGAGATCCGAAATATCCGGAAGACTTTTGTGCTTCATAACCAACCTGTGCATTCAGAGAAAGATCACCACCCTTGGTCAGATTCTGCTGGTAGTCCAGTGTATTGGTCCATACCCAGTTAAAATAACGGGTATAGTAAGAATAGGCTCTACCGTTAGATGCAGCTCCGTCTCCATGACGAGGGTTGTTGTACTGATCTTCTTCCAGCACATTGTAATCAACACCATACTGACTTCTGAATTTCAGATTATCCAGTATTCTGTACTCTGCAAATGCACTACCCCGAATACTGGTTTGTCTTAAAAATCTTTTATCAATTTCAGACAAAGCCAGGGTATTGTGCAAACCACCCAGATTGGTCAGGTTCCATGAACCGTCTGCATTGTAAGCAGATTTGGTAGGCAGCAGGAAATAAGAAGACAATACAGGGTTACCGAAAGCACCTCCGCTCAACGGAGCGCGCTGACTTACAGCACCCACATTCAGGTTCACACCCAGGGTTAATCTGTCGGTAGCTTTGTTGGTAATTCTTACATTACCGTTTGTACGGGTAAGTTTGGAGTTAACGGTAGTACCTTCCTGTACAAAATGACCTCCAGAAATAAAGAAGGTTGTTTTATCATTACCTCCTTCTGCGCTCAGGTTATACTGTTGCTGACTACCTGTACGGCTTACATTATCCAGCCAGTTGAAATCAACTCCTGTTCCCAGTCCTAAGGCAGCAAGTGTACCATCGATGGCTGCCTGACTGGCGCCAAGATTCACCAGACCTTCGCGGGTGATGTTCAGGTATTCTGTTGCATTCAGTGGTCTGTATTTGTCATTTTTGTAAGCAGTATTGCTTTGACCCACTTCAGTATCGAAACGGAATCTGGTTTTGCCTGCTTTACCCTTTTTGGTTGTAACAACAATTACACCATTTGCCGCACGGCTACCATAGATAGACTGAGAAGCTGCATCCTTCAATACGGAGATGCTCTCAATATCATTGGGGTTCAATGTGCTCAGCAGGTTACTTGTTGTTTGCAAACGGGAAACATCACCTGTGTTAACAGGAATACCATCAATAACCCACAGTGGGTTACTGCTACCGCTGATGGAGCTTACACCACGGATAATAATATTCTGAGAAGCACCTGGCTGACCGGATGCTGCAACAGACTGCAAGCCTGCAACCTTACCTTGTAATGCCTTATCAACAGAAGAAAACGGACGGCTTTCGATGTCAGCGGATTTTAAGGTAGCAACAGAACCCGTTAAATCGGATTTCTTTTTGGTACCATAACCAACCACTACCACTTCTTCCAGGTTGTCCACAACTGCTGAAAGTGTTACATTAATTACGCTGGCATTCTTATCAATTTTGATTTCTTTGGTACCGAGATTGAGGGCAGAAAAAACCAACTCTTTTGCGTTGGGTGGAACAGCCAGCGAATACTGTCCGTCTTCCTTACTCGTAGTTCCTATTGTAGTGCCTTTTACTAAAACAGAGGCTCCAACTACAGGGTTACCCTTCTCATCGGTGACTTTTCCTGTTAATGTCCGGTTTTGCGCCTGTACTTGCAACAGGGACATCACCAGACACAGGAATACTGTGACTAGTTTTCTCATAATTTAATTTTTAATTTAGGGATTACGAAATTAGTTAAAGATTATTTAACTATCCAATAAATGATCTTTGACAAAAACCCGCTACACATGGGTTTCAGCCATATTATCAGAAAAATTAAATTTTATATAATTTATTTTATATATAAAAAAGATTGTTATTCAAATTTCCAAAATAGAAAAGGCCCCGGTAAACCGGGGCCTTTTGGCTATAAAAATTAAATCTGTATTAGTATCCAGGATTTTGTACTATCACCGGATTCTGGGTTACTTCTCCTACAGGGATAGGCCAGATAAATCTGTAATCGCTGTAAGGAATAGCAGCCTGACCAGTTGTAACTGGCAAACCAATGCCATACAAAGCAATACCGGTAACACCGTTGGTTACTTTAGCAGGAATACCTGCCGCTTTCACAGCTGCTACAGGATCTGCTGCAGTTCTGTGAATATCGGGCCAGCGTCTTCCTTCTGCCAGGAACTCAATTCTGCGTTCCAGTAAAATTGCCTTCAGCAATTCGGTGTAGTCTGCAAAGCTCGCAGTAGTGTATTGTGTAGCAGCAGGGTTGGCGCTTGCACGGTTTCTTACCATATTCAGTAAGTCAACTGCACGCTGAGAAACCGCTCCTGTAGACAATCTGGCTTCTGCCTCTGCCTGGAACAGCAACACCTCCGCCCAACGCAGAATCGGTGTATTATCTCCTCTGTTTACATAATCTGTGTACTTAGTGGTCATGATACCATTTGAAATGGCATTACCACCTGTTCTGTACAAAGTAGATCTTCTGAGGTCATCTGCCAGCCAGCCGGTATTGTTCCAGATGATTGGAGAAATTGCAACCAGACCACGTGCACCCAGATCGGTAGATCCGAACATGGCAGCCATAGCACCGTTTACGGAACCATTATCCAAAGGATCGTTCTTCACAGAAAAAATATTCTCTGCGGAGATGCTGTTTCCACCAGCGATACCAAAAGCGGCTGCAGGGGAAGCCAGTAACTGGTGGCTTCCAACCAAACTCACAGCAGCAGTTGGGTTCAATGGATTGATGCTGGCAGGAATCAACTTGTTTCCTTCCAGTCTTGCACTATCCCACTGTCCCATGTGAATTCTTACACGAAGTTTCAGGGCAATAGCAGCAGATTTGGTAGCTCTGATCTTACCAACACTGTTGGTAACAGGCAGATTGGCTTCTGCAAAATCCAGGTCGTTCAGCAACTTTCTGTAATCAACCGCTACAGTTGGTCTTGGTTCTGTTCTGAGCCTGTCCAGTGCTGCACTACCGGTAACCGCATAATCTCTGTAAGGAACACCCAATGCAGATCCGTTGCCATCCAGGTAAGGACGGGCGTAGTGAACCAGCAGTTCATGGTGTGCCAGGGCACGCATGAAGCGGCATTCAGCTTCATACTGTGTTGCAAGAGTAGTAGAAATAATACCGGAAGCACCTACGGAACGGAAACCATCAATGGCAATATTTGCCTTGTTGATCATGTTGTAGGAGTTATCCCACATAGCCTGGTTATTGGCAGTATTGGGATTGTAAGTACCCTGATAGGTAATCTGATAGAATGCAGCCAGGTTAACTACGTCCTCCCCTCTGTTATCACCTTGTTCAATGGTAGCGGCGCCAAAAGGATAACCACGACCGGCCAGTGTTTGGGTACCTGTCTGAGCAGCATCATACACACCGTTCAAAGCCAGCAGGGCTCTTTCCGGTGTAGTGAATACACTCTCATCAGTGAATGCATTGTAAGGTCCTTCATCCAGTACCTTTTTGCAACCCGTTGATGCGAGCACTACGGTGGATAGTGCAGTTGCTATGAATAATTTATTAAATCTCATTGTATATATTTTAAAACGTTAATCAGTTAAATGAATTAGAATCCGACATTAACACCTGTTGAAATCACTCTCAGTTGAGGAGAAACCGCGTTATCCAATCCTTCCTGGTTGGCGTTCTCAGGATCTAAACCGGAATACTTGGTCCAAACAGCCAGATTTTGACCCTGTACAAAGAAGCGCAGGTTCTTGATATAGCCGTTGGTTTTTTCAGAAAGACGCTTGTTGTCGAACGTGTAGCTCAATACCACATTCTGCAGTCTCAGGAAGTCGCCTGATTCAATAAAACGGGAAGTAGCCAATCCATTCTGGTTGATATTGTTACCCTGACCTTGTCTTACACGGGGAACATCTGTAACCTGACCAACAGTAGTCCATCTGTCCAGAATTTCTACGCCGTTGTTGTGAAAGTTCTGACTCAGCAATGCTTCCTGGCGGGTAACATTCATGATCTTGTTACCACCGGAGTAGCGCAGCATGAATTCAAGTCCGAAATTCTTGTAACGGAAAGAGTTGGTAACACTTCCAAAGAAGGTAGGCAGGCTCACTCCGAGGAACTTACGGTCGCTGAAAGTCAGGGAAGTCTGAGCTCCCAATGTTGGTTCATTTTTACTGTTTGCAAAGTAGTATGCACCATTGGCAATATTGTGCTGTACCAGTCTGCCATCGGCTTTGTAGTACATTGGGTTACCATTCGCAGCGTTTACACCTGCATACTGATATCCATACAATACGTTCAGAGAGCTACCCACATTGATCAGGTTGTAAGAACCAGGAATATAAGTTACAGGAGCACCACCGATGGTGTACAGAGAAGTGATTCTGTTGTCCAGGTTGGTATGGTTCCAGTTGATGTTCCAGTTGAAATCCTTTTTACGGATTACATCTCCACCGAAGCTGATCTCAATACCCTTGTTACGCTGGGTACCGATGTTCTGAGAAATGGAGTTACCCGGAATACCTGCAGTTGGAGGAGTAGGAACTGCCAATACCAACTGATCGACATCATTCATGAACCAATCAAATGTAAAGTTGAAACGACCGCTCAGCAGTGCGATATCTACACCGATATCGTACTTCTTACTTCTTTCCCACTGTAAAGAACGGTTACCGATCAGGTTTGGTGCAAGACCAGCGATATTACCGTAGTTAGCAGAACCAAAAGTACTCAGGTAAGGGAAACCGCCTAACTGGTTACCTACTACCGCATAAGAAGCTTTCAATTTAACATCGCTCAACCATTTTTTCAACCCAGCGCTCTTATCCCAGAAGCTTTCCTGAGAAATTCTCCAACCAGCAGAGAAACCAGGGAAAGTACCAAAACGAGTTTCAGGAGCCAGAGAGCTCTGACCATCACGTCTTACAGAAGCCTGGAAGAAATATTTATTGGCAAAGTCGTAGTTAATACGTCCGAATACAGACTGGAAGCCACTTCTACTGATACCACCACTACTGAACTGGGTTACGGCAGAACCGGAAATAAAGTTGTTCTTTACAAAGAACAGATCAGAAATCTGCTGACCGCTACCGGTTATAAAACGAGTCTGGTCTTTTTGTGCTTCCTGACCTGCAGTCAGGTAAATGTTGTGACTACCAAAAGATTTGTTGTAGTTCACATAGTTCTGGAACACCCAGCGATCAAAAACCTGCTGCGCATTGAACGCAAAACCCTGAGAACTGTATCCATCACCATGGCGAGGATCCAGACCCTGGAAGCTGTAGTCGTTCAGTACATCGTAGTTGAAGGCAGAACGGAACTTCAGTCCTTTAATTGGGCTGATTTCGATGAAGGTATTGTTGTTCAACCTCATTTTGTCTGAAGATAAAATGTTCTCGTTCAGGGTAAATGCAGGGTTGGTGTAGTTGTCGTCTACAGAAATCAGGTTTGGACCAAGACCCACCTGGTTTAATCCAGGACGGAGGTTGTAGCCGGAAGCTGTAGTTGAGTTGTAAGGATCAACGTTTGGCAGCATTCTCAAGGCAGAAGCCAGAGATCCGCTCAACGCGTTGGTACCATTGTTCTGATCGTAGTCGATCTGCTTGGATAAAGTCAGGTTGTTACCAAACTTCACATACTTATTTACTTCAGTTTCGAAGTTGAAACGAAGACGGTATGCTCTGTTGCTGTTGGAAATGATAATACCTTTCTGATCAGCAAAGTTCAAAGAGAAGAAATAAGCAGATTTCTGCGTTCCGCCGGAGAAGCTGATGTTCTGCTGAACAGCCATTGCATTGTTGTTGTAAACAACGCGCTGCCAATCGGTATTGGTACCGGTTGGGCTAACAAATGCAGCCGGAGTTTGTCCGTTGTTGGCTCTTTTTTCATTGGCAATAGTAACGAACTGGTCTGCATTCAGCAATTCGTATACTTTTCCTGGAGAAGAGAAACCAATTGTTGCATCATAGTTTACTTTCATTCTTCCGCTCTTATCACCTTTCTTAGTAGTGATCATGATTACACCACTTGCAGCTCTGGAACCATAAATAGCGGTTGCAGATCCATCTTTCAGTACCTCGATGTTTTCAATGTCATTCGGGTTGATATCACCCAATGCGTTAGAGTTGGTTGTTGCAGCCAGGTTACCTGTAATGAAAGGAACCCCGTCAACAACGATCAGGGGGCTTTGACCACCACTGATGGAGTTTACACCACGAATACGGATACGTGCAGGAGTACCTACACCACCGCCTGAATTCACTACCTGAACACCAGCAGCACGACCAGCCAATTGCTTGTCGATAGAAGGAGTCACCAGTTGAGAGAATTCTTTCGTGTCAATTTTGGATGCAGATCCGGTAAAAGCTTTCTTTTGCTGAACACCGTAACCTACTACCACAACCTCAGACAAGGCCTTGGTTTCGGACACCATGCTTACATCAATTGAAGCTCTGTTGCCAATTCTGGAATCCACTTCACCAAATCCTACAAAAGAGAATTTTAATGTGGATGCTTTTTCAGGTACCTGGATACTGTACATACCCTTGGCATCTGAAACTGTACTTTTTGCGGAGCCCGCAACTGTAATGGTCACTCCGGCAAGCGGATTGCCTGCTTCGTCGGTTACCTTTCCGGTAACAGTTCGGGAGGTTTGAGCGTATGCCTGCGCTAAAAATAGCATAGCACACGTCAGGAGAACTGCTAGTTTTCTCATGAGCGTTTCTTTTTTTAGTTTAAGTAAGGTTAAAAATAGGCAACTTTTGTTAAAAAAAAGCTGCTTATGTTAATTAACTATTAATTGGCAAAGAAACACTCCTGATTCAAAAAGGGAGATTTATTTACGTAGAAAGCTGATAATCAATACAGGAAGGAGTATCAGGTTGGTAATCGTACCCACCACCAGGGTCAGTGATGTTAACCATCCCAGGGCGTTGGTACCTCCAAATTCACTGAAACAGAAGATTACAAAGCCTGCAATGAGTACCAAAGAGGTATATATAATACTAATTCCGGTATGACGGATCGTCTGAACCAGCGTTGGCGTTACTTTTCCATGGTGCAGGGGTAGCTCCTGCTTATAATTGATCAGGAACCGGATGGTCACGTCTATTACAATACCCAATGCAACACTGAAAACCAATACAGTAGATGGCTTCAGGGCAATTCCCGACCAACCCATTACCCCCGCGGTTACTACCAATGGTACCAAATTGGGTATCAGGGAACAAATCAGAATCCTGAAGGATCTGAATAAATAGAGCATACAAAGGGTGATCAGCAGAAAAGCCCAGAAAATACTCTCTTTCAGGCCACGGATAATGAAACTGGAGCCTTCCAGGAAGCTGACACTACTGCCGGTGAAGGTTACGGTATAATTGGCTGTATCGAACAGTTCCCTGGACTTTTGTTCAAAACGGTTCAGTAAAACAGGCAGGCGGGCACTCCCGATATCTTTCATATTCACACTGATCCTGGCTTTTTGCCGGTTGCTGTCGATAAAATTATTCAGCAATTTCGTCATTGGCGTCACCTGCCTGGGGCCACTGTCGTTCTTTTCTTTCAGATAGGGGCCAATAAATGCCAGATCAGACTCATAAGGTATGGCATAGCTCAGGCTGTCTCCATCGTAAAAAGCTTGTTTGGCAAACTTCAGGCCTTCCACCAGCGAAAGAGGCCTTGCGGTAGAGGAATCCTCAGCAAGCCACGCCGAAAATTCGTCTATTTTGGCAACTGGCTTCATAGAACGAACCAGTCCGTTCTTCTTTTTGGTATCAATCACAATTTCCAATGGCATCACACCGTCGAAATTGGACTCAAACCATTTCAGATCTGTATAAATAACGTCCCCTTTCGGTAAATCATCTACAATAAAAGCCTCACTCTTAATTTTAAATATTCCGACAATGGAAATCGTCGTTACGATGATCGTAACGCCATATACCATTTTAGTGTGATGAAAAGCCCAACGTTCTATTTTCACCAGTATTTTAGATAGAAAGGCATTGTCTAGATAATTGGTATGTTTTGCCTTTGGTGCAGGTAAAAAGCTGAGTACCGGAGGGATAAAGATCAAAGAAATAAAAAACAACAGCATGATATTGATGCCGGCCACTTCTCCAAATTCTTTCAACAGATCGCTCTTGGTAAGCGCGAATACGGCAAAGCCGATCGCTGCTGCAATATTGCAAAACAGGGTTACAATACCCATCCGGCCAACCATTTGAACCAGAGCCTCATTTTTATCTCTTACTTCCCGGTAAGAAGTGTGGTACTTGTTCAGGAAATAGATGCAATTGGGAATTCCAATCACAACTACCAGCGGGGGTATCAGGGCAGTCAGCAGGGTGATTTTATGCCCCAGCATCACCAGGGTACCCAGACTGAACACCACACCCATGCCCACTACAATCAAACTCATCAGCATGGCACTGAAGGAACGGAAGAAAATCAGCAATGTAATTGCCGACAGAACCAGCGATCCAATCAGGAACCAGTTCATTTCTCTTTTAATGCGATCGCCCATTACAGTTCGGATATAGGGAAGTCCGCTCACATGCAGGGTGGTCTTGGTTGCAGTTTCAAACTTTTGGGTTTCTGCCAGCAGATCATTGATCAGTGTAGACCTGTATTTGCTGTTGATGGAATCTTTATCTACCGTAACACCCATCAGGTAAGCATTGGTAACAGGATTGTATAAAAGAGACCGGTAAAACGGAAGGTTCTCAAAAACCGATCTGGCGCTGTCCAATGCCGCATTTGTCTGATAAGGATAATTGAAAATTCGTTGGGGAACCAGCTTCTGCTGAATAGTATCATTTATAATATTCAACGCTTCGGGCACACTCAGCACTTCTTTAACGCCGGGAACTTTCTTAAGTCGTTGATGCAGATCAGCAACTGCATTAAAATAGTTCACATTGTAAAACTGATCAGCATCCATACCAATCACTACGGTATTCCCATCACTGCCAAATTGCTTCAGAAAGGCCTGGTAATCAACATACTTGGGGTTATCGGTAGGAAGTGCACGGGTGAAATCATAACTGAGTTGAACCTTGCTCGCCTGCCAACCCATGAATGCAGTAGCTAAAAGGAGAAAAATCAATAAGCCAACTCTGTAACGCAAAATAAACCTGCCTGCCTGATACCACATGTGGGAAGAATAATTAAGCTGCAAAGAAACTAAAAATCAATTATTTAATAAGTTAATAATAAAGTAACTGGTTTAGGTGAAAACCACGAGATTCTCGTTGATTTAACGGTAGCCCTATAAGTGATTTCACCGAACTTGATGTAGTACTCATTGAATATCAAGTATATAGCGCTTTTATGTGCTAACTTTAAGATGCCTGGAAACTATGCACAAAATCCCCCGTCATATTCTCTCCTGGACAGCTTTCATGTTCCTGTCTGTTTGTGGATACACGCAGAGCAGCAGCTATTGTTCCAACACCGCAATGGTACCCGTTTTCAAGCAGACTTTCGACACCAGTCCATCTTCATCCACCATTTCACTGGCTCCCCCCGGCTCTACCAATTATACCCCTGGAAATGTTGGAACAGATGGGCGCTACATTGTTACACCAAGAGTAGAGAATGCGGGAAAGGGAGACTGGACCATTGGAGGAGATCATACAGGCAACATCAATGGGAACATGTTTCTGGTAAATGCAGGTAGCAACAAGTCCATTTTACTGCAGCAAACAGTAAATGATCTCTGCTCCGGTTCCAGTTACAGCTTTTCCGCGTGGGCCGCCAATGTGAACACCAGTAAAACATCCGGTATATGCGGATCAGGACTGCGCTATCCGAAACTGACATTTAATATCAAAACTCTTTCTAATGTTCTGCTGGCCACCTATACTACCGGAAATCTTCCCCTCTCTCCAGACAATGGCCCGGTTAACTGGCAGAAATATGGATTTCAGTTCGATCTCCCTGCCAATACCAGTTCATTGCGAATTGAGATTGTGGACGCATGGGGAGGAGGAGATGCCTGCGGAAATGACCTGGCGCTGGACGATATTCTATTTGAAGCCTGTATTCCTCAAATCACCGTTTCGCTGAACAGCAGCAGCAGTAATATATGTGCCGGTACCAGTGCCGCTATTCAATCCAACCTTACCAACAGTCCATATACAAGTCCTGCGTACCAATGGCAGAAGAGTACAGATGGAAGCTCCTGGGCTAACCTGGGAATTCCTGTTACAGGAACGGGTGCCGACCAGTTGAACTTCCCCAGCACAGCACTAACAGATGGTGGCTTGTACCGTGTTACAGTTGCCCCTACCGTCTCTAGTCTGGATATTGCTACCTGCAGCGCCCATTCGAATGAACTTTCGTTTATAGTCAACCCTTTACCACAAGTAGCTCCTGCCAGCAATAGTCCGCTTTGTTCAGGAAAAGATTTATCCCTGAAAGCCAATACCAGCGGCGGATCAGGATCATACCCCCAATATCTCTGGACTGGTCCTGCATCTTTTCAATCTGTACATGCCGACACCATACTACCCGCTGTTCAAACAGCTGCAACCGGCACTTATACTGTTTCGGTAACAGACAGCAAAGGATGTACCGCCTCAGGAAATTTGTCGGTTCAGATAGACAGCACTCCGGTAATTTCGGTCAGTTCAATGACAGATAGCATCTGTTCCGTAGCAATAGGTCAGATAAATGTTAGCAGTTCGGTACCCAACAGTTCATTTTATTGGGACGCAAATGTGGTTGCAGGGTCTGTAACAGGAAACACCACTACCAGCAGTCCTGATCTCAGCGGAATACAACAATCAACACTTTACAACAACAGTACGATCAATGGTGCAATCCGTTACAGCGTATATGCACTTACCACAGCAAATTGCAGCAGCGATACCCTACAACCATCGATTACAGTACTCCCCAATCCCGATACCCCGGATGCAGGAACCGATACCACCATTTGCAACAGTGCAGGCTTTCATTTGTATGGCAACACTCCGGCAGTGGGAACTGGTGCATGGACACAGATCAGCGGACCTATTACCGCGGTGTTCGCAGATAGTACACTCGCTCATAGTGCGGTATCGAACCTCGTTCCCGGAACCTATCACTTCGTATGGCGCATCAGCAACAGTTGTGCTTCTTCTGCCGATACGATGACGCTTTACTACAAAGCACCACCCGCTCCTGTCTTTGTATTATCCGACACCAGCATCTGCGGACCTGCTTCCGTAAGCTTTACTAACAATACTTCCAACAAAGCAGACTATGGCTTTAGCTGGAACTTTGGTAATGGAACCAGCTCAACGCTCTCTGATCCGGCTGCTGTGTTGTTTGCTCCTTCTGTTAGTGGACTCGACACCACCTATACCATCACTCTCAACGCTTTTACCGGATGTGATACTGCTACTATCACCAAAACCATCCTCGTAAAACAAACACCAGGAGCAGGCTTAACAGTAATACCGCAGAACACCTGCATGCCTACTACAGTTCAACTCATTAACCAGTCGATGGGTAGTAACACGACCTATCGGATGATATTTGGTGACGGAACAGACAGTATCATACTTGCAACCGATACCGTGCTGCATGTCTACAACGCAGCAAGCTCCACCATGTTCCAGCCAATGATTATTGCCACCAACAGTTGTGGTGCTGATACAGCAACAGCTCCTTTTCTCGCAACTGCAGATCTGTTGAACATACAGACCAACCTTAGTGATACTGCTGTTTGCGGTAACCCTTATACTGCCAACTTTACCAACACCACCACCGGAGCAACCCAGTTTACCTGGACCTGGGGCGATGGAACGCCTGATTACACGAGTGCATCGGCAGGTAGTGTGCAGCATGTTTACCAAGACTCCGGAACGTATCAGATCAACTTGCGCATCCTTCATGCATGTGGTGATACCACCATCACCAAAACCATTTATGTTTATCCTGCTGTAAAATCATCTTTCAGCATTACCAACTCACGTATTTGCGCCGGAGATTCAGTTCAATTCCTGAACCAGTCGGATATGTCTTTACAGTATTTCTGGAAGATCAACAACGACACCGTCCACACTTTCGCTCCTCATTATCAGTTCAGTTTACCAGGAAACTATCATCCTGCATTGTTTGTCAGCAAAACCTTTCCAATGTTAACCTGCGCAGACAGTAGCCAGTTAAACATTATAGTTGATACCGTTCCTGTAATACAATTTAATCAGGTAGACGACCAAATTTGCGCCGGTCAGGTAGCTAAGATTTCTATCAACAGCGCTCTCAGTTCTGTTAGCTATTTCTGGAACAACAACAGCAGCAATACCTCCAGTATCCAGCACACAACAAGCAGTGCCGCAAGAACAATGATTGAAATCAGAGATTCAGTATACGCGGTTTCGGCAAATGGCTGTATAAGCAACAAACTGGATACAGTGATAACAGTACAACCCCTTCCCGACACTGCTGTTGCAGGCATCGATACCACCATTTGCACCAGTGCAGGTTTTCAGTTGTATGGCAACACGCCGTTGGTAGGAACTGGTGCATGGACACAAATTAGTGGACCTAATACCGCGGTGTTCGCAGATAGTACACTCGCTCATAGTGCGGTATCGAACCTCGTTCCCGGAACCTATCACTTCGTTTGGCGCATCAGCAACAGCTGTGCTTCTTACGCCGATACCATGATACTCTATTACAAAGCACCACCCGCTCCTGCTTTTGTGCTATCAGACACCGCCATCTGTGGACCCGCTTCTGTAAGCTTCACTAACAATACTCCCAACAAAGCAGACTATGGTTTTAGCTGGAATTTTGGTAATGGCAACAGTTCATCGCTCACAGATCCGGCTGCTGTGGTGTTTGCTCCATCCATTAGTGTACTCGATACCACCTATACCATAACCCTCAATGCTTTTACCGGATGTGATACCGCCACTGTTACCAAAATCCTACTCGTAAAACAAACACCAAGAGTAGGTTTGATCGTGACTCCGGAGAACACCTGCATGCCTACTACAGTTCAACTCATTAACCGGTCGATGGGTAGTAACTCAATTTACAAACTCCTGTTCGGTGATGGTAGTGATACTACTGTGCAGGAGAATGATACAGTACTCCATATCTACAACGCAGCAAGCTCCACCACGTTCCAGCCAATGATCATCGCTACCAATAGTTGTGGTGCAGATACAGCAACAGCTTCTTTCCTTGCAACTGCCGATCTGTTGAACATACAGACCAACCTTAGTGATACTGCTGTTTGCGGCAACCCTTATACCGCCAACTTTACCAACACCACCACCGGAGCAACTCGGTTCACCTGGACATGGGGAGATGGAACACCTGATTACACGAGTGCATCTGCAGGTAGTGTGCAGCATGTTTACCAAGACTCCGGAACGTATCAGATCAACTTGCACATCCTTCATGCTTGTGGTGATACCACCATCAGTAAAAGTATCCGTATCACTGCTATGCCTGATAACGCTTACTCAGGAGCAGATACCACCATCTGCAACAGTGCAGGCTTTCATTTGTATGGTAACACTCCGGCAGTGGGAACTGGTGCATGGACACAAATCAGCGGACCTAATACAGCAGTGTTCGCTGATAGCACACTCGCTCATAGTGCGATATCGAACCTCATTCCCGGAACCTATCACTTCGTATGGCGCATCAGCAACAGCTGTGCTTCTTCTGCTGACACCATGATGCTATATTACAAAGCACCGCCCGCACCTGCCTTTGTACTCTCCGATACAAGCATCTGTGGACCTGCTTCCGTAAGCTTTACTAACAATACTTCCAATAAAGCAGACTATGGCTTTAGCTGGAACTTTGGTAATGGAACCAGCTCAACGCTCGCTGATCCGGCTGCTGTGTTGTTTGCGCCTTCTGTTAGTGGACTCGACACCACCTACCCCATCACACTCAATGCTTTTACCGGATGCGATACCGCCTCCATCACCAAAACCATCCTCGTAAAACAAAAACCAAGAGCAGGTTTAACAGTAATACCGCAGAACACCTGCATGCCCACTACAGTTCAACTCATCAACCAGTCACTGGGCAGCAATACAACCTATCGGATGGTATTTGGTGACGGAACAGACAGCGTTGTACTAGCAACCGATACCGTGCTCCATATTTACAACGCAGCCAACTCCACCACGTTCCAGCCAATGGTCATCGCTACCAACAGTTGTGGTGCAGATACAGCAACAGCTGTTTTGCAGACGATTGCCAACCCGGTAAACATTCGTTTAAACTTGCAGGACACAGCTGTTTGCGGAGCTCCTTTTGAACTCTCTTTCCTCAACAACAGCACAGGCATTTCTCAGTTCAACTGGAACTGGGGAGATGGCACCACCAGTACCACAACCGACACAGGCATTGTAAGACACAAGTATCTGCAACCTGGCGTGTACAAGTTGAGTATTGCTGTATCCGGAGTTTGCGGAGACACACTCATCACCAAGAATATCCATGTTTATCCGGCTGTTAAAGCGGCATTCGACACCATATCAGCAAATAATTGCATCGGCGATTCCATACAATTCAAAAGTCTTTCAGGTAATTCGTTGCAGCTGCAATGGAACATCAACAACGCTGCTGTCAGCAACCTGCAGGAATTCAATTTTGCTTTTAATCAATCCGGCATATTCCCCGTTCAATTGATTGCGAGCCAGGTTAACCCATTTAAAACCTGCAGTGATACCAGTAGCCGCAACATCCATATTATTGCTGTTCAACCCGGCAAAGGAAGTATTACTCCATTGTATGGGAACTGTGTGCCCTTTGTTGTACAACTGACCAACCAGACCAATCAACCAACCAGTTCTGTTCAATGGCTGGTGAGTAACGGAGAAACAACATCGGGAAACAGTGCTTCTTTCACGTTCAATCAGTCGGGAACTTACAAAGTAATTATGCAGGCCCGTAATGCAGGCGGTTGCACATTTGTCGACAGCGCTACCATTCAAATTAAATCGCCTGCCGGAACCATCCAATACAAGGGAGGCCCTTATTGTTCCCCCAACAGTCCGATCAGTTTTACACCTGAGGTTTCCAACACGGATTCCATTGAATGGAATTTTGGAGATGGAACAATTCTGACCACTTCCGTTCGCACAATTAAACATCAATATAAGCAGCAGGGAATTTTTCGGCCGGTTTTTACCCTGATCAGCAATACCGGTTGCAGGATTCCGGTTCGGAACACAGATTCAATTGTAGTTGAAGTGGTTAAAGCCGGATTTAGTGTAAATACAGTATTTGAATGTGGCACCACTACTTTCCACTTCAAAGACAGTTCCACTTCATTGAATGGAATCAGGAATCACTATTGGCGGGTCAACAGCCTTCCTGCGGGAAATGGCCGTTCTGCAACTGCCAGTTTTAAAAGAAAAGGTGCACAACTTACCGAACTGACCATTGAAAGCAATTTTGGCTGTACAGACAATATCAGGGGTGCATACACTGTGGGAATCTACAATTTTCCCCAGGTTCATATCAATTCCATTAATGAAGCCTGCCTGAATAACCTGATGGAACTAAAATCGAACATTCATTCTACAGACTCCGTGATATACCGGCTATGGAATTTGGGCAATGGACAAAGCGCAACAGACTCTGCCGTGAAAGTACTTTATTACGATGAAGGGGTATATACAGTAAAACTTACAGCCTCCACCGTTAATACCTGCTATGATTCAGCAATAAAACAAATTGCCATTCATGCGCTGCCCGCAATTAATATTGCGAAAGAAAAAAACATCTGTCCGGGAGACAGTATCGTTTTACGGGTTGATGGTACTGCCAATTATGTTTGGAAAGACCAGCAGAATAATATGATTTGCAACAACTGTAACAGTATAACAGTTCGCCCGCAAGAATCCACACAATATCAGGTGATCGGCTACAATCAATATGGTTGCAGTAATGTTGCCTCCACCAGCGTAAAGGTAATAGCGCCTGCCAAAATACAGGTTTCTCCTGAATCGGTTCTTTGCGAAGGCTCCAGTGTCAGAATTTGGGCTTCGGGTGTTAGCAGCTATCAGTGGCTGCCTGCACCAGGCCTCACCAATCATAACGCTGCTGCACCTGTTGTTTCACCCAGGGTAACCACCACCTATAAAGTAATTGGAAAAGATCCATACAACTGCATTACAGACACTGCATATACAAGGGTGGTTGTGGGTAAACCCACCCCTGTTTCTGTTGGAAAAGACACCAGTTTTATTGCAGGCGCAAAAATCAGGCTTCGGGCGGAAGTTGCCACCAATAATATTGTTCAATGGAAATGGAGCGGGGGAGCAGATCTGTCTTGTGTATTCTGTCCCGAACCTGTTGCAAGAGTCGTCAACGACGAAAACATTGCCTGTACCGTAACCAACGAATTCGGGTGTATTACCAGCGACACTTTGAAGATCAGGACATTCTGTCCGGGTGCTGAGGTATTTATTCCCAATGCATTTTCACCGGATGGAGATGGCCGGAACGACTGGCTCTATGTTCAGGCCAAAGGAATTAAGTTGGTTAAAAACTTCCGGGTATACAGCCGGTGGGGCGAACTGGTTTTTGAGAAACTCAATTCCTTGCCCAACGATCCAACAGCAGGCTGGAACGGAAGAATCAGGGGCAACCTGGCCAATCCGGATATCTATGTTTATGTCTGTGAAGTGATTTGTGAAAAGGGTACTCCACAACTTTATAAAGGAAATGTAGCCATCATAAAATAATGCACAGGATCATTACCATATTATTTCTTTTTACTGCCTTGCACGCGAGGGCACAGGACTTTACTTTCTCGCAGTTTTATGAGCAACCCTTACTGCGTAACCCTGCACTGGCCGGCGTATTCAACGGAGATCTCCGGGTATCGATGAGTTACCGGGATCAGTGGGGCGCTGTTACGGTTCCGTTCAGAACGGCTTCTTTGAGTGTGGAACACAAAACACCAGTAGGCAAAGGAGATGATTTTCTCACCATCGGCTCCCAGTTCAGTCTGGACGGGGCCGGTGATATTCGTTTAAAAAGAACCCAGCTGCTGCCCGCAGTGAATTTTCACAAATCACTGAGCGAAAACAAAGACAGTTACTTGTCGGTGGCCTTTATGGGAGGGCCGGTATTCAGTCAGTTCGATCCCACACTGCTGAAATTTGGTGATCAGTATGGTTCGGGAGGTTTTGACAGAAACAATCCCACCGGAGAAACAATTAAAAATTCTGGGTATAATTATTGGGATGTTTCTGCAGGAATTTCTTATACAACAGTGTTCAACAATCGGCTGAATTTATATTTCGCAGGTGGCATTGCCCATGTGAACCGCCCCACCATACAATCCGTGCTTGGATCAGCAAAAGATGCCATCGCTCCCAGGTACAGCTTCAATGTGGGCTTGAACGGAAAAATCAACGATCGGGATTACATCACCGTTTTTGCAGATTATTTTACCCAGAACGGAAATCGCCAGATCGTTGGAGGATGCTTATACGGATTTGCTTCTGAAACCGGCTATTACGGAGGTGACCCCAATATTTTTTACATAGGAAGTTTTTTCAGGGCAGGTGATGCTGTGATACCGGTAGTAAAGCTCAGCTTCAACCATATGACTGTTGGAATCAGCTATGATGTGAATATTTCCAAATTAAGAACAGTTTCCAACTGGAGGGGCGGACTGGAATTATCCGTTGCATATACCAATTTCCTTAAAATCAGGAACTCCACTTTAGACAAGGTAAGATGCATCCGTTTTTAGCCTAGGCCATGGCAATATAAGCAATCACCTGTGCGAGCACGCCTGCAAAAAGTCCTGTATAGATTTCTTTTACCGTATGATCACTAACTATGAGCCTGGCGGTACAAACCAAACCGGCAATCATCAGGGCAATGCTAACAGGTATTCCATTAGCCACTTCGTAATAAAAAGAAGTAAGCAGAATGGCCGCTGCAAAGCCACCTGCCCCCAGCGCATGCATACTGATTTTGAAAAAACTGTTGGAGATCAGCCCAATTACTGATGCGATGAAAACACCCATGAAGAAAAACTTCAGCGCCTGTGGCTGATCGGTGAAATTCCTGCTGAGATAATACATCCACCAATAAAAAAACATGGTGATGATGTACGGTACAATTCTTTCTTTTTGCGTCCGGAGAAAAATACTGTTGCTGAACTTCAACCTCCACAATAAAAAAACCGCAAATGCAGGAAAGAAAGCCGTGAGCCAGAACACCCCAAAAAAACGCATTTTTAACTGCCATTCCGTAATACCTGCAAATTCATAAGGAAAATGCAACATCAGGTAGATGAAAAAATAAGTAGGTATGAACAGGGGGTGAAAAATATAGGATATCAACTTCGAGAAAAACCGAAGCAAGATATTTTTAGGCTGTTCCGCCTGTTGATCACTTTTATAAACCGATTCCGGAGTCATTTTGTTTGTTTTAGCTTGAGACTACAGTTCTTTCCGAAGTCTGGCCACTGGTACATTCAGCTGTTCCCTGTATTTGGCAACAGTTCTTCTGGCAATATTGTATCCTTTTTCCTGCAGCATCTCAGTAAGTACTTCATCACTCAATGGCTTGCGCTTGTCTTCTGCATCTATAATATTGCTGAGAATTTTCTTTACTTCCCTGGTGCTTACCTCTTCCCCACTGTCGGTGCTCAACGACTCACTGAAAAAGAATTTCAGCCGATAAGTACCAAACTCTGTCTGCACAAATTTACTGTTCGCTACACGACTTACTGTAGAAATATCCAGCCCCGTTAATTCAGCAATATCTTTCAGGATCATTGGGCGCATGGTGGTTTCATCTCCGGTAAGGAAAAACTCCTGCTGGTATTTCATGATAGCGCTCATAGTGCCAATCAGGGTATCCTGGCGCTGCTTAATCATGTCTATGAACCACTTGGCAGAATCAATTTTCTGTTTAATAAACAAAACGGCTTCTTTTTGACGCTTGTCTTTCTTGCTGCCTTTTTCATAATCCTTCAGCATATCGCGGTATCCCTCACTGATGCGCAGATCAGGTGCATTCTTTGCATTCAGGGTTAGTTCCAGTATTCCGTTGTTATTGATAACAAAGAAGTCGGGCACAATATAACTTTCGGCTTTATTGATCTCCCCTACATTGCCGCCGGGTTTGGGATTCAGCTTTATAATCTGATTGATTACTTCCTTTAACTGGTCGTCTGTCAGGTTCAGGCTTCGCTGAATTTTTTCGTAGTGTTTTTTGGTAAACTCGTCAAAATACTTACTCAGGATCTGCATCGCCAGTTCAACAGACTTTCCTTCATCCGTTTTTCTTTTCAGTTGCAGCAACAGGCACTCCTTCAGATCACGTGCGGCTATGCCTGCCGGATCAAACTGCTGAATTTGCCGGATAATGTCTTCAATTTCTTTTTCTTCCACTACCAGGCTTTGCCGAAAGGCAAGGTCATCTGCAATAGAGCTCAATTCCCTGCGCAGATAGCCGTCGTCGTCCAGGCTTCCGACTACCTGTTCGGCAATCTTATAGCTCCTTTCATCCAGCTCCAGCATACCCAATTGGTTCAGCACCAGTTCATGAAAACTCACTTCAACCCGAATCGGAATCACTTTCTGATCATCCAGTTCCGGATAATTTTCATCTTTGGTGCGATAATCAGCAATTTCACCATCATCATCCGCAACATATTCACTGATGTCTACACTATCGTAGTCTTCTGTACTTCCATCCGGTTCCATTTCTTCGGAGGAGTTATCGAATTCGTCTTTCAGCTCATCCGTATATTCATCTTCATGCCCTTCTTCAACCTGCTCCAAAGCGGGATTTTCTTCCAGCTCTTCTTTGATCCGCTCCTCGAGATTGGCTGTAGGCACCTGCAATAGTTTCATTAGCTGAATCTGCTGGGGACTCAGTTTTTGAAGCAGTTTTTGTTGTAGTGATTGACTGAGAGACATGCGGGTGGCTACTGTTTACTTTAAACGATCTGTTATCCTAATACCTTTCTGATACATGCTGCCATTTTCTCGCCTTTTTCTTTAATTTGATCTTCGGTCCAAACCAAACTGATAGAGGTAGAAATACAACGACTCATAATAGCATCACTGGCGGAAAAAGAAGTGGTTTTTAACCGAAGTAAAGCCGCTTCCTGCTCCTGATTCAGGCGATTCAGGGAGCTTGCGTTCTTCAAGTGATCCCAATTGGTGATGTAATGCCAATTATTGGCAAACCAGTAAAAATTACCAGCCAATATACCCTGAGCCTTCATTTCGGCCACAACTGCCTGTGTTAATGCTGCAGAAGGAAGGAACCAGCTCAGAAAACTGCAACTGTCTTCTCCTCCTTCGGGTACTACACGAAAACTGATTTCAGGAATCTGTTCCAGGTATGCGCGGAGCGCTTTATTGTTCTTTTTCTGTAATTCCAGGAATCGGTCCAGCTTTCTGATCTGTGCCAGGCCTACAGCCGCATGCAATTCGCTGATACGGGAATTGTATCCGATAAAGGGATGAAGATCTGCCCCCCGGTCTGCTCCCAGGTGATCGTGTCCATGATCGGTATAACCATCCGACTTGATGTATACATCCTTGTCGTTGGTCATTACCACACCACCTTCTGCACAGGTAATCATTTTTACAAAATCAAAAGAAAAAGTTCCGGCATGACCAATGGTTCCCAGCGCTTTTCCTTTATAATTTGCTCCGATGCTCTGACAGGCATCTTCCAGTAAAAGCAAGTTGTGTTCTTTACAAATAGCCGCCAATGCATCCAGGTTGGCCATACTTCCGCACATATGCACCGGCATGATGCATTTTGTTTTTGGGGTAATGGCATTTCGGACAGCATCGGGATTCAGTGTGAGTGTTTCATCAATATCCACCAGTACCGGCACAGCACCTACACTCAGCACAGCTTCAAAACTGGCTACAAAAGTAAAAGCAGGCATGATCACCTCATCTCCAAAACCTATTCCCAAAGCCGCCATTGCAGTAGTTAATGCAGTGGTGCCACTGGAAGTGAGCTGCGCATACTTACATCCAAATGTTTCCGTGATCGCTTTTTCAAGCTCTTTTGCCTTCCAGATTCCCTTACGGGGACCATCAAACCCATAACGCATCAGGATGCCCGTTTCCAGCACCTCATTCACTTCTTTTCTTTCTTCATCTCCAAATAGTTCAAAACCAGGCATATAATACGTTTTACAGGTTGATTTATACCGCAAAGCTAAATAAAGTTTGGATAATGGTTCAGAAGCGGGGAAATTGATTTCCTGCGCAATAAATGAGGGTATCTTTGCCCCATGAAACCGATACTTTTTTATTGTTATGATGCTTATTGCGGATGGTGCTACGGATTCAGCGATGTGATGAAAAAAATTGCTGCAGAAAATTCCGGATTACAGATTGAAGTTTTATCCGGAGGCATGATTTTGCCCGAAACACCTGTTCACATCAGTGCAACTGCAGGATACATCCAAAATGCCTATAAAACGGTTGAAGGCTATACAGGAGTAACTTTTGGTCCCGACTACCTCTGGCATATCAATCATCCGGATCTGAGCGACTGGTACCCGAATTCAGAAAAACCGGCCATTGCACTGTGCATTTTCAAGGAAATCTATCCTGACCGTCAGGTGGAATTTGCCGGAGACTTGCAATATGCCCTGCATTTTGAAGGAAGGGACCTTACAGATGATGAAGCATACAGACATTTGCTCGAAAAATATTCCATTCAACCGGAACTGTTTTATGAAAAATTGAACAGCGAAACCTACAGAGACAAAGCCTATTATGAATTTTCCCTTGTAAAACAATTACAGGTAACCGGGTTTCCTGCAGTGCTGATGCAGGTAACGGAGTCTAAATTTCATCTGCTGGCCAGGGGTTATACCGCTTATGAAGACCTGAAGCAGCGATTGGCCGCTGTTCTGGCTACATTAACCTAATTCCGCATTACAAAGCACAATTTCCTTTACTTTGCACCTCAATTAAAATAACTATGGAGTATAATAAATTGATTTCGGTTACCGGAATGAGCGGTTTGTTCGAATTAGTGAGCAGTAAAAATGATGGGGCAATTTTAAGATCGCTGGAAGATAAAACCACCAAATTTGTCAGCAGTCGTATTCATAATTTCTCCCATCTGGAGAGTATAGAAGTATATACCATTCGTGAAAACGTGAATCTGGTAGATATTTTTAAGGCCATGCAGGCCAGCAGTGAAAGTCTGCCCAACGAAAAAGATCCTGCTGCTGTAAAAGCTTATTTTCAGAAAGCTTACCCCGACATGGACTTCGATCGTGTATACGCCAGTGATATGAAGAAAATGGTAAAATGGTATGGCGTACTGAAGGCAAACGATATTGAACCTAAACTTTCCGAACAGGAAGAAGCCGAAGAAGCCTGACACCTGTAACTACGTCCATAGCCATTGGCAAAATAAATTAAAACTATTGCCCACTGGCTATGGACTCTAGTACTTTCTATCCTTAACTTGTGCCACCAATAATTGCACAAGTATGAAAAAATGGATTGCAGCTTTATTGCTGACCACCATCTGCTATCAAACCACAGAAGCACAGAAATTTTACGAAGAAACACCCGAGGCCAAAAAATGGGTGAAGAAACAGTTTCGCAAACTCAATAAGGATCAGCGTATTGCCCAGCTGATGATCATTCGGGCACACAGCAACCTGGGCGAAAAGCATATTGCAGAAGTCACCAACCTGATTAAAACCTACAATGTTGGCGGGCTTTGCTTTTTCCAGGGAGGCCCTGTACGCCAGGCCCTGTTGACCAACCAATATCAGGCCCTTGCCAAAACACCACTCATGATCAGCATAGACGGAGAATGGGGGCTGGGTATGCGGCTGGACAGTGTCATCAATTATCCCCGTCAACTGATGATGGGTGCCGTAAACGACGCAGCACTGATTCTCGAATTCGGAAAAGCCGTGGGCGAACAATGCAAACGCCTGGGTATCCAGGTAAACTATGCACCCGATATTGATGTAAACAACAACCCCATGAATCCTGTGATCAACGACAGGAGTTTTGGCGAAGACAAATACAAAGTAGCCTTATACGGCAAAGCCTATATGCAGGGCATGCAGGACGTGGGTGTAATGGCCACTGGTAAACATTTCCCGGGTCATGGAGATGTAGCGGTAGACAGCCATTATGATTTACCGGTTATCCATAAAACAAGGGCGCAGCTGGACTCTCTGGAACTATATCCGTTCCGGGAACTCATCAATGCAGGATTGGGAAGTATGATGATTGCCCATTTGTACATTCCATCCATCGACACAACTGCCAACCTGGCCAGTACCCTTTCCAGAAAAAATGTAACCGACCTGCTCAAAACCGAGCTTGGATTTAAGGGGCTTACTTTCACCGATGCCCTCGAAATGAAAGGGGTTACCAAATTTTTCCCTTCCGGCGAAGCATCCGTACAGGCCTTGATTGCGGGTAACGATATGCTTTGTCTTCCGGGAGATGTGCCCGGAGCCATCCAAAAAATCAAGGAAGCCATTAAGGAAGGCAGACTGAACTGGGACGCCATCAATGCAAGTGTAAAGAAAATATTACTGGCCAAATACCACCTTGGTTTAAACAACCTTCAACCGGTTGATACAAGCAATCTGGTGAACGACCTGAATAAGCATACCAACCGGATCAGAACCCTCCTGAGTAAAAACGCAATTACTTTATTACGGAAAAGCAACCTGCAGGCTTTCCCGCTGGTAAAGGGAAAGAAGATTGCCTATATTTCTGTAGGCGCGGCAGGACTCAATACGATTGCAGCTAAATTCGGAAAGGAATTGAATGCAGATGTATATCAATTTGGGGCTAAAGCAGCCATCGGCAAACAACTGATGGACGATCAGAATGCCAGTGTGATTCCTGCCGACAAATCCGACAGTGCTTCAGCAAAAACGCTGATCAGAACAATCCGAAGCAAGGGCTATGATGCTGTAATCATTGGCATGCACAATTACAGTCGCAGACCTGCCAATAATTACGGCATCAGCAACGCAACAGTATATCTGCTGAACCAGTTACAGGAAGACAAAACCATTACTTTATTCTTTGGGAATCCATATGCCATCAGTAACTGCAATTACGCAACCAATCTACTGGCCTGTTACGAAGACGATGATATTACCCAGCTGGCAGCATTTGATGTACTTACAGGCGAAAACGAAGCAAAGGGCATATTGCCTGTTACGGTTTCTCCCGACCTGAAATTTGGCCGTACGACTACATTCAACAGTTATTTTCCGGAAGTAAATCCGGAATTTGCCGGTTTCAATAGCAGCAAACTGGAAGCCATCGATGAAATTGCGAGTGAGGCAGTATCAAAAGGAGCCATACCAGGTTGTGTGGTACTGGTGGCCCGGAAAGGCAGGATCGCCTACCACAAGGCATTCGGGCATACCAATTTTGACGAAAATGAGCCCATCAGTTCGTCTATGATTTATGACCTGGCCTCTGTAACCAAAATATCGGCCACTACCGTTTCTATCATGAAACTGTACGACGAAGGGAAGGTGGCTTTGGAAAAAACCCTGGGAGATTACTTGCCCTGGGTGAAAGGAACAGACAAGGCCGGCATCACTGTGAAGGAGGTTCTCCTGCATCAGGGCGGACTTACCCCTTTTATTCCTTTCTACAGGGAGTTGATCGATTCTGCAACAGGCAATCCCTTACCTGCTTATTTTTCTGCCACTGCAAATGACAGATTCTCCACCAGGGTAGCAGAAAACCTGTATCTCCGGAACGACTGGCAAGACAGCCTGCACGCCAGGATTCTGCGCAGCAGGGTAAAAGACGCCGGCAAATACATTTACAGCGACAACGACTTCATTTTCCTCGGAAAAATAGTAGAAGCGGTTAGTAGATTAACCCTCAGTGAATATGTAGAACAACATTTCTATCAGCCGTTGCACATGACTACCACCGGATTTACACCGCGAACACACCATACCCTCGCATCCATCGTACCCACCGAAGAGGAAAAACATTTCCGCCGGCAACTGATCAGGGGTGATGTGCATGATGAAGGCGCTTCGCTATTTGGCGGTGTGGCAGGTCATGCCGGACTGTTCAGCAATGCCTATGACCTGGCACAATTGTACCAGCTGCTGCTGAACGGGGGTGTTCTGAACGGAAAAAGGCTGCTCAAAGAAGAAACAGTGAAATTATTTACTGCCTACAACAGTGAGGTCAGCCGCAGGGGACTCGGATTCGACAAGCCGGAAAAAGACAACGCCACCCGGAAAGAGGCCTACCCTTCCAGATCGGTATCTCCCAAAACCTTCGGTCATACCGGATTTACCGGCACCTGCGTTTGGGTAGACCCGGAAAAAGACCTGATTTACATCTTCCTGTCGAACAGGGTAACCCCTACCAGGAACAACAATAAATTCGGGCAAATGAATATCCGCCCCAGAATCCAGGAAGCCATTTACCAGGCTTTACAATAAGCTTCACAATCCCATATGATCAGATTAATAAGTGATGTTCTATCTTCACTTATTAATCTGATTGTATGAGTATCCGTTTCCACCACCTGATCCTGACAGTTTTATTTGCCGGAACGTTGATTTCCTGCAAGAACAATGCACCTGAAGAAACCCGGCTTATACCCGGCGATGCACTGGCAGTTGTAACAATCGACCCCAATGCCCTGACGGAAAAACTCCAGAACGGAGGCATCAGCATCGACTCTGTTATCGGAAGAATTTTTGAAAAAGATCCCACCGCTGCAAAGGATCGGAAATCGTTGGAGGAATTCAGAAAAAATGCAGGTTTCGACTGGACCAAACCCATCCATTTTTTTGTAGTCCGCAAGCAGGCTCCCGACAATACCAATATCAGCATCATGACGGTGCTCGCCAGTTTATCGGACACCAGCAAACTACTTGCATTTATCCGCTCAGGAGAGCATACCGGCGATCATAAAATTATACGGGAGAAATTGTTCAGTTATATTGAACAGGGTCCGGGCAACATGATTGCCTGGAATCAGAACCATATTATTTCCATATTCTATCAGCATCCGGTTAAGCCATACTATGATACGGCTAAAATGAAATTCATTATTCCCGAACGCCCAAACTACAGTAAGGAGATGCTGTCTGAAGTGGTTAAAATGTTTTCTCAGAAAGACAAAGAATCCATACGAAACGTAAAAGGATTCAGTGAAATGTTTAAGACAAAGGCCGAGGGGTATTTGTTCAGCGCTACCGACCACCTGCCAGGTTCCTTTTCGGCCATGCCACTACAGCTTCCCAAACTGGAAGAAATGGTAAAAGGAAATCATACAGCAGCCACTCTTGCATTTGAAGATGGCAAAATCATCATGAACGCAGTTACCCATATCAATAAACCATTGGGAAATATTCTAAAAAAATATGCAGGCCCTACCGTTCAGTTTTCGCTCACAGACCATTACCCTTCTCAAAACATCAACGGCATTGTGCTCGCCTCCTTTAACCCTGAAATTTTTGGGGGATTACTGAAACAACTGGAAGTAGAAGGGCTGGTAAATGAATTCATGAAAAAATCGGAAATCTCCAGCCAGGACTTTTACGGGTCTATGAAAGGAGACATTGCATTAATTGTTTCTGATTTGGGAATGGCCAATACAGAACCTCAATTCAGAGATGATGAACTTTTTCTTGTGAAGCGAAAACCGACCGGAAAAATGATCCTGAATATTCCGGTGGAAAACAAGGAAAGCTTCCTGAAGCTTATGAACAAAGCGGCAGCCATGGGTACGGTGTACAAGGAAGGAAACAATTATAAGGGCAGTGATCTGATCAGAACCCTCGGATTTTACCTGCAGGCCAATGAACAGCAACTGATACTGGCAAGCGATTCCATTACCTGTCAGCAATACCTGCTGGGCACGGCAAAGGCCAATATCAGTGAGGAAGTAAAAGCACATTTCAACGGAAAATCAACTGCATTTTATTTCAATATTGCCAATACAATCGGAGGATTCATCAAAGATTCTACCAGCAACTATTATCAATCATTGCTTACCGCTAAGAATACGGTAAAAGACATCAGGGGAAGCTCGGATAATTTTTCAGACGGAAAAATAAAGGCAGTTATTGAACTGAGAATGCAAAATGAAAAACAAAACAGCCTGGTAACACTCACCAGCCTTTTTGCCGATATTGCCGTGGACGCAAGGCAGGTAGCCAAAAAAGAGAAGGAGCTGGAAGAAAAAATGTTCCCCTCCGGAATTCCTGCAGTAATCAGGGCCAATTAATAACCCGAGATGCTCACACTGAACAATCTGATGCCGGATCCGCTTCGGGAAAGACTTTCCGGAAAAACCTCTTCCGTCTGGAATTGTACGGTACAATTTGAGCCGGGAGAATGGGTTAATATAACAGCTCCAAGCGGTACCGGAAAAACCACTTTCATACACATCCTGTATGGCCTGAGGAAGGATTATTCCGGAACTGTGTTATTCAACCAAACAGATTTACGCTCACTGGATCCGGATGCGCTGGCTACCGTAAGGCAGCAAAAAATCAGTATCATTTTTCAAGACCTGAAACTATTCCCTCATTTAACTGTAAGAGAGAACATAGAACTGAAAAGGATTTTACAGGAACCGTATTGTGATGCCGAGCAGGTAACAGCAATGGCAGAGCAACTTGGAATTGCCGGCATACTCAATCAGCCGGCAGCCATCTGCAGTTATGGCGAACAGCAAAGGGCATGTATCATTCGTGCATTGGTGCAGCCTTTTGAATGGCTGATTATGGATGAACCATTCAGTCATCTGGATATAGACAATATTAAGAAAGCGGCAGCGCTGATTGCCGAAGAATGCAAGCGCAGAAGAGCAGGCTTTATTGTTACCGATCTGGATGAAAACAATCTGTTTCCATACACCCATAAACTTCATTTGTAAATGACTCCGCTGGCCAGCCTATTAAAAAAACTGATTCGCAACAGTGCCGGGCACATCCGGTACACAGTGGCCATTATGGGGTTATCCATTGCAGTTTTTTTATTGCTTGCTGCCGTACAGATTCAGGTAAATTACAATGAATTGCTGCATAGCCGGCACAACCGCGACAGCATTGCCAATTTTCTGGTAATCAACAAGCAACTCACCGACGCCAGCTTAGGTAAAACAGCCCTGGAAGATTCGGTTATTCAGGATATCCGTGCACAATCTTTTGTTCAATCTGTAGGCATGCTTACACCCGGCAGGTTCAGGGCCAGCATACAGAGCAAGAGCGATCGTTTCCCTTTTTATACGGATATTTCGTTCGAATCGGTGCCGGGGGCATTTATTGATGTAAGCGGAATTGAGTGGACCTGGAAGGAAACTGCATCCTATGTACCGGTCATTATTCCGAATACTTTTCTGGACATGTACAACTTCCAGTTTTCCCTTTCCCAAAACCTGCCACAGCTTACCCCGGATATTGTAAAGATGCTCCTTTTCACTATAACCGTTTACGGGCCAAAGGGAACAGCTACATTCAATGGAAAAATTGTGGGTTTCAGTGATCGGATATCGTCCATGCTTGTACCCACAGAATTCATGGACTGGGGTAACCGGAATTTTGCTACAGAGCAAATCAAAAATCCGTCGCGACTCATCATTCGAACCGAAGATCCGGGTAATCCTGCCTTAACAGACTACCTCCGCAAACATGGGTTAACAACCGATGCAGAAAAAACAAGGTTCAGCAAATACAGAAAGATCGTAGACACTGTAGTGGCCATATCGGGCATCAGCGGAGCGCTGATGCTGTTGTTCGCCTTATTGATTTTCACCTTATTTATACAACTCACCATTGCCTCCTGTAAAGAAGAAATCAATCTGCTGATCACCCTTGGCGCATCGCCGGGTCAGCTCAGCCGGTTTTTGATGAATCGTTTTTTTCCTCCCAATGCATGGATGATCACTATTTCGTTTGCTGCGCTGGGCTTATTGCAGTTTTTCCTGAGCCGTTATCTTCAACAACAGCAAGTGGCTATTTCCGGTATCATTTCGGTTTATACGCTGGGGGCAGCAATTTTACTCGGCTTGCTGATCTGGTGGGCAAACAGGAAAACCATCCGAAACTATATTTATCCCGGATCATGATTCTTCTTTACTGGTGTAGCATTTCCTTTACAAGTTCCAGTGAAAGTGGCTTGGTGATGTAATCCACCACGGTTTCGTATTTTCTGGCCTTTTTACGATCACCTGTATCAATGGAGGAAGATAGCACTACAACACTGGACTGTACCAGGAAACGTTTGTATTTGTCCAGGAACTCCCACCCGCTGCTGTGCGGAAAGTTCACGTCGAGCAGAATCAGGAAATCACCTTTAAGATCATTGTCTTCCAGAAAGCGGAGTGCATCATGTACATCGGTGAAAATGCTTATTTCAATATCCGGGGCAATATTATAAATCAACCGTTGGTTGATAATATTTGTTAAGTCATCGTCGTCTATAATAACAATCCTGCTGTAATTGTATAAGCGACTGTCTGTTTTAAAAAAAGCATCACTCTGGTTAAACGACAGTTTATGATTGATTTTAAAAATGGTGCTGTTGATTACCTGAATAGACATACGGGCTCCGGCGATCAGGTCTCTTCTCTCCTCCTCAGTTATAAAACGATTATCCAGCAATTGAATGATAGACTGAATTTTAGCATATTCATGCCGCAGTTCATGAGAAGTAATAAAAGAAAGTTCTCTGAGGGTTTTGTCGCTTTTCTTCTGTTGCTGTTCGTACCAGAATTTATCGGTGATATCAAATAAAACACCCATCAGCAGTATTTGTTGATCCGAACCGGTAATTTGTCTTGTTTGCAGATTGTAAAAACGTACATCATCCCTCGTACACAGAATACGGATATTTACCCCTTCCGGATCCTGGCAAGTTTGTTCTCCTGTGATCAATAAATTTTTCTGCAGCAGTTGCCTGTCGTCTTCGTGTACAATCAGATTGAATACGGATACTGAAACAGGCAAATCGGTCTCTTCCGGAAGTTTCAGAATATGTAGCATTAAATGATTGCAGCAAACAAATTGCTGTTCGGCGGGGTCATATACAAAAACAGCATCATGGGTTTGCATGAAAAAAGCTTCAAGAAAATGCAGCTTGTCGAAGGTGTTTTTCTTCGAAATTGTAGTGAAATTCATGGATAAAGATTTTAAACCAAATCAACGCTGTGAAGGTATGTCGAAGAAAAACCTCGGGAACTATGAAAAGCACCAATTTACCTGTGGCTACACTAACTACAAGTACACGTTATTTCACCGTATTTTTTGTAGTAATAAATCAAATCATTTGATTAATAACATTTTATACATTAAATAATTTTTTCACTATTACAAATGGTATACGATAATATGCTGCTTTCCACTAGATTGCAGTACAGTTGGCACAATTAAAAAAATTATTATCTATGAAAAAGTATTTCACAATCAAACTTCTGGGGGTGCTGCTGATTGCAGCGGCAGTTAGTTCATGCCAGAAAGATCAGGGAGAAAACGTCCTGACCCAAACTTCAAGCGCTAAAGAAGAAGGTAGCGTGAGTGGCCAGGCGGTTGCCGCAAACAACATCTCCGGTTTAATCTCTGAAGAGTCTGGAGAAGAATTGCGCGAAAATTACCACAACAAGAACGCCAGATCAGGTAACGAAACCGAGTATGTGGCCTTTTCTGTAAAAGACCTCTCTAATTATCTGGCCCTGATCAGAAGCAAGTACAAATCAGACAGTATTTATGTAAGCTTTGGTGTTTACAACGAAAAGACAGCTGTAAACAAAAA
Source organism: Sediminibacterium sp. (assembly GCA_028687975.1). Taxonomy (GTDB): domain Bacteria; phylum Bacteroidota; class Bacteroidia; order Chitinophagales; family Chitinophagaceae; genus Sediminibacterium. The sequence goes on from JAQTZD010000020.1 coordinate 35,851, forward strand.
AGACGTTGGTCGTACAACCATCTTCTTTATGGGTAAGAACAATGTAAGCAAAGCTGGAAAAATCAGAAGTCAGGACGATGTACTGGACGATGGAACAGGATTTGG
>JAQTZD010000020.1:36055-37819 GCA_028687975.1 Sediminibacterium sp.
GCTGAATTCATTTTTTATACCTTCCTTTTCTACCGGCACTTAAGAAAAAAAATATTCAAACAGTTCGCGCTTGCCTTTATCCCTTTCTATTTATTGGCAGTGGCTTATAACCTGGCATTTGTACAGGGGATGAATTATTTTCATACCTATACATTCCTGCTGGGCTCCTTTTTTATTGTCGTATTCTGCTGCCTGTTCTTTTACGAATCAGTTCTTCCCGAACACCTGAACACCAAACTCACCATGCAGCCCTTCTTCTGGGTTTGTACCGGCTTACTCCTGTTTTATCTTGGTTCTGTGATCATTAATGCATTATTCGAATACCTCCGAAGCTTCGACATGCAACGGGAAGGCATCAGGATCTATGGCATCATCAACCAAAGTTTAAATGTAATTTTATACACATCGTTTATTTTTGCCTTCATTCTATGCCGGAACAACAACAAGACATACTCATTACAATTATAGTTGCCTCTGTATTCTTTGTACTATTGGGTATCTTTCTGCTTGTTTTGTTGTTCGTTTTTCTGAGAAGGCAACGAAAAAACGAGAAGGAGAAAGAAGAGATGCGAAATCATTTTGAGAAAACATTGCTGAAATCTCAAATTGAAATTCAGGACCAGACCATCGATTATGTAGCCAAGGAAATACACGACAACATCGGTCAGATTCTCTTTCTGGCCAAACTCAACAACAACCAGATCACCAGGGAAAATGCACTGGAGAAGGCCAATCTGATTGATGATCTGATCGGCAGGGCCTTCAACGACTTAAGAAGCATCAGTCACAACCTGAAAAACAATAGTTTCCACCAGATTGGCCTGACGGAGTCGATTGAACAACTGCTGCACAACCTGGAAAGAACCGGCAAGTTCACCACCAGTTTCAGCTGCCCTCCTTCGGATGAAATTGACGGAATGATTCATGGCAACGATATCATTCTTTTCAGAATCATTCAGGAAGTAGTCAATAATATATTAAAACATTCCGGGGCAAACAGGATCGATATTCAGATAACCAAAGATCAGAAAACGATTTCTATTGAAATAATGGATAATGGCATTGGCTTCAATGCAGATATTGCCAGGAACGAAAACCAGGGAATCGGCATGAAAAATATATATTCCCGTGCTAAATTAATTAACACGAACGTGAATATCATCAGTGCTACAGGTGAAGGAACAAAAGTAATTTTAACCCTCAAGACCCAATAATTATGACCTCAGTTGCTTTAGTAGACGATCATGAACTGCTTCGCTCTGGCCTGGCCGGATTAATTAACTCTTTCCCCGAATTTGAAGTTGTATTTGAAGCAGGTAATGGCAAGGAGTTTATAGAAAAAGTAGATATGCAACATCCCCCGGAAATTGTGCTGTTGGATATTACTATGCCGGTAATGGACGGCTACGAAACTGCATTATGGATCAAGAATAAACTCCCCGATACCAAAGTGCTTGTTCTGAGTATGTTGTCGAATGATATGGCCATTATACGCATGCTTCGAAATGGCGTGAAGGGATATATTCTGAAAGAAAGCAAACCGGAAGTTTTCAAGCAGGCCCTCGACTCGGTAAAAAACAATGATTTTTATGTCAACGAGCTGGTGCGTAACAAGCTGATCAATTATGTAACCAATGAAGAAGGAACCGCAGAAAATACATCTATGCTACTGAATATAACAGAAGGAGAAGCGCAGTTTCTTCGCTGGCTTTGCATGGATAAAAGCTATAAGGAAATTGCACAGGAAATGTTTGTAAGCGTAAG
>JAQTZD010000021.1 GCA_028687975.1 Sediminibacterium sp.
TCTGATATGTATTTTATTTTTTGATGCTTTTAACCTTAGCCTGAATCTTAAATTCAAGTTACTGTTGTTTCCAAACTTTCAAAGATCTTTTAGCGTTTACTTCGCTACCCTTTTGATTGGGGTTGCAAAAGTAAGTCGCTTATTTTATTCAGCCAAATATTTTTCAAGAAATTTTAAAAAATATTGAGCAGGAAAAAATCAACTTAAAGAACTGCTTTTCAGGTATTTACCAAATATTTCCGGTACAAATTTCGCCTGCATTTTACTGCTGCTGCTTTCCTGAAATCCTTTTGAATGAACTACCGTTTTTGTTGAACGGGCGGCAAAGATAAGCGTGAAATTCTTACTACCAAATTTTATTTGAAAATATTTGCAGGTTTTTGCAAGATTTTTTCAAAACGAACTCCGCATCAACCTGCCGGGCCGGACGCAAATCCGCTACAGCAGGAAGTTTAAGGGCTGTTCAGCCTTGTAGGATGGTAAAATATACGGCAGGTGTGTTCCCGCCTTCAGCCTTTTGGTCAGCAGTTCCTGCAGAATATTCCGGTAATCGGTGGTAACCGAAAGGTCTACCCCATTGTCGAGATTTTCGGTTTCCAGCCCTTGCCACTGACCATACATTCGCCCGCCTTTTACATTGCCTCCCAGCGCGAACAGGGCGTTTCCATATCCATGATCCGTTCCATTGCTCTTGTTGCCCTTTAATCTCCGGCCAAACTCACTCATCACCAAAACGGTCAGGCGTCCGTGGTATCTGTGCAGGTCGTTGTAAAAAGCATGCAGGTTCTGCCCCAGGCTTTTTACCAGTCCCGGAAAACGGTAGGCCTGGTATTCGTGGGTATCCCATCCGCCATAATCTACTGTGGCCACATGCAGCCCCACATTCAGCTTAATCAGCTGGGCTATATTTTTCAATGATTTTCCAAAATCGTCTTCCATATAAGCACCACTGCCTTCGGGCCGGTAAGGAATTGCTTCGCCATTGCCTCTCCGGGGAATCTTCTTCTGCAGCAGATCGATGGTGTAAAATGTTTGCAGCGCTGTTCTGCCCAATATGCTCTGGTCGTTATAAGCCTGCCGGATCAGGTTGTTGAAATGTCCGTCTGCCTGCAGGGCAAAATCACCCAGGCCATTTACCGACACAGCAGTCGGAGCACCCCATAAAGACAAGGGCATGGCAGCTCCGGCAGCGATCGCACTGAAATTGGTTTTATTGGGAAGGGTATTCAGGTATCTGGCTAGCCAGCCCTCTGCTATATTTTGCTTGTGCTGGATCCCTTTTTCGATCATATCCTGGGCATCAAAATGACTGCGTGTACCGTTCTTCAGTCCGCAGGCATGCACGATTGCCAGCTGATTGGCATCGTACAATTCTTTTAAGGGCGCTGCCGCAGGATGCAGGCGAAAATCCACCGTACCCAGGCTGTTCTTGAGCATCAGCCCCATATTTTCTCCCTGTTCCGTTACCCGCAACTGCTGCTCCCGGTCTGCAAAATAATGCCGGTCGTTCACCGGAGCAACCAACTGCAGACCGTCGGCCCCTCCCCTTAAAAAAACCAGTACAAATATTTCGTTGCTGGTAAGGTCGGCAGGAGACATAGCCAGTCCGTTGATACCCGTGAGCATCATTCCCGCAGTTGCGGTACCACAAACCTGTAAAAAATCCCTTCTTTGCATATTATCGTACCTGAAAATCGGGCAAGAGCAAAATAGCGCTTACCAACCAACTGATTTTTTCGTTCCTGAATGTTCCCCTCCATTTAAAATCTCCATCGGGCCTGCCTCCGTCTGCAAGGTACACACTCAACTCCTTCACCGTTTCTGCAGGAGGAAGATACCCCAATATCCGCTTCAACCAGTACTGGGTAACCTCCCGATAGGTCCTGAGCTGCTCCGGTGTTATACCCGACAGGTCTGTTTTAGCATAATTGTGCCAGTCGTAGTTCAGCACATTGAGCGGGAAGTTCCATCTTCTGAGGAGCATTTCCGCATTAATCCAATGGGCCGAATAATCGGGATAGCCGTCTGGCGTTGGCCAGGCAAAGGGCTGCTGGCCCATTTGCAGTAAGGTCCATAGCAGGTTATCATTCGGCACTACCTCTGCCTTTACTGCCCTGAAAGTGGATATCATCAGCTCCAGCGGACGCTTCATTTTGTTTCCCCATGAATTGCGGCATTCTTCGGAAAGCGCAATAACCCGAACCACGCGGGCTATCTGATCGGGCTGATCCGCCGATTCCAGGAACTCCTTTGCAGCCATTGCTACCAAGGCCTCTCCCGGCTGATCAGCAACCAGCCTGGTGCAAAGCTTTTGGGCAATGAACCTTGCCGTAGCAGGATGCCGCGACAGGATGTCCAACACCTTTTTTCCGTCTGCCATTGGCGCCTGGTTCGGGCTGAACTCTACCCCCAACACTCGCTTCTGGTAATTATCGTGCCACTGTTCAAAATAATGAAAAGCCCCCGTGTTGGGAAAACGCCCCCCTTTCCAGTCTGCAGATCCATCTGCGATGGTCCATCCGGTAAATGCCCGGGCTGCCTCATACACATCCTCATCAATATACCCTTCCGGGCTTCCTTCCAGTGCCCCGGGCACTTCTCTCCATTTATTATACAGATGGTTCAGATAACTGCCCGCCCCCATAGTATGCAGTTCAAACAATTCCCTTGCATAGTTCTCATTGGCCGGACTGGCCTTGCTGCTCGCATTGTCTAAATAGAACTGCATGCAAACACTCTTGGCCACATCTTCCAGCATTTGCCGGAAATTGCCCAGACAATTTCTGCGGATGACCTCCCGGTCGTATACCGGAAAAGCGATCGCCACCCGATCGTCCGAATTAATACTAACATTAAAATGATTGTGCCAGAAGTCTGCCAGCAGCTCCCTCAACTGCCACTTGCTGTAAACCCCTCTCAGTATCGTGGCGCCAAAAACCTGCTTGGCTACATAGATTTTTTCGGGATAAGGCACCGAATCACTGTACAGCGGCCAGAGTTCTTCTATGGATTGATGTACGAGCCGGTAAGGCCTGTTCTCTCTCACTACTTTCCTGCTACCAGAACCATCAATATAATCATAATCAATATGATACGTAAGTTGATTTAATTTTTGATTTAATAAATCATCCTTTGAATCGTCCGGTTTCAGCTGCTCTTCCACATAGCCATCTACTCCCAATTCCTTGATCCGTGCCAGCGACCATTCGTCTGCCCCATACCCCAGCTTGGCCAGGAGCAGGTAATCTGCCGGAGGTATACTTACACGGTTAAAAATGGGTGGTTGCATATTGATAGCCTGAGGTTAGAACCAGAGAAACTCTAACGAATAATCTGCGCTTTGATTGCACAAAATTGTAGAATTAACCCTATGCTACCATTAAAAAAATGATATCCGGGAAAGAAAAATTATTGCAGGCGCCGCAAGGCACTCTTAAAAAGGATTACTTATGCACTTCACTGGTAAAATGGAACCTGATATCCGGGTTATTGGTGATTTCGGTATTCAGGAACCACTCGCTCTGCGCAAGGTAAACCGGCTGTCCGTCTTTATCCAGGGCAGCATTGGCCTGCTTGAACCGCAGGAAATCTTCCAGCTTCCGGGGGTCCTCGCAGGTAACCCAGCAGGCCTTGAAGAACGGCATGGTCCTGAACTCACAGGCAGCCCCATACTCTTGCAAAAGCCGGTATTGAATTACTTCAAACTGCAGTTCACCCACACAGCCAATGATCTTTTTATTACCGCCGAACTGGGTAAACAGCTGCGCAACACCTTCATCGGTAAGTTGACTGATTCCTTTCTCCAATTGCTTGGTTTTCATAGGATCTTTATTAACTAACTCTTTAAAAATTTCAGGTGAGAAAGTAGGAATTCCGGAAAAATAGAAGTTCTCTCCTTCGGTGAGCGTGTCCCCTATTTTAAAGTTACCGGTATCAAATAAACCCACCACATCTCCGGCATAGGCATCTTCTATAATGTCTTTACTGCGGGCCATAAAACTATACGGATTACTGAACCGCATCTCCTTATCCAGCCGAACATGGTGATAATATTTGTTGCGCTCAAACCTGCCACTACAGACCCGCATAAAAGCGATCCGGTCGCGGTGTTTGGGATCCAGGTTGGCATGAATTTTAAAAATAAAACCGCTGAACTTATCCTCACCTACTTCTACTACACGGGTAGTTGTCTGGCGGCTGCGGGGTACAGGAGCAATCCGGATAAAGGTGTCGAGCATTTCCTTCACCCCAAAATTATTCACGGCGCTACCAAAGAATACCGGAGCAATCTGGCCGGCCAGGTAGGCATCGGAGCTCAATTCACCGTATACTCCATCAATCAGTTCCACATCTTCCCTCAACTGGCTGGCATCCCGTTCGCCTACTTTGGCATCCAGGACCTCGTTGTTCAGGTCAGTGATTGAAATCGTATCTTCCTCCTCGGCCTTGGTACTTGCCGTAAACAGCCGGAGGCTCTTGTTGTCTAAATTATAAACCCCTTTAAACTCCTTACCACTGTTAATGGGCCAGGTCATCGGGTGCAGGGAAATACCCAGTTCTTTTTCAATTTCTTCCAGCAGATCAAAGCGATTCTTACCGTCGCGGTCCATTTTATTGATGAACACAATCACCGGTGTGTCGCGCATCCGGCACACTTCCATGAGCCTGCGGGTCTGCGCTTCTACCCCATTTACACTGTCAATAACCAGGATAACGCTGTCCACAGCTGTAAGGGTCCGATAGGTATCTTCGGCAAAATCCTTGTGGCCGGGCGTATCCAGCAGGTTGATCAGCGTGTCTTTGTACTCAAAAGTCATCACGGAAGTAGCCACAGAGATACCTCTCTGCCGTTCAATTTCCATAAAATCCGAGGTGGCTCCCTTCTTGATCTTATTGCTTTTCACTGCTCCGGCAGTCTGAATGGCACCACCAAACAGGAGCAATTTCTCTGTAAGGGTGGTTTTACCCGCATCCGGGTGAGATATGATGGCAAAGGTTTTCCGCCTGTTGATTTCTTTCTCGTACTTCATTGGTATAAATAAAAGCGCCTCAAATGGTATTTGAGGCGCGAAGGTAATCTATATTGTACGGATTAACACCCGGTAAGGGTTGATTTAATTGAGACTCCGGAAGTCTACCGGCACCAGCTTGCTTACGCCGGGCTCCTGCATGGTTACCCCGTAAATCACATCCACAGCACTCATTGTTTGTTTATTGTGGGTTACAATAATGAACTGTGAATTATCACTGAACTTCTGAATCATCTGGGTAAATTTACCTACGTTGGCATCGTCCAGCGGAGCATCCACCTCATCCAGAATACAGAACGGAGCCGGTTTAATCAGGTAGATAGAGAACAACAGGGCCGTTGCAGTCAGGGTTTTCTCTCCTCCACTCAGCTGGGTGATGGAAGAAGGACGCTTACCCTTGGGCTTCGCCACAATCTCGATACCGGTTTCCGCAAGGTTCTCCGGATTCATCAGTATCATATCGGCCGTATCTTCTTCTGTAAACAGGGCTTTGAACACTTTCTGGAAATTCTCTCTCACTTTATTAAAGGTATCCAGGAACTGCTGGTTGGCGGTAGCTTCCACTTCCTGGATGGTCTGCAAGAGACTTTCCTTGGCAGTAACCAAGTCGTTCTTCTGTTCCAGGATGAACTCGTACCGTTTCTTCATTTCGGTATAGGCCTCAATGGCGGTCGGGTTTACTTCACCCATATTGTCGAGGCGTTTCCGCATTCTGTCGGAAGCTGCCTGCAGCTCTTCCAGTGGTGTGTCTGACGTTCTTGCCTGATCCAGAATATCATCCAGTTCAATCTTGAATTCAACGCTCAAACGCTCTTTCATACCTGCCAGTTGCAGTTTCAGCTCATTGAGTCTGTCTTTGATTTCATTTACCAGGTGGTCGATCATTTCCTTGCTCTTCACTTTCAAACGCAGCTCACTTTCTTTTTCCTGCAAACTATTGCGGAAATTGTAATAAGCCTGGTCTGCTTCGTTCAGCTTCAATTCCTCTTCCTCCTTGGTACGCATCAGACTCACCAGCAGACCTTCCACTTCTACCAGGGCTGCATTGCCTTCCACAATGTCTGCCGCGGCTTCGGCCAACTGTGCGGTGTTGGTCCTGATCTGTTCGTGCAGATCGTTGAGCTGATTTTCCTTGAAGAGTAATTCCTGCTTCAGGGTGGTAATCTTGCTCTGCTGCCTGGTCAGCTGCAGGTTGGTTTCGTTGAACTGACCGGATGCAAAATGATAGGCCTGTTCTGCAGCCTGGTAATCCAGTTCAATATTTTTGAGTTCCTCAGAAGTGGCAGCAAGCTGTTCATTTAAAGTAATCAGGGTTTCCCTGGTTTCTGCAATCTCGTCCTGCTCATCCTGCAGGCGTCCTTCAATGTCTGCAAGGCGCTGCTCTCCGTTCTGCTGTGCAGCAAGGAGGTTCTCTATTTTATTCTTAGCAGCAAATACCTGGTTGGTCAGTTGGTTGATTTCCTGTTCGGTTTGCTTGATAACGTTTTCCTTCAACTGATCACTGAAAGCAATGACTTCGTTGTGCTTGAACTGAATATCCGATTTCAGGAGATTCACTACGGATTCCTGATCCTGGATGTCTTCAGCCAGCTTTTCCAGGTTTTTGGCACGGCCGATTTTCTTTCCTTCGAACAGGCCAACGCTGCCTCCGGTAAGGGTATACTGTCCTTTTACATATTTACCGGTTTTTTCCAGTACAACAGCTCCGTTGCTGTTTTTCAGGGCATCTTCATTTTCGGCGATGTATACATTGCCCAGCAGATACTCTGCCAGCTTGCGGTATTGTTCATCCACCTCAATCACGTCCATTGCCCTGATCGTGTTGGAAGGCTGATGGGTATCTAATCGCAGGTTGGCAAACTTATCGAGCATGAAGAAGTTGGCCTTCCCTTTTTTATGTGCATCCAGCAGGTGTACTGCCTGCATGCCTTCTTCCAGGTTATTGACTACATAGTAGTTCAGGTAAGGTTCCAGTACGTTCTCAACAGCCGCCCGGTAATCTTCCTTCACATAAATAATGTCGGAGAGAATGGGTGCAGCATGGTTCCACTCGCTGTTTTTATGCAGGAACTTGATGCTCTCCGGATAGCCCTCCATGGAATCAATCAGGCTTTTCAGCAGGTTGTATTCATTGCGCTTGGCATCCAGTTTTCTGTTCTCTTCTGCCAGTTCTCCGCGGAGTACTTCCAGCTGAGACTGGGTTTCAAAAATCTGTTCCTTTGTTTTTTCATGATGCTCCTGCAGTTGAACCAGGTCTGTTCTTTTGGACTCAAGCGCTTCCTCTTTTTCGTTGCTTTCCTGTTGCAGTTGCTGCAACTGCTGGTTACGGTTCTCCCGCTCTTCGGTCAGCTGCAATTGCATTCTTTGCAGGTTCTGAATAGAAGTATCCGCAATGGCCACTTTCTTTTCTGCATCAAACTGACTGCGCTGGTATTGCTGGTAGCGACCGCGTACGGCATCCACACCGGAGCGTTTTTCATCGAATGAACGGCGCTTCTCTTCCACTTCCAGCTGGGCAGTTTCCGCCCGTTCCTGCAAAGAAGTCAGGTTCGATTCTTCTTCGCCAACCTGAAGCTGTGAGTATTCAATGGAGTCTCCGATTGTTTTTAACTGCCCTTCAGCTTTTTCCAGGAAATCCTTGAGGTTGGTTTCCTTCTCCCGCAGGTACTGCAATTTCTGAGAAGCCAGGTTTTTCTCATTCTCCTTGCTCCGCAGTTTTTGCTGCAGGTCGTTGAATTCGTGCTGCATGCTCTGCAAAGCACGTTCCTGAGTAATGAAGGATACTTTTTGCTCCTCAATGGCAGCTTCATCTGTGGCGATCTCAGCCTCCAGCTGCATGCGCTTGTCTGCCTCCGTATCTTGCTGTTCGGTCAGCTCCTTGTAAGAAATATTGAATCCTTCCAGGGCTGCTTTGGCCAGCTCAACGGCCACTTCCTTGTATTCCTTCTTGATTTCGTAAAACTTCTCCGCCTTCCGTGCCTGGCTCTCCAGGGTTTTCAACTGGTTGTTGATCTCGAACAGCAGGTCCTCAATACGGGCAAGATCCTGCTCGGTTGCATCCAGTTTATTCTTGGCTTCTTTTTTCCGGGTCTTGTAGATGGTGATACCGGCCGCCTGCTCCAGCATTCTTCTACGGCTGTTCTCCTTGTCTTTGATGATATCATCTACCATGCCCAGTTCAATAATAGCATAGCTGTCTGTACTTACACCAGTATCCAGAAAGAGATTATGAATGTCTTTCAGGCGACAGGTTACATCGTTCAGGCGATACTCACTCTCCCCGTTTTTATAAAAACGGCGGGTAACGGTAACGGTATTGAATTCAGTTGGCAGCAGATTTTTGGTATTTTCGAAAGTAAGGCTCACTTCGGCCAGGCCACTCGCACTTCTGGTTTTACTGCCGTTAAAAACCAGTGCTTCCAGGTTTTCACTTCTCAGGGCAGAGATCTTCTGCTCCCCGATTACCCATCGAATACTATCGATGATATTGCTCTTTCCACACCCATTTGGTCCGATGATACCGGTTATACCCTCATCAAAGCTCACGACTGTTTTGTCAGCAAAACTTTTAAACCCTTTGATTTCTAATGATTTTAATCTCACGTTATCGGTATTTGTACCTGCGAACATAGTTTAAAACAGCTATAAAAACCAGAAAGAAATCTGGGCTGTGTATAACAAGTGAAGAAATTTGCTATATGTGGCCGGATATTAAAAAGAAATGAAAAATTCAAATCAGTTAAAAATTACTAACACAATATAAATCAATCAATTAAATACATTTAATTAAAATAAAAATAGATATTCGATTTTAAACGCTTATTGACCGGGTTCCTGCGATAGGCCAAACGGGGAAAACCCTCCGCATATTTAGCTGTTATATTTGCGGCATCATTAACGGACCAAAACCACCTGAACAGCCTTGGCCAGGATCATTCTTACGGTAACCAACGATCTCAGCTTCGACCAGCGGATGCAACGCATTGCCGGCACGCTGCAACAGCAGGGCCACGAAGTAACCCTCGTGGGGAGAAAGCGAAGGCAGTCCATCCCATTGGCACCAACCCCGTTCCGGCAGGTCCGTTTAGCCTGTTTTTCGGACAAAGGCCCACTTTTTTACATTGAATTTAATATTAGGTTACTGTTGTTTTTGCTTTCTAAATCAACTGATTATATCTGCTCAATAGATTTAGATACCATCTTACCCTGCCTGGCAGCTTCGGTAATACGAAAGACCGACAGACTATATGATGCGCATGAATATTTCACCGAACAGAAGGAAATTATCCGTCGTCCAACTATTCAAAGGATATGGAAAGTCATCGAGCGGTTTGCTGTCCCCCATTTTCAGAAAGGTTATACAGTGAACACCCATTTGGCCACACTGTTTCGGGAGCAATATGGTGTAAACTATGCTGTAATTCGAAATATTCCCGTTAAGTATCAGATAGAAGAAACTGATAACCAGTCAATTAATAAATTCATTCTTTATCAGGGCGCAGTGAACGAGGGCCGGTGCTTTGAACAGCTGATTCCCGCCATGAAATGGGTAAACGCCCCCCTCTACATTGTTGGTAGCGGGAACTTTATGGAACAGGTTGCCGAACTGATCCGTTACTATCAGGTAGAGCACAAGGTATTTTTAAAAGGCAGCCTCCCTCCTGATCAGCTCAGACTGCTGACCCGGCAAGCCACAATTGGAGTCACCTTGTTTGAGCCCAATGGGATCAACCAATACTATTCACTGGCCAATCGCTTTTTCGATTATATGATGGCAGGAATACCACAGATCTGTGTCAACTATCCGCTTTATGCGGAACTGAACAATCAGTACGGATTTGCGGAACTGATCCCGGACACCCATCCGCTAACGATCGGAGCTGCACTAAACAAATTACTCAACAACACTGTTGTATATGAACAGCTCAGGCAAAACTGTCTTACGGCCAGGGAAATCCTCCATTGGGAAAACGAAGCCGGCCTGCTGACTCAATTTTACAGCAAAAACTGATTTTGGAAAAACACCTGCATATCATTTCATTCGACGTGCCCTACCCGGTCAATTACGGGGGGGCCTGTGATGTATTTTACAAGCTGGTGGCTTTGCACCAACAGGGTATCCGGATTCATTTGCACTGTTTTGAATATGGGCGGGATGAACAGCCCGTGCTCAACCAATATTGCGCATCAGTCCAATATTACAAAAGGGCCATCGGGCACAAGGGATTTTCTGCAAAACTGCCCTATATCGTTTCCAGCAGGATCAATGAATCCTTATTCAGCAATCTGCTGAAAGACGACTACCCTATTTTAATGGAAGGAATTCATTGCAGCTACCTGTTGCACGATTCGCGGTTTGCCCACCGGCGCTGTTTTGTAAGACTCCACAATGTAGAATACCGGTATTATCGTGAACTATTCCGCAGCAGTTCCCACATCATCCGGAAAGCCTATTACTGGATCGAATCGCGACTACTTCGGTCCTATGAACAGTTAACTGCATCCAGGGCTATGTTTCTGGGCTTGAACGAAGCAGACAACGAAATATATCGCCGGGAGCTGGGTTGCAACCATACCAGGGAACTTCCGCTCTTTATTCCTCCATGGAAACTGGAATGTCAGGATGGTATGGGGTCCTACTGCTTTTACCACGGAGACCTGAATGTGGATGCCAATGAAAAAGCGGCTTTCTGGTTGTTAGACAAAGTCTTCAGCCAACTGGAAATTCCGCTGGTACTGGCCGGTAAAAACCCATCCAAAAAATTAATCGAAAAGGCGCATGCCAATAATTATACCTGCCTTGTTCCCAATCCATCCGAAAAGGAAATGCAAGACATGATTGCCAAAGCGCATATTCATGTGCTCCCTTCCTACACCCAAACGGGCATGAAAGTAAAACTGCTGAATGCTTTGTACAATGGAAGACATTGTGTGGTGAACCAGGCCACTATCTATGGAACAGGATTGGAATCGCTTTGCCATATGGCCGAAACCGCAGCGGAGTTTACGAAACAGATTAGAGAACTGTATCACCAGCCGTTTACCAAAGATGCTGTGCTGCACAGACAGGAATTGCTGCTGCAAAGATTCAACAACGAAAAAAATGCGCTTGAACTGATCCGCCTGATCTGGGGGAACGAACCGGCCACAACCGGATCCGATTAGCCTTCTGCAGGAAAGGGCTGGTGCTGTACAGGAGGATTGGCGCTGTCGATAACCCTTCCGTTTTCTGTTTTCAGCATTCGTCCGGGATATCGGTTGATGACAATAAAATCGTGGGTAGCCATGATCACGGAAGTGCCATAATCCCGGGCAATCTGAATCAGCAGTTGCATGATTTCATCACTGGTTTCGGGATCGAGGTTTCCGGTAGGTTCATCTGCAAGGATCAGTTTGGGAGAATTCAGTAAAGCCCTTGCAATATCGATGCGCTGCTGCTCACCGCCACTCATTTCAAAAGGCATTTTAAAGCCCTTGCTTTTTAATCCTACTTTATCCAGCACATCATTGATCTTTTCGTCCATCAGCCGTTCGTCTTTCCAGCCGGTTGCCTTCAGCACAAATTTCAGGTTCTCGTAAACATTCCGGTCGGTCAGTAACTGAAAGTCCTGGAACACAACACCCAGGTTCCTTCTCAAAAAAGGTACTTTTTTCCAGTCCATCTCCCGAAGGTCAAATCCCACTACTGTTCCCTTTCCCTCGGTAAGGGTCAATTCGCCATAGAGTGTTTTCAGGAGGCTGCTCTTTCCGGTTCCGGTTTTACCTACCAGGTAAACAAACTCACCTTTTTTAACCTCAAAATTCACCTCTTTCAGGATCAGACTGCTTCCCTGATAGATGTTCGCGTTTTGTAATGATATAACCGTTTCGGGCATGACTGACTATTAAAAATTGTTCAAACAAATATACGCATTGAATGCGCTTTGGCATTTGTTAATATTGGTATTCCAGGGTTCCGAAATTCCCTTCGAGGCGAAGGGCTGAACGGCCTTCAACAGCAGCTTCTACCCGGCCAACCACCTGTGCTTCAATATTGAATTGTGCCGCGGTGCGGATCATTTTTTCAGCAGCTTCTGCTGTGGTGAAAATTTCCAGCCGGTGACCCATATTAAAGACCTGATACATTTCTTTCCAATCCGCTCCGGAATTGGTTCTGATCAGTTCAAAAACAGGAGGCGGTTCAAATAAAAGATTTTTCACAACAGTCAATGGCCGGGGCAGGTACTTCATACACTTGGTCTGCCCTCCCCCGCTGCAGTGGATCACCCCGTCGATGTCATCAAACTGCTCTTCCATCAGCTGTTTCAGCAGAGGTGCATAGGTTCTGGTGGGCGATAAAAGCAGTTTACCTACAGAAATCGGGGTACCGTTTACAGGAATGGTATCGGTCATTTTATTCTTCCCGATGTACACCACTTCATCGCTGAGGGTTGGTTCAAAGCTTTCCGGATAGCGGACAGCATAATATTTTTCAAGAACATCATGGCGTGCGCTGGTTAATCCGTTGCTGCCCAAACCACTGTTGTATTCCGTTTCATAACTGGCTATACCGGCGCTGGAAAAGCCCACAATTACATTGCCTTCCCTGATTCTTTCGTTGGTCACCAGCCTGCGTCTGGGCCATCTGGCCGTCATGGTTCCATTTACGGCAATGGTTCTGACCACATCCCCCACATCGGCAGTTTCGCCGCCCAGGTAATGGATATGCACCCCAAAGGATTTCAGGGTATCAAAAAAAGATTGTGTTCCGTTGATTACTGCTTCCAGTACTTCGCCGTTGATCACCCCTTTGTTCCGGTCGATGGTAGAAGAAAAAAGCAGGTTATCGGTAATGCCGATACAAAGCAAATCATCCAGGTTCATGGCAACCGCATCCTGCGCAATTCCTCTCCAGACAGAGGCATCCCCTGTTTCCTTCCAATAGAGGTAGGCCAGGATACTCTTGGTTCCTGCCCCGTCTGCATGCATGATATTCACCCAATCGGTATCTCCGCATAAATAATCCGGATAAATTTTACAGAAAGCATGGGGATACAATCCCTGGTCCAGTTGCTGAATGGCAGCATGTACTTCCTCTTTTTGTGCAGATACTCCTCGTTTTGCGTATAATGACATGGAATGGATGATTCGTTTAGTGCTGCAAATGTACAGATAAGTCCTCTTTCCTTCTTACTTTTGCCGCCTATATGAAGGTACATCGTGAACTGGTGGGTTCTTTACCCGATTTCCGCAATGCAGTTGTAACCATCGGCTCTTTTGATGGTGTTCATCTGGGGCACCGCAAGATTATTGCCCAGTTAAAAACGGAGGCCCGAAAAATCGACGGCGAAACCGTTATCATTACCTTCCACCCCCATCCGCGCAAAATCATTTCTTCCGTACCCGGAGACATCAAACTCCTGAATACCCTCTCAGAAAAAATTGAACTGCTGGAAAAAGCCGGCATCGACCACCTGGTGGTAGTTCCTTTTGATCATGCTTTTGCAAGCCAGTCTGCAGAAGCCTATATCAATGATTTTCTGTTCCGGTATTTCAAACCAAAACTGGTCATCATCGGATACGACCACCGGTTTGGAAAAGGCCGTGTTGGCGATTATGCACTGCTGGAAGCACGGGGAAAGGAACTGGGATTCAGGGTACAGGAAATATCTGAGGAACTGCTCAACGAAGTGGTGATCAGTTCAACCAAAATAAGACAGGCCCTGCTCGACAACGAAATAGAACTGGCCAATGAATACCTGGGCTATGCTTATTTCTTTGAAGGGCTGGTGATAGAAGGAAACAAACTGGGACGCACCATTGGTTACCCTACCGCCAACCTGCACATGAATGCAGAAGACAAACTGGTACCCGGCAATGGGGTATATGCAGTGGAAGTACGCCACAATGGTTCCGCCTACTATGGTATGATGAACATTGGACTTCGTCCTACTGTGGATGGAAAGAAAAGGGTCATTGAAGTCAACATCTTCGACTTCAGTCAGGATATCTACGGAGAGGAACTGGTCATCTCCATCCGGCATTACCTGCGGGGAGAAGTTAAATTCAATGGTTTAGAGGAGCTCAAAGCCCAGTTGAAAACCGACCGGGAACAGGCTCTGATGCTGCTCGAAAAGAAGATGTAATGCTCAGCACATCATTTTAACCACCAACTCCTTCATCAGTCCTGCATCAGAAGTTCCGCCATCGTGAACCCCCACACTCCGGAGATTGTATTCATGCAGCAAAAGCAAGGTTTTTTCCACTCCTGCATAATCGTATTTACGGGCTGCAGACAGATAATCCTTGATAAAATAGGGATTTACGCCCAATGCTGCCGCTGCAGATCGTTCATCGGGGTTGGGCAGGCTTTTTAAAATATACAACTTACTGAAAAAATTATATACCGAAGGCAGGATTAGCTGTATAGGGCCCGCTTTGGGGTTGGCTTCAAAATACTGGATAATGCGGATACTCCTCGAAAGGTCTTTCTGTGCAATAGCTGCCTGCAGTTCAAACACATTGAACTCCTTGCTCACCCCGATATACCGTTCCACATCATCTTCCGTGATACTTTTTTTTCCGGCCAGGTTCAGGGTCAGCTTCTCTACTTCATTCTCAATCCTGCTCAGATCGTTGCCGATATGGTCTACCAGCATGTGCAGGGCCTTGGGATTGATCTGCAGTCCCTTTTCCTTTACAATATTGCCAGCCCATTCGGGAAGCTGGTTATCGTAAAGCTTTTTGGTGGTCAGCAGTTCGGCCTTGTCTTTCTGTTTCAGTAATTTGGCCAGCTTGGAACGGCCATCTACCTTTTTCTCTTTATAGCTTACAATAAAAACAGTAGAGCTGAGTGGATTGTCTATATAGGATTCCAGTTTGTCTACCTCCTTCATGTGCTGTGCCTCTTTCAGCAAAACCACCTGCCGTTCTGCGAACATCGGGTAGCGTCTGCAGGCATTGACCACCGCGGTCCAGTCTGCATCCCTGCCGTAAAACACACTCAGGTTGAACCCGGCTTCCGCTTCAGAAATAATATTCTTTTCGGCATAATCCATCAGTTTGTCTATAAAATAGGGTTCATCTCCCTCCAGCCAGTAGACCGGCTTATAGGCGCCAATCTTCCATTCCCTGAGTATTTTTTCCGCAGACATGTTGCAAAGATGAATCAATTTTTTGTTTTGGCACGATTTTGGTTTTGTCTGGTAAAATATTATTTCAGGATCAAAAACACATACTATGAGCTATCAATCAAGCAACACTGGTAACGACCAGCCCAAAGACAACCGCAAGGTCATTTACGGAATCCTCATCGCTGCCCTGATCGGCACCTGGGCTTATATCTTCTATGATAAAAGCAAAACCGGTCAGCAGATTTTTCAGATGGAAACAAAGATCAGCAACATAGATAGTGCGAGAATCGCCATCCAGCAGGATTTCATGAATGTATCTGCGAAAGCCGATTCCCTTACACAGGACAACCTGCAGTTACAGGGTGAACTGGCCGAAAAAAGCGCCGACATCAAAAAACTGAAAGGAGACATCGGCAGCATCCTGAAAAAGAAAAATGCAACTGCCGCAGAACTTGCAGAAGCTAAAAAAATGATTGGTGAACTGAATGGAAAAATCGACGGACTGTTTGCTGAAATTGAAAAATTAAAAGGCGAAAACATTCAACTGACCAATGCCAACCAGCAGCTGAACACAGAAAAAACACAGCTCACTGCAGAAAAGCAGGGACTGGAGCAGAATCTGAATGCTACCAATGTAGAAAAAAAGCAGCTGGAAGAAAAAGTGGATGTAGCTTCTACCCTTCGTGCAACCAATATTGCCATCACCGCCATCAAAGTAAAAAGCAGTGGTAAGGAAAGAGAAACCAGCACCGCCAAACGAGCAGATCTGATCCGCATTTCTTTTGTGATCGACGAAAACAAAATCACTCCTTCCGGAACCAAAGATTTTTATGTGGTGGTAACCGGAACCGATGGTCAGGTAGTTACAGAAGGCGCCAGCTTTAATACCAGGGACGAAGGCAGCCGTCCCTACACCAGCAAAGTGACAGTGAACTATGAACAAAACAAAATGATCCCTGTGAGCTTCGATTGGAAACAGACCGACCGTTTTAAAGACGGAAACTATAAAATTGAAATCTACAACAATGGTTTTAAAATTGGCCAGGGAACCAAAACCCTTAAAAAAGGCTTGTTTTGATCCGTACCTGTACACTCCCATATTATAATGGACCAGCAGCCCCTTCGGGGGCTGTTTTATTTTATAGCCATATAAGCGTATTTTTATTGCAATGATTCGATCCCTGTTCCACTGGAAATCTCTGCTGATCCTGATTGCGGTAGCCATTGTCTGCGGTACCATTGTATACTCCAGGTATGTGGCCGGTCAGATTTCCATAGAAGAGCGCAAGAATGTAGAAGCCTGGGTGGAAGCAGAAAGAACCATTTTAAATTCCTCCGATTCTGTCAGCATCAATCTTGCATCTAAAATTTCCTCCGAGAACAAGCATATACCCATTATAGAAACCAACGAGCAGGATGTTCCTACCGGCAATTTTATTCACATCGATTCCGCACGTGTAAAGGCAGACAGCAATTATCTCCGTAAGAAGCTGACAGAATTCAGGCGATACAACAAAGAGCCCATTGTGCTGGTACTGAAAGACAGTCCTTATACTGCCATTCGTTACTACTATGGAGAAAGCAAATTGCAACGGGAAGTGAAATGGTATCCGATTGTACAGCTGGTGGTAGTGGCCCTCTTTGTTTTCATTGCTTTTTTTGCGCTGCAAACCCGTTACAAAAGCGGGCAAAATCAGCTATGGGCTTCTATGGCAAAAGAAACTGCACACCAGTTGGGCACACCGCTCAGCAGCCTGGAAGGCTGGTTGGAAATATTAAAAGAGAAAAAGGAAAATACCGACATTGTTCCTGAAATCACCAAAGACCTGAACCGGCTCATGCTCATCTCCGACCGCTTCGGGAAAATCGGAAGTACGCCGCATCTGTCGTTGCATCGCCCTGTGGAGCAGGTAATGGCCGTGGTGAATTACATGAAAAAAAGAAGCAGTGAACAGGTCGCTTTTACGGTGGATACGGGCAATCTGGACAACCTGAACGCCTGCTTATCACCTACCCTGTTCGACTGGGTCTTCGAAAATTTATTCAAGAATGCCTTGGACGCAATGGAGGGTACCGGCGAGATTCATATCCGGTTCCGGCACGTAAACAGGTTCTTGCAAATTCAGGTACAGGATACCGGTAAAGGCATCCCCAGACACTTGCATAAAAAAGTTTTCAAGGCGGGGTTCACCACCAAGAAAAGAGGTTGGGGAATCGGACTTTCTTTGAGCAAAAGAATCATGGAGCAGTACCATAAAGGAACACTGCAGATTACCTGGAGTGAACCCGGGAAAGGGACTGTGTTTACCGTTACCATTCCGCTTCCATCCAACCAGGCGCAGAATGATTCCCCAACAGGTTCATCACAAGCAACCATTGCTGAACCGACTGCGGTGTAGCCGTTTCTGTGTAGAGATTGGCTTCTCCGTACAACTGCAGCAATTCATGCTCGGCACTGTTCCTTTTTGCTGCAAGAAGCGGCTGATTCAGTTGGCTAAGGCATTGATTCATGCGGAAACGTTTTTCGTCGGACAGATGATCAAATGCATGTTCCTGCAGCAACTGACCTGTTGCATTTACCAGCAGGTTACCAAAGTTTGTTTTCATACGGGTTTGTTTGATGCAAACAACAACATCGGTATGAATGAACGATAAAGATTACATGAAGAAATTGTTACGCGGCAATCCGGTGGATAACCGGTGAGTAAAGTTCTTGCTCTCATCATGCAGCCTAATTCTGCCTTTTAACAGAACCACCACTATTGGTGTTGATGTCTCTGATCAGTCCCTCGCCCTTGTAACGAATCAGTCCGCCGCTATTGGCTTTTGCAGACAGTTCTTTTGCCACATTCAGCTGAGCACTACCACCACTGCTGGCTTCGGCTTTGCATTTGATTGCTTCAAAATCAAAACCGCGGAAGAGTCCGCCACTGCTCACATCCACATCCATTTCATCGGCCTTACCCCCAATTTTAATGAGCCCCCCGCTACTGGCATAAGCGTTCAATGTGTTCAGCTGAAGATCAGTTCCATTAATGGAAGCTCCGCTGTTGGCATCCAGACCATCCAGCTTTGTATAAGACACATAAACCCGGACCTTCCTGTTTTTCCAGGTATTCCAGAACTTCCACTCGCCTTCCCGGTAAATTTTCAATACCCCATTGGTTACAACGGTTTTAACCTGATCCAGGTAGCCCAGGTCTCCAACGGATACAGCCAGTTCTTCCCGATCGCCTTTGCTGATATGCACTTCTATTCCTGACGAAGCTTTGATACGATGGAATTCGGAAACCGTTCTTTTTTCCGTATTGGCTTCACTAACTTCTTTTTGGGCAAAAGCGTTTTGCAGCATCAGTATGCAGATAACAAGGGAAATCAGCTTTCTCATTCGTTTTTTTTCATGAAACGGAGCACCCGGAATAATGTTACAATCCGGCCCAACAAAATAAAAAGCTAGCGCAACACAATGGCGCCCAATGCGGGCAAATGCACTTTGATCCGGTAGCATTTGGATGGGCGGTCTACCAGTTCTGAAGGAATGTCGGGATTATATACATCACCGGTTCCCCAGAACTCCTTGGAATCGCTGTTGAAAATCTCGGACCATTTGCCTTTTCCGTGTACATAAATTTCCCAATCCTTCCGAACAATAGGTGTTACATTCAGGATCACGAGTACATCGTTTTTTTCTTTTTTGCCTTTTCGCTTATATACCATCACAGAATCACTCCGGTGGTTCAGGTCTACCCATTCAAACCCGCCGGGCTCAAATTGTTTCTCATACAGAGCAGGTTCCGACCGGTAAAGCTCATTCAGTTTTTGTACACAGTATTTCATACCGCCATGACTCACCAATTGCAGCAAATCCCATTGCAGTTCTGTTTTGTAATTCCATTCTGCAGTAGCGGCAAACTCATTGCCCATAAAGAGCAGTTTTGCACCGGGATGCGTATACATATAGGTATACAATACGCGCAGGTTGGCAAATTTCTGCCAATCGTCACCGGGCATTTTATACACCATCGGGCTCTTGCCATGCACTACTTCATCGTGACTTAAAGGAAGCATGAAGTTTTCATCATAAAAATACATCATGCTGAAAGAGAACTTATCCTGATGGAACTGGCGATACACCGGATCCAGTTTAAAATAGTCCAGGGTATCATGCATCCATCCCATCATCCATTTCATTCCAAAACCCAAACCGCCCTCAAATGTGGGCCTGCTGATTTTGGGCCAGTCGGTGGCTTCCTCTGCAATGGTCTGTATATCCGGAAAGTCTCTGTACAAGGTTTCATTGAGATCTTTGATGAACGCAATGGCTTCCAGGTTTCCGTTGCCCCCGAATTCGTTGGCTTCCCACTGTCCCTGAGTTCTGCTGTAGTCGAGTCGGAGCATGGAACTCACCGCATCTACCCTAATTCCGTCTGTATGAAAAAGATCGCACCAGAAACGCGCACTGCTGATCAGAAACGATTTTACCTCTCCCCGCTTGTAATTGAAAATATAGGAATTCCAGTCGGGATGAAATCCTTTACGCATATCGGCATACTCATAGGTATGCGCGCCATCGAACATGAACAATCCATGAGCATCATACGGAAAATGCGAAGGCACCCAATCCAGGATTACACCAATACCTGCCTGGTGAAAAGCGTTTACCAGTGCCGCATAATCCT
This sequence comes from Sediminibacterium sp., assembly GCA_028687975.1. Taxonomy (GTDB): domain Bacteria; phylum Bacteroidota; class Bacteroidia; order Chitinophagales; family Chitinophagaceae; genus Sediminibacterium. Next base: position 19,822 of record JAQTZD010000021.1, read on the forward strand.
GCGGAGATCCAAAGCGGGAGGTCGGTGCAAAATAGCCTGTTCCCTGATATCCCCAGCTGCCATCGAACGGATGCTCCATCACCGGCATCAGCTCCACGTGTGTAAAGCCCATTTCTTTTACATATGGCACCAGCCTTTCGGCAATCTGCGCATAACTGTTGTACGACTCTTCATCGTGTTTATCCGGCCGCATCCAGCTGGCCAGATGTACTTCATAAACAGCATACGGAGATTGCAGTGAATTGTGTTTTTTTCTGGACTTCATCCAGACAGTATCGTTCCACTGGTATTCAGCCTGCCAGGTAATGGAAGCAGTGAAAGGACGCTTCTCCCAGTAATGTGCAAAAGGATCTCCTTTGTCTAGCTGAACACCCTGGTAACCATGAATATGGTATTTATACGCTTCTCCGGCATGCACACCCGGAATGAACCCTTCCCAGATACCGGAATTGTCTTGCCGCACTTTCAGCGGATGAGCAACTTTATCCCAGTTATTAAAATAACCTGTTACGGAAACAAATGTGGCGTTGGGAGCCCATACGGCAAAATAAGTACCTGCAGTATTCATCACCACAAGTTGCTTATTGCCAAAATGTTTATAGAGGCTGTAATGGGTTCCCTGTTGAAAATTCCGTACATCCTCATCTGAGAACAGAGAATAATTCCAGACAGGCTGATCGGTATTTACAAAATGGACTTCTTCGTATTTTTTTGATTGAGGCATTCCAACTTTTTTTGATTTTACTACTCTTTTATCGGCAGCTCCTATGGCCATGTTCGTTGATTGACCGGACGGAGATTTTACCATTTGTCATATTTTAACTTAACATTATAACTAAATATTTAGTTTTGAAACAGGATTTGTGGAATTTACAACATTATTCATCAACCGAAGCATTCACTGCAATTATGAGAAAACTTATTCTTCTATTATGCTTTACCTGCCTGGTTCTTGCAGGGGGATACGCCCAGGCTCCCCTTGGATCAATTAAAGGCTACGTAACTGATACACTTAACAAGCAAAATCTGGGAAATGCAGTGATTGCTTTACTGAGGCCCAAAGATTCCGTTCTGCTCAGGTACACCCGCACAGACAATTCCGGAAAATTTACTATCCCCCGGGTAGCGGCAGACAAATACCTGGTGATGATCAGCTATCCCGGCTATGGCGATTTTGTGGACTTTGTGCAGGTAGAAAACAACCAGGCAACCGACATGGGCAAACTGGTGATTTTAACCAAAGCCACCCTGTTGCAGGAAGTAATTGTGAAACAGAATATCAGTGCCATGCGGATGAAGGGAGACACTACCGAATACAGGGCCGATAGTTTTAAAGTGAGCGCCAATGCCGATGTACAAGAGCTCCTGCGCAAAATGCCCGGCATTCAGGTCAACAGCAAAGGAGAGATCACCGCACAAGGCGAGCGGGTACAGAAAGTACTGGTAGACGGAGAAGAATTCTTCAGCGATGATCCTGCCGTGGTTACCAAGAACCTGCGGGCCGATGCTGTAGACAAGGTACAGGCATTCGATAAAAAAACAGAACAGGCAGCTTTCACCGGTATCGACGACGGCCAAAAAATTAAGACCCTCAATATTCAACTGAAGGAAGACAAGAAAAAAGGGTATTTCGGTAAAGCAGAAGCAGGAACTGATTTTGACAAATACCGGTATGGCAAATTACTGGGCAATGCGTTTAAAGGGAAAAGAAAAGTATCTGGCTATCTTACCGCAGACAATACCCGTTTTGAATCGCTGAACTGGGACGAAAACAGGAACTATGCAGGCGATGCCAATGTTACCACCGAAATCAACGACGACGGCGGCATCATGATGTGGAGCTCCGGCGATGAATTCAGCTGGGGGCGCGGTTATCCCAGCTCAGTTACAGGAGGACTACACTTCAGCAATAAATGGAATAAAGACAAGCACAACAGCAACAATACCTATCAGTTCAATCAACTGGATGTAACAGGTATTACCACCAGCAAAACACAGAATATTCTGCCCGACACCAGTTTCATTAATACCACGCAGCAAAACCAGGATGCAAGGCGGAAAAGACATAAGATTACCAGCTTTTACGAATGGCAGATCGACTCGAGCAGTTCCCTTAAACTGACTGTGCGGGGTTCATCCATCAACAGCAACAGCAGATCCAATTATTTGGGGAGATCCATCAGCGAAGACAATAAAATCATCAACGAGAGCGACCGGACCACTTCCAATGTGGATGATAACAATACCCTCAACAACAACCTGCTCTGGAGAAAAAAATTCAAAAAGAAAGGCAGAACCATCACCAGTAATTCTGATTTCAATTTCAACAACAGAGAAGAAAATGGCTTCCTGCTGGCAAAGAACAGCTATTTCGATGCCAACGGCAACCTGACCAGGCTGGACAATATAGATCAGAAAAAAGTGAACAAGCAACAGGTCACCACCATCAATTCTTCGCTGGCATATACAGAACCTCTTTGGAAAAACACCTTTCTTGTACTCAATTATAAGCTGAACATCAATAAGAACGACGCGGAAAGAAATACTTTCACTAAAAACGGCAGTGGCAAGTACGAAACAGGCGTAGATTCATTGAGCAATCATTTCATCTTCAATACGATCGGACATGCCGGAAGTATCAGCTTTCGCTACAATGTAAAAAAATTCAACTTCAATATTGGTAGCGGACTGGGAACTACGGTATACAAGATGAATGACATCAAAAAAAGTACCAGCCGGGAAGTCACTTTTAATAATTTCATTCCTTCCTTCACATTCAACTTTACCCCAAAACAACAGAGAAGGGTTACCCTGAGTTACAACGGGAATACCAAAAACCCATCCCTGCAGCAGATACAACCCATTATCGACAATATAGATCCGCTGAACATCACGATTGGAAACCCCAACCTGAAACAGTCTTTTGTAAATAAATTCAGCTTCCGGGCTTCCGATTTCAAAGTATTGAAAAGCAGGTACATCGGAATGAATATCAACTACACCCAAACCAACAACGCCATTTCCAATGCCAGCTTTGTAGACCAACTGGGCAGAAGGGTTTCTCAGGCCATTAATGTAGACGGCAATTATAACCTTACCGGTAATATAAACTATGGCTTTGATGTAGCACCTTCCCTGAACCTGAGTCTGGGTGTGGGGCCGTCCAAATCGAGGTATGTTAGCCAGGTAAACGGGATAAAGAACGTTACCGAAAACAATTCATGGAATATCAGCGTCAATTCGGGTTACTGGTCCGACAAATGGATCAATTACTGGCTCAATTTCGATGCCAACTACAATCATTCCAGCTCTTCCATCCGACCCGAGATTACCACCAAATACTGGTCGTATAGTGCTAACACCAACCTGCAGTTCAAATTCAAAAAAATCAAGACCTATATAGACCTCGAGATGGAAGCCAATCTGTACCAGAAAACCGCTGTATTTGCCAACCAGCGCAATGTTTATCTTGTAAACGGATCTGTAAGAAAAGTCATTTCCAAAAATGATCAGTGGGAAGTTAAAATGCACGTGAATGATATTTTCAACCAAAACCTGGGCATCAGCAGAAATGCCAACAGTAATTTTATTTCTGAAACCACCAATCAAACCATACAGCGCTATTTCCTTCTGTCGCTGATCTGGAATTTCAACAAAAACGGTAAACCCGCAAATGCAGGATTCTAATATGAAAAAGATCACACCACTCCTACTCTGTTTATTTGTCTTAACAGCATCCGCTCAAACCAAGTTCATTCAATACGGGCGTGTAGAATATGAAAAAAAGACAAACCAACACAAACCGCTCGAAGAAGATGCCGACAATGTATGGAATGCGGAAAGAATCAAAACCTTACCCAAATTTGTAACGGATGTATATGAGCTGCAATTCAACAACAATAAATCCGTTTATAAACTGACCAAAGAAAATCCGGACAACAGGTACATGATGTGGGGAGCCAAGCCCAATGAAACCGATGCCATCGTAACTGACTTTCCTATAGGCACCATCAGCAGTCAGAAAGATATTTTTGAAAACACCTATCTGCTCAAAGACAGCATCCGCAACCTGGAATGGAAAATCGGAAATGAAATCAGGGAAATTGCTGGATTCGAATGCAGAAAAGCGGTTACAAAAATCTGTGATTCCGTGTATGTGGTTGCATTCTATACCGACCAGATTCCTGTAAGTGCAGGGCCGGAAAGCTTTGCCGGCTTACCCGGATTGATTCTGGGGTTGGCTGTACCGCGTTTATACACTACCTGGTTTGCCACCAAACTGGAGTTGACAGAACCCACAACAGCTCAGCTGAATCCTGCCCAAAAGGGGAAGAAAGTAACCAGGCAGCAAATGCTGGCAGAACTTAATAAAGGGATGAAAGAATGGGGAAAGGAAGGCGCCCGAAGAATCTGGATTTCGCAATTGTAGCTGGAATATCAATGGCAGTCGATCGCATTGTTCCCGGTTAAATTGGGCGACATATAAGGACTGATATAAGGAATATCCAGATTCAGTCCACGCAGCACGAGTAAGGTGCCGATGACCAGCGAAACCAGTGGCACCATTTTTCGGAAATTGGTTTTCATCTGAACAGTCATGGTTTGTCCGGCTATAATAACCAGTACCATGGCAGGAATCGTACCCAGGCCAAAGAAGGTCATGAAAAGTACAGATTTACTCAGTTCACCTGCCACTACTGCCGCTGCAACAGCCATATATACCAGCCCGCAGGGCAAAAAACCGTTCAGTATTCCAACAGGAAACATCCATGCTGCCTGTTGTTTCTTCATCAGGAACTGCAGTGCATTCATCTGCGCATTGGAAACAACTGCAGGTAATTTGATTTTTTTATTGGCGAATAAGCGGGGAACGAGTACCGAAAGTACAATGAGGCTACCCAACACCACTGAAAGGGTCTGCGTTAAACCAAACCAGTTGATACCGCGCCCAACCAGACCCACCAGCAAACCAATGGAGGCGTAGGAGGTAACCCTTCCTGCATTATACAACAGTATGGCTACCCATTTTACAGGGCCGCTGAATATCCGGAAGGGCAATGAAAGGGCCAGGGGGCCACACATTCCTACACAGTGAAAGCTACCGCCTAGTCCAGCCAGAAATGCCGTTATGATCAGTAGCTCCATAGTTTATTGAATAAAGATGACCTGTTCGGTATAATAAGGGGCATCGTTGAGTTCAAATGAAACACGAACAATGTATTTACCCTTCACAAAACTGCTCTTTTCAAAAAGATATTTGCCGGAAGCTGAAGGATTCAGGGCCAGCTTTTGATCGGCCTTTTCGGATGCAGGGTTGTAAAAATGAACCTGGCCTTTGCGCATGGCTGCTGCAGTAGCGGAATCGATGCTGATTTCTACCTTGCTTTCGTTCTCCGTAATGGAAACTGGCTGAGCCAGGTTTCGGGCATTGGCTACACTTTGTATATGCGTGTTGTAGGTCAGCTCTTTACTGTAATAATCCTCTTCTGCCATTTCGGTATTCAGCATCATGCTCTTGATTACAAAAAACAAGATGAAACAAACACCTGCCACATACGCTATGATTACTTTGGTACCCCAGCCCATTAGATTCGTTTTAAAATTCACTGATAAAAGTAGCATTTTTTGTTGCCATTACCTTATCTCCGCTCATCAGATTAATCTCATATTTCACTTTCCGCTTATGCACATCTGCAGGCTTAACCTTAATGAAGAAGGTTTCTTCGGTGAGCTGACGACCTTTCAGAGAATCCAGCGGCAAACCGATCCTTTCCAGTTTAATGGTAGGATCAGCAGCTTCCAGATGGTAAGGAAGCGCTTTGTTGCTCTTATTGGTTACTTTAATCCGGTAAAGATTGCTGATGGTTCCATCGGCATTCTCCTGTATGGTTTGTCCGGGAACCCGCATGATGGTTGCATCAAAAGTGGTTCTGGTGGCAATCAGGATGCCCAGTAAACCAATCAGGATCGTCAATACCCCCGTATAACTCTTGATGCGGTAAGTAAATTCAAATTTTTTACCGCTGGCAATACCATTCTCCGATGCATAAGTAATCAGATCCGGTTCTTTGCCAACCTTTTCCATCATCATGTTGCAGGCATCAATACAGGCGGTACAGTTGATACATTCCAGCTGCGTACCATTCCTGATATCGATGTTGGTAGGACAAACATTCACGCACATCTTGCAATCGATACAATCCCCTGAACCGGAGGCCTTTTGTTTGTTCCGGGGCTCACCACGCAGGTAGTTGTAAGCTACCAGTATGGAATTTTTATCGAGCAGCACCCCCTGCAAACGGCCATAAGGACATACTACCGTACAAACGATTTCACGCACAAACGCATACACTGCATAAAAAACAAGTGTGAAGAAGAAAATGGCTACAAACCCTACAATATGTTCCGAAACGGGCTCGCTCATGATTTTGAACAACTCATCCACTCCAATGATGTAGGCTAGAAAAGTATTGGAGATCATGAATGAAATAATCAGAAATACAACGTGCTTGATTGCTTTGCGAACGTATATTTCTGTGGTCCAGTCTTTTTTATCGTTGATGCGTTGCTTATTGGCATCCCCTTCGATCAGATACTCGATCTTACGGAAGACCATTTCCATGAAAATGGTTTGCGGGCAAACCCATCCACAAAATACTCTTCCGTAGATCAAAGTAAAAATAATCACGAACAGAACGGCAATCAACATGCCAATTCCGAACATGATGAAATCCTGAGGAGTGAACAGTTGGCCGAAGAAAGTGAATTCTCCTTCCGGAAAATTAAACTGAAACATCGGCGATCCATCTACCTTAATGAAGGGCAGGGCAAAGAACAGAATCAGGTAAAAATAACTCAGCCAGGTTCTGTACTGGTAAAACTTACCCTTGGGCTTTAATGCGTACACCCATTTCCGCTTTCCTTTCTCCGTTACTGTGGAATGCCGGTTTCTGAAATCTTCATTCCCCTGTTCACTACTCATAATATTTCAATTTTAGTTTGCCTTAGCTGCTGCAGAATCTTTTGTTGCTGCAGGAGCACCAGCGCTCTCATCTACAAATAATTCTCCCTGTTTCTCCTTAGCCGGAGTTGGATTGGTACCCCTCAGCGACTTTACATAACTGGCCAGTTGCGCAATCTGCATAGGAGAATAATCGTCTTTCCAGGATTTCATTCCTTTTTCGGGCCATCCGTACTTAATGGAATAGAAAATGGATCCGATATCTCCTTTATGAATCCAGTAGTCGTCTGTAAGGTTTGGTCCGATACCAGGTGCTCCGTTCACAATAGCACTTCCGTTCTCTGCATGGCAGGTAGCACAGGCTCCTGGCTTGAGAAAGAGTACCTTACCCGCCGCAATATCTGCTTCACCCAGCATTTTTACTGTTTTCTCGTCCACATTATTGGCAGACTTCTCCAGATAAGCGGCCTGCTTTGCAGCGGCAATATCCATAGCAATCTGCAACTCTTTCTGCTGAAGTGGTTTTGTTCCGGCTATATGGTAGTTGTACAGATATATAACACCAAATAAGATGGAAAAGGCAAAACCCCATTGCCACCATGCAGGAACACTGTTGTCCAATTCCTTAATTCCATCGTAATCATGACCCAGGTCGAGCTTAATGATGTCTTCCTGCGTATTTCTTTTGTACAGGCGATCGAACCAGTGGATCTTCTCCTTCACCACCACTTTTCCAGTAGCTGCATCTACGGTTACCGGGGCCTCTTTCTTCAGAAAGTTTCTGATCCCAAAGGTAAAATAAAAAATGATGACCAGTTCCAGAATCAAGACAGATCCGATAATGTACATAACCGTTTCGGATACTACAGTACCGGCAACGGCAGGAGCCGCAGGTGCAGCTGCACCCTGGGCCATCAGCGAACCGCTGGCTGCGGTCAAACTTAAAATAAGTACAGCCACCTTGGTGAAACTGCCATTTTTCTTCTGCTCGGCAATCTTATTCCGGATAGCCATAATGAATACATTTCCGAGAACATAAATCACTGCAGCCAGCAATACAGTTACACCCAGTAATGTATAGGCAAACAGGCTGTCGTAATATACTTCCGGCGCCGATGCAGGCTGCGCAGCAGCTGCATCGGCAGCCTGTGCGGATAAAGATCCGCCTGTGCAAACGGATAACAACAGAACAACGAGGTGAATGACTTTCCTCCTGAGCAGTTGCTGATATGGTTTTAATGTAAGTGTCATATATTTTTATTTATCAGTCATTGATTGGAATATTACTTCTTTGATTCATTGAGTCTTTACTGGCACTGAAAACATACCAGGTAACCACTCCAAAGAACACCGTAAAGATCAGCAGGGATATCATCGGATAAATACTGACATGGTCGATACTGGTGAGATAATGTTTGAATTTCATAACTTATAATTAATGAAGGTTTTTAACTTCTTTCTCCGGAGCTTTTTTCAAGTCTGTACCCAGGCGCTGTAAGTATGCAATCAATGCAATGATTTCCTTCTTACTGTTTGCTTTAATTTTATTGGCTTTCAGCTCTGTAGCAATCTCATCTGCCTGAATTTGCAAATCCTGGTTGGCTTTTTCGGCATATCCCTCTTCATAAGGAACACCCAGTGTTTGCATAGCCCTTATTTTGGCCGGAGTGGTAGATATATCCAGATCGTTTTCGATCAGCCATGGATAAGCAGGCATGATACTTCCTTGTGAAATTTCATCAGGAGCATACATATGTCTGTAATGCCAGCTGTTTGGATATTTATTACCCACGCGTGCCAGATCCGGACCAGTACGCTTACTACCCCACTGGAATGGATGGTCATATACAAATTCTCCGGATTTGGAATAATCACCGTAACGGGCTACCTCATCGCGGAATGGGCGAACCATCTGAGAGTGACAGGTATAACATCCTTCACGAACATAGATATCTCTACCCTGTAATTCGAGCGGAGTATATGGTTTAACTGTACTGATGGTAGGTACGTTTTCCTTCACCAGAAAAGTGGGGATCAGCTCAATGGCGCCACCAACAGATACCACAATCAGACTCATTACAAGCATCTGTACAGGTCTGCGCTCAATCAATGAATGCCAGAACACTTTTCCCTTAGGCAATGGAATAGACTGGAGTGCAGGCGCTTCGTGCTCTTCAGTAGCTACAAAAGAACCGCTCTTAATGGTTTTAACCAGGTTAACCACCATCAGAATAACACCACCCAGGTAAATGGTACCACCCAATCCTCTTAAGATGTACATAGGAATGATGCGGGTAACAGTTTCCAGGAACTGGTATTTCAACTGACCTTCCGGAGTAAATTCTTTCCACATCAGTGCCTGAGAGAATGCAGCCCAGTACATGGGGATGGCATACAACAGAATACCAATGGTTCCGATCAGGAAGTGTGTATTGGCCCATTTTACGGAATACAATTTGGTATTGAACAGTCTTGGTACCAGCCAGTACAGCATACCAAATGTTAAGAAACCGTTCCAGCCCAAAGCTCCCACGTGTACGTGTGCCACGATCCAGTCGGTATAGTGCGCAATGGCGTTTACGTTTTTCAATGAAAGCATAGGACCTTCAAACGTACTCATACCATAGCAGGTTAATGCCACTACAAACATTTTCAGAATAGGATCTTCTTTTACTTTATCCCATGCACCGCGCAGGGTGAAGATACCATTCAGCATACCACCCCAGCTTGGGAGGATCAGCATGATACTGAATACCACACCCAGCGACTGAGCCCAGTCTGGCAGAGCGGTGTATAAAAGGTGGTGAGGCCCGGCCCAGATATAAATAAAGATCAGTGCCCAGAAGTGGATGATACTCCAGCGATAAGAGTAAACTGGTCTGTTGGCAGCCTTAGGTACAAAATAATACATCAGTCCCAGGTAAGGTGTGGTGAGGAAGAATGCCACGGCATTGTGCCCGTACCACCATTGTACCAGGGCATCCTGTACGCCTGCATACCAGCTGTAACTATGTGTAAGAGAAGTTGGCAGTGCAAATGAGTTTACAATGTGCAGCAGCGCAACGGTAACCCATGTACCAATCAGGAACCAGATGGCAACATACAAATGCCTTTCTCTTCTGGTTAAAATGGTACCGAACATATTTACACCAAAAACAACCCATATCAGGGTAATGGCGATATCGATCGGCCAGATCAGTTCTGCATACTCCTTACCTTCTGTTAAACCCAGCGGCAGGGTGATTGCAGCAAATACAATGATCAGTTGCCAGCCCCAGAAATGGATTTTACCCAGGAGCGGACTCCACATGCTGGTCTTCAGCAATCTTGGCAGCATATAATAGGCACCGGTATAAATACCATTACCTACAAATGCAAAAATAACCGCATTAGTGTGTAAGGGACGTAAACGTCCGAATGTGGTAAACGGAATACCTAAATTAAGTGCGGGAAAAGCGAGCTGGAAAGCCACGATTACTCCCACCAGCATTCCCACAATTGCCCAAACTATTGTTGCATAAGCAAAGTTCCGGACGAGCCTGTTGTCGTAGGTGAATTTTTCTAGTTGCATATTTATTGGTTCTTATTGATTGGTTCTTGATTATTGTCGAATAAAATTTTGTTGGCAGGTGAAAAACTGTCATCAAACTGCCCCGATTGGGCACTCCATATGAATGCTGTCAAAAAACCAACAGCCACAATCAGACTAACAGCAAGAAGCAGTACGATTACGATCACGTTCTATGTTTTTTATGGTGATTGGAATGTTGTTGCGGGGGTGCATGATGATGCTTTTTAGGGCAGGTGGAAATACCAAACGGCAGGTAAAGCGGGCAGAAGCTGATCAAACTGGTAAGAATAAAGATTCCTGCCAGTACCAGCAACACAACAGCTGTTGTTCCCTCTATCGCTCCCGTAAAGTATAAGACCCCTACCAGCAATGCCAGCAGTACCCTGATGGCTTTGTCGAGTGATCCTACATTTTTTTTCATATGTGTCGGTTTTGGTTTGGTTCTTTTATGATGCTACAGGCCGATTTACATTTTTAAAGCAGTTCTTTTCGATCAGATACGATCCCGTAAGCGTAGTCAGTACAATACTCAGTGTACTGAGGGGCATCAGGATAGCAGCCACCAGCGGCGACATTTGCGCGGTTACCGAAAAATAAATACCAAAAACATTATAAATCAGGGAAATAATAAACGTAAGGGTAATCAGGTTCTTGGACTGCTTCGCCGCCCTTATATATTGCAGGAGGAAAGGCAGTTTCTCTGCCAGCAAAATGGCATCACTTGCCGGTGAGAACTGAACGGTATTGTCTACCACTGCAAGGCCGATATTGCTCTTACTCAAAGCACCGGCATCGTTCAGCCCGTCTCCCACCATCATCACCGTGTTGTTTTTGCTGCGGAGTGCGGCAATGTATTCGAGTTTGTTTTCCGGAGACTGGTTAAAGTGATACTGCATTTTTCTGTTGAATTGCGCATTCAGGTAATGCTCGGAACGATTGTTGTCTCCGCTCAAAACAGACACATCACAGGGAATTCTGTTGATCATTTCGTCTACATGCTCCCGCAGCAGATTGGCAACTTCAAATTTACCAAGAATCTGGTCATGCACAGAAATCCAAACTTCAGAACCGGTTTTGACCACGCCCTGCTTTCCAACAAATTCGGCAGATCCCAGTTTATAATGTGCATCATTTTCCCATGCTTCAATGCCGCCGCCGGGCACCTCTTTGATGTTCGCAAGCAGCTTGCCTTTTACGGAAAAATGTTGTGCAATGCTTTTGCTGAGCGGATGCAGCGACTGGGCAAACATGGATGCAAATACCAGCTCATCTTCGGGCAGAATTGATTTTCCTTCGTATTTAACCGTAGAAATATTGGGATAGGTCAGTGTACCCGTTTTATCAAAAACAATATGATCAACAAACGGAATGGTTTGCATGATATTGCCGTTCTTAAGGTACAGGCCATACCTGCTGAAGATATTCAGGAGAAAACCCTGCGTAAATGTAGTGGTCAGTAACAGTGCACAGGGGCAGGCCACAATCAGTACCGCGGTCATAGCGTCCCAGGCATTGGCCGGATTCACATTCATCCAGTAAATAAAAGAGGCAAATGCAATCAGCAATACACCGGCTGCAAAATAATTGCTGATAATGCCGGTGAAAGTGTAACCATTCTTTTCTTCTTTTTTGAATGCCTCATTGTTCCACAAACGGGTAAAATTGCTTTGAGAAAACGGCTTCACCACCAACAGATCAATGATCCCGCTGGTCTGCTTTCCGCCTGCATAAACAATATCTCCTATTTTAACAGTTGTAGTTTCATTTTCACCGGTTACAAAACTGTAATCGATCTCGGCTTTTCCCTGAGCCAGAATACCATCCACCGGAATCACTTCATTGTTCCGGATACGGATACAATCATCCACACTTACTTCTGTTACCGGCAAATACAACTCCTCTTTGTTTTCGTTGATTCTGCAAACAGCAATCGGGAAATAGGATTTATAATCGCGGTTGAATTTTAAATTGGCAAAAGTTTTGGTTTGAAAAGCCCTTCCCAGCAACATGAAGAAGATAATACCGGTCATGCTGTCTAAATAACCGGCGCCGGTTCCTGTTCCGATTTCATAGAGACTTCTTAAGAAAGCAACAACCAGTGCAAGAGAAATCGGCGCATCAATATTGAGCATTTTCTGCTTAAACCCGTACCAGGAATTCACAAAAAATTCTGTTCCGCTGTAAAAAAGTACCGGTAAGGAAAGCAGGAGATTCAGGATTCTGAACATCCGGGGATCCAGACCGTCTCTGGCAAGTGTTTCCAGGCCAAGGTATTCCGGAAAACTCAGCATCATGATGTTGGCAAAACAAAATCCGGCAATGCCAATTTTTATCAGCGCCTTGCGGGAAAGCATGCTGTGTTCCCTGGCGGCATCAGCGGTGCTGTCTAGTGTAATATGGGGCTCATATCCCACAGATGCAAGTAACTCCGCCAGTTCCCTTACAGATAAGCGGAACTGATCAAAATGAATGGTTACCTCTTTAGCAGGAAAATTGACCGATGAAAAATAAACAGCCGGATTCAGCTTATGCAGGTTTTCCAGCAACCATAAACAAGAGCTGCAATGGATCTGCGGAAGGAAAAATTTAAGCGCTGTTTGTTGCTGATTCGCAAACGTTATGAATTGAGCAGCAATGGCGGGATTGTCGAGGAAGGCAAATTTGTTGGAGTCCCTGTTGGAATCCACTTTTACCCCTGCCTCTTCATTAAAACTATAATAATCGCAGAGTTCACTTTTATTCAGGATCTGGTATACGGTTTTACAACCTGTACAGCAGAAACTTTTGTCATCAAAAGAAATGATGACATCACTGCTGCAGGTATCCCCGCAATGAAAACACGCCTGTTTATTTACCACAATTTTATCCATACAGAACTTCAATGACTCCTGTTTACTTACTGATTTTTCCCTCATGCCTGCCGTTACTTTCCTCTCCGTGCTTGCTGTACAGCCGCTCTATTTCACTATAATTGCGCCGGAAACATCCGCATGTATTAATTCGATCATCAATCATCTGATACCAAAGCTGTTTTTCGAGCATAAATTCATTTACAAAAGCTTTGACCAGAATTTCCTGCTCTGTAGTATTCCACATCGGTTTCTCCAGCATATTCATCAGCCTTTTAACATGGTGCATAATTTTATGCTCTTTACTTTTTGTCAGCTGCAGCAAATCGACCAGGTTCGGAAGGGTTTCGTTTTCCTTTTTAGTCAGAAATACTTTTAATACGGAAGGAAAGACCAGTTTTTTTTCATAGGTTATTAAAGAACTGAATTCATTTTTCAAATCTCCAATCAAATCGATCATGACCAGTTTGTCGGGAGCATTGCTGCTCTCCTGATAAACACAATACAACGCATATTTAATCTTCGACATAAGTCCGGGATACACTTCGGACATCAGGTGCTCGATGATTCTTTTTGTTTGATCAGCATGTTTACACATGTAGCAGTAATTTACTACACAAAAGTCAAATATTTGCTTTTTGTAAACTATGAGTTCAACTAACCTTAAACATGATTTTTGTCATGTTTTATTTATCGGAAAAAAACTAGTCCTCGATATTGGCTGTTTGAATCAGCAAAGGCAGGTTGGTAATCTTGATTTTTTTACCGGAGAGTGCAATGATTTTGTCCTGATTAAACTCGGATAAGAGCCGGATACAGCTTTCAGTTGATGTTCCAACGTAATCGGCAATTTCCTCACGGGTAAGGTTTACCTGGATAGTCTGAAGGTCTTCTTCCAGGCCATAAGTAGCTTTCAGGAACAGCAATGCCTCTGCCATTCTTTCGCGCACATTCTTTTGAGAGAGGGATACAATATGATCTTCCGCAGTTTTAAGGTCCTGGCTGATTTTCTTTACTACCTCAAACATCAGTTTGGGGGTGGACTCCATTACCTTGAAAAAATAGTCTTTATCAATCACACAAATAGAAGCATCTTCCAGCGTTACAGCCGATGAAGCATAACGCTCATTCGAAATCAGGGCCCTGTACCCTACGATGTCGCCGGATTTAGCCAGGCGCAGAATCTGCTCTTTACCGTCGTACCCTGTGGTCGTAATCTTCACTTTCCCGCTGTTCACACAAAAAAGACCTGTTGGCAACCCGTTTTCCGCAAAAACATACTGTCCTTTCTTGTATACATTACAAGATTTATACATATTCATTTCAACCAACTGATCCCCCTGGAGTACATTAAAAACAGAATGCATTCTTACAGTACATTGATGACATCCAGTTTCAAACGGTATCGGTTTTTTCATCGAAGGGAAATTTGTATGCAAATCTAATGAAAAACTACTTTTTAAGTACCTTATTAAAATAATTAGCTACTTCCTGGTAAACTTCCACACAGTTACTGTGGCGCATCCAATGGTGGGTATCGTCTACAATTATTTTGGTTTCCATCGGAATCCCTTTCTGCTCCAGCCGCCGGATCAGGTCTACGCTTTGATTGAACTGCACATTCCGGTCGTCGTCTCCATGAATGATCAGTACCGGCGAGGTCCAGTTAGAGATAGAGGAAACAGGTGAAGATTGCCATGCAGTTTTCATAGCTTTCTCATAATCAGGAGCTTTCTCATATCGCTCTGAGTTCCCGTTTTGGGAAAGACGGATGGTCCAGTCGTGTACACCATGAATATCCACGCCCGCGGCAAATAATTTAGAATCCCTGGCCAGAGCCAGGGCCGTCAGGTAACCACCGTAGGATCCTCCATAAATGCCGATCCTGGCCGGATCAACATAGGATTGGGCTTTCAGCCATTCTCCCGCAGCTTTAACATCGAGGTATTCAGCCGCTCCGGCAGCCCCACCGGCTGCAGGTTTATGAAATTCAAATCCATATCCGATTCCCAAACGGTAATTCACCACCAGTACGTTGAATCCGAGGCTGGTAAGGTATTGATTGGAAGCATAGGCATTGGAATAATAATCAGAATAGTTCCATCCCAGCAACATCTGACGCGGAGGGCCACCATGCACATATACAACGGTAGGTTTTCTGCCCTGCCCTGCTGCAAGGAAGAGATCGGCATGAACCGTTACCCCATCTGCCGCTTTAAAAATAACCTGTTGTGGTGTAACAAAACGATCCTGGGGTAAGCCGGCCGAAATAAACTGTGCTCCGATCAACCGGAATCCGCCCGCTGCACCTTTCTGTGCATCCAGTATGGCCGGAACGGGAGGCCTTTGTGCAGTTGCGCTCAGGAAGGCCAGTTGAAGACCATCACCCGAAAAAACTGGGGTCCATTCCAGGCCCGTACCCGGGGTGAGTACTTCGGCTCCGGGATGTTCCACATGCACCCGGGCAACATGCCTGCGTTCAATGTCTTTGCTATCCGGCCCTGTATTGGCACTGAATGCCAGCCATTTTTTATCCGCACTGATCTGCACATGCTCCACCATGAATTTTCCGGGTGTCAGCAACAGTGGCTTTCCTCCTGTAGCTGCAATGGAATACAAATGAGGCCAGCCATCTTCGTAAGAGAGGTATACAATGCGATTGCCGGCGGCCCAGTGCAGGTTGGTAGTACCATGGGTTGTATGGAAAGACCCCCTGAGTGTTGCGGGTGCTTTCCATATCCGGGTAATTTTATTGGTAGCCGGTTCAGCTGTCCAGATGCTCCAGGGACTGTGCTTTCTGGCAAGCATGGAATCAGGCGCTCCGCCTGTACCCGGTGTTCTTACAAATACAATAGCAGTTCCGTCCGGAGACCACCTGGGCGACTGGTCCTTACTAAAGGAAGGAGCCACCCATCTGATAGGTTTGTTTTGATCTGTATAAATACCAATGATGGCATGATCCTGCCGGTTGGCAACAAAGACCAGCTGATCACCGGAAGGAGACCATTCGAGAGAATGGAGCGAACCCTTTGTGGTAAATAAATTTTTGGCCGGCTCGGCCCCGTTGATGGGCACAGACCAAACCTGTCCGGATTTAATGAATGCCACCTGTTTGGAGTCGGGGGAAATGGCAGGATAATCTCCCTCGGCAAGTTCGTGCACAAAGCCTCCTGCAAAAGGCACACTGATCAGCCGCACTTTAGGAGATATGGGTTCCGAACCCGGATTCACCGGTACACCGGTTTCCCAGTTACCGCTGTGTTCTCCGCCACGCACAAAAACGACCCAGTTTCCGTCGTCCGAAATGGTCAGACTGGTAATTTCCTGGCCATCGTCTTTCAGGTAATTGGTAATCTTTCTGGGCCGATACTCCGGCGCTTCTGCAACATATACATTCCTCCGGCCGGCTTCGTCCATGGCCCAGGCAATTTTACCGCCACTCACCGAACTGCCGAGTTCGGTGGGAAACGCATAATCTTTGAAGGAAGCATAGCCCCGGTCCTGGGCATTCAGCATAAAAGTGAGAAGAAGACATTGGAATGCCCACAGCACGTGCAGTCGTTTTTTCATGCTACAATTTAACAGTTCCCTGTTTTAACGCAGCAACAAAACCATGGATTCTTTTGCACCGATTGTGAATGATTTTTCCACCAGGTTGCCGGTCTGTACATTCAATGCTCCGGTAAACCTTGCCGTTCTTTCCGGATAATCCTTCAGCTGAATCGAATGGGGTCGATCGGAACTATTCACCAAACACATCACCGTCTGTTGCTGATCGTAGCGGAAATACACATACAAACCATCTTTGGGAAGATATTGCATCAGCTTACCTGTTTGAAGGGCCGTACTGCTTTTCCTGAAATTGGCCAGTTGCTTCACCAGCTCAAAAGCCTCCTGCTCTCTGGCAGTTCTTCCGGACGCCTGAAATTTATTGTCTGCATCACCCTGAAATCCTCCGGGAAAATCCAGCCGGACCATTCCGTCGTTGGGGTCTTTGAAATTCTTCATCCAGATTTCGGTACCATAATACAGTTGCGGAATACCTCTAAGTGTTAACAACAGGGTGATCCCCATTTTGTATTTCAGGAAATCTTCTCCAATCATCGATATGAATCGCTCGGAATCGTGGTTGTCCAGAAAAATACAATTCTTTTCCGGAGCCTGGTACAATATGTCCTGCGCAAGGGTCATGTACAACTTATTCACCCCTTC
>JAQTZD010000022.1:0-33502 GCA_028687975.1 Sediminibacterium sp.
TGGGCAGGCGCCTGGGCATGCGCAAAGAAGACGAGTTTAAATTGTTGTGGGTAATGGATTTTCCTTTGTTCGAATACGCAGAGGAAGAGAACCGCTGGGTAGCCCGGCACCATCCGTTCACTTCTCCCAAACCGGATCATATTGAAGTCATGATCAACAACAGTCCGGTCATTGAAAATGCAGAAAAATACCTGGAACATCCTTACTCCGAAATCAAGGCCAATGCCTATGATATGGTATTGAACGGAAATGAAATTGGGGGTGGTTCTATCCGGATCTTCCAGCGTCCATTGCAGGAAAAAATGTTTGCGGCACTGGGTATGAGCGAAGAAGAAGCCCTGCATAAATTCGGATTCCTGCTGGGTGCTTTTGAATACGGTGCACCGCCGCATGGTGGTATTGCATTCGGGTTCGACCGGCTCTGTGCAATTTTGGGTGGCAGTGAAAGCATTCGTGATTTCATCGCATTCCCCAAGAACAACAGCGGAAGAGACGTAATGCTGGATGCCCCTGCATCTATTGATGCCAAACAATTCGATGAGCTGCAGATTCAACTGAACCTGAAATAAACGTACATGAGTCAACTGACTATTTTTAGGATACTTACATTTATACTTATTCCGGTAGCCATGCTTTTTGGTATACTGGATCTGTTCATACTGATCATGGCATTGTCTGCCAACCCGGCCATGCTGCTGATTGTATTTGCCATGGCCTGCTTTGTGATTTATGTATTTACATCGGTGCGTTTTCTGTTGCAGGGAATCGGGAATGAACGGCAGCTGAATGCTTCTCTGAAAGATTGGATTAAAGTGAATGCTTACGGCACGTTGTTTATTTCGGTGATGTTCCTGATGAACTCGGCGGCTGCATTCTACATTAATGAGGTGAACCTGCGGCAGATGCTGAGCGAGATGATTGCACAGCAACCCGAGGTTGCTGGCAAAATATCACTGGATTATTTCATCCGGCTCTTCCGGGTCATTTCCGGAATCATGCTGGTAGTGAGCCTGCTGGCCATCATTCATGTAATGATCAATTTCAGGCTGCTTCGCAGGTACGATCATTTATTTGGAAAAGAATAGGGGTTCCGATCTGAATTTTATTTTTTTTGCCGCTCAATCGCTACTTTTGCGGCAATCCTTCGGGAATATATAATAAAAATAACAAATATGGCAACTACATCAGATATCAGCCGCGGCATGATATTGAAACTCGATAACAATTTATACTCTGTAGTGGAGTTCGGCGAAAACAAGACTGCCAGAGCTGCAGCCAAAGTATGGGCAAAATTGAAGGGCGTAGACAACAAACGTTCGATCGAAAAAACATGGAACAGTGGTGAAACCATTTATCCTGTACGTGTAGAAAAGAAAGCATTCCAGTTCCTGTACAAAGACGAAAGCGGGTATAACCTGATGAACAACGAAACATTTGAGCAAATTGCGCTGGCAGAAGAAATGATCGATGCACCGCAGTTCCTGATGGACGGTTCAGAAGTTTTTGTTTTCATCAATACAGAAACCGAGCAGCCCATCGGTGCTGAACTTCCGGAAAAGATTGTGGTGACAATTACTTATTGTGAGCCGGGTCTGCGGGGCGATACCGCCACCAGGGCGCTGAAGGCAGCAACCATCGAAACAGGAGCTACCGTAATGGTTCCCTTGTTCGTAGATCAGGGCGAAACCATCCGCATCAACACCAAGACCGGTGATTATGTAGAAAGAGTAAAAGACTAATTTTGACCAATAAATAAGGTATTTGACCTGGTGAACAAAACATCAGGTCATTTTTTTTAAATAATCAAAAACAGGCCGTTTTTACCAAAAAAAGGCTAATTTGCCCTCCAATTCGACCAAAACTAACTGATTTTACCCCTAAAATTGCCATTTATGGACTTAAAGCAAATCCACGAATTAATCAAAATTATCAACAAAAGTAACATTGGTGAAATCAGCATCGAGGATAAGGATGGTAAAGTAACCATCAAACAAAAAGAAGAAGCCCCCATTACAGTAGCAGCACCAGCACACCAGGTTTATACTACTCAGGCAACTCCTCCTCCTGCCGCCGCCGCTGCTGCACCCGCAGCGCCAGCTGCTCCTGCAGCCGCCCCTAAAGCCGATAACCTGATCACCATTAAAAGCCCCATGATCGGAACATTCTACCGCAGATCGGCTCCGGATAAACCGGTTCTGGCCGAAGTAGGTACCGAAATTGCTCCGGGCAAAGTGGTATGTATCATTGAAGCAATGAAGCTGTTCAATGAAATTGAAAGCGAAATAAGCGGTACGATCGTGAAGGTACTGGTAGAAGATGCCAGCCCTGTAGAATACGATCAGCCTTTATTCCTGGTAGAACCTGCATAACCCTAAAACAAATCAATGTTCAAAAAAGTATTAGTTGCCAACAGAGGCGAAATAGCCCTGCGCGTGATCCGTACCTGCCGTGAAATGGGCATTAAAACGGTCGCGGTGTATTCAACGGCCGACAGAGAAAGTTTGCACGTGAAATTTGCGGACGAAGCGGTTTGCATCGGAAAACCCCAAAGCGCAGACTCCTATCTCAATATTGCCAATATCATGGCTGCTGCTGAAATTACCAATGCAGATGCCATTCACCCCGGTTACGGATTTTTAGCAGAGAATGCCAAGTTCTCCCAGATCTGTGCCGACCACGGAATCAAATTCATAGGCCCTACCCCGGAAATGATCAACAAGATGGGGGATAAGATCACGGCAAAAGAAACCATGATCAAAGCCGGTGTTCCGGTGGTTCCCGGTGGAGAAGGTTTATTGGAAAGTGTGGAACAAACCATTGCCCTGGCAAAAGAAGTGGGCTACCCGGTGATCCTCAAAGCCACAGCCGGTGGTGGGGGAAAGGGTATGCGAGTGGTTTGGGAGGAAAGCGAAATTGAAAAAGCATATACCACGGCCAAGATGGAAGCTGCGGCTTCTTTCAAGAACGATGGTATTTATATGGAGAAATTTGTAGAAGAACCACGCCATATCGAAATTCAGATCGCCGGAGATCAATACGGAAATGTATGCCACCTGAGTGAACGCGACTGCTCTATTCAGCGCCGTCACCAGAAGCTGGTGGAAGAATCTCCCTCTCCGTTCATGACGCCGGAGCTGCGTCAGAAAATGGGGGAGGCCGCCATCCGCGCTGCATCTGCCATTAACTACGAAAGCGTTGGAACCATTGAGTTCCTGGTAGATAAACACCGCAATTTCTATTTCATGGAAATGAATACCCGTATACAGGTTGAACACTGTGTAACGGAAGAAGTGGTTAGTTTCGACCTGATTAAAGAACAGATCAAAATTGCCATGGGCGAAAAAATTTCCGGTAGAAATTACGAGCCTACCATGCACGCAATCGAGTGCAGAATTAATGCAGAAGATCCTTATAACGATTTCAGACCATCTCCCGGAAAAATTACCACGCTGTTCACACCCGGCGGACACGGTGTTCGGGTAGACAGTCATGTGTATGCCGGATATGTGATTCCTCCTTATTACGATTCCATGATCGGTAAGCTCATCACAGTTGCGCAAACAAGGGAAGAAGCCATCGATACCATGTACCGTGCATTGAGTGAGTATGTGATTGAGGGAATTAAAACAACCATCCCCTTCCACCTGCAACTGATGCAGAATGAGGATTTCAGGAAAGGAAACTTTACCACCAAGTTCCTGGAGAACTTTAAGATGAAATAATCATAACGGATTAATAAGCATAAAAAAACCTCATCATGATTGATGAGGTTTTTCTTTTTCAGTTATCGCCCTCCTCCTCTGGGACCACCGCCACCAGGACGCTGCGACATCAGTTCCATCACTTTTTTGGTGAGTTCTTCCCCCAGCGTTTTTTCCAATCTTTTTTGTCTGACAGCTCCCGCCTCTTTCATTTTAGCCTGTCGTTCTTCCGGTGTCATGTCTCTCATGTTTCCCATCAGGGAACGATCGGAGAAAACGGCAACAACGGAATCTGCCTGAACCTCGGTTAATCCCAAAGGCTTCAGTCTTTCCTTCATCATGGCAGCCCTTTGTTCGGGGCTCATTTGCTGTCCACCTCCCGGTGGTTGCGCCATTACACTGGTTGCAGTGCAACCCAATACAAATGCAACACAAATAATTAATTTTTTCATACTGCTCGTTTTAAAATTGAGTCAGTTAAACTATTGAATTTTTTTCTCCGGAGCATGGGAATTCGGTAAGCGGCAATCCCCAATCGGCAGCAGGAGCGCATCTTAAGTTCTTTTTAACAATTGAAATAAAAAAACCTGCTCCGAATCAGAGCAGGGTCGTGTTGAATTGTTCAGGTATATTATCTTAAGAACAACAGTTCTCTGTATTTGGGCAATGTCCAGAACTCATCGTCTACAAGGTGTTCCAGTTTGTCTACATGGTAACGGATTTCATCAAAGTAAGCCGACTTCACCTGGCTTTCGTAAGCAATGGCTTTTGTGCGGGTGTTTTCGATGTTGTTGGCAATTTTACGTGCTTCCACCATATCGTGCACTTTGGAATGTATGATCTGCATATGGTTGCTGATTTCCGTAACAATGGCCAGCTGGCTCTTGTAAGTGGATTCCGGTAAACCGGCAGCCTTCAGTCCATCGATGTTTTTCAGCAGCTCATTCTGGTATTTAATGGCAGCAGGAAGAATATGATTGATGGCCAGATCGCCCATTACACGGGCTTCGATCTGCACTTTCTTAATGTATTTTTCCAGCTCAATTTCGTATCTTGCTTCCAGCTCTGAATGTGAATAAACGCCATTGGATGCAAACAAATTTTGCGATTTTTCAGACAGCATGGCATCCAGTGCAATCGGTGTTGTTTTCAGGTTAGGCAAACCTCTGCGTTCTGCTTCGTGGTGCCATTCGTCGCTGTAACCATCTCCTTCGAACAATACTTTTTTGCTTTCAACAATGTATTTCTGAATCACGTGCATGATGGCGATCTCTTTTTTATCGCCTTTCTCGATCATGGCATCCACATCTGCTTTGAATTTCTTGAGCGTATCTGCCACAATGGTATTCAGCACAGTCATGGAAATACCGCAGTTGGCGGAAGAACCTACTGCACGGAATTCAAATTTATTACCGGTGAAAGCAAAAGGAGACGTTCTGTTGCGGTCGGTATTGTCCAGCATCAGTTCCGGAATGCTGCGGTGCAGATCCAGTTTCAGGATGGCTTCGTCCTGTTCGTCGAATTTGGTTCCTACCCTAGACTCTACGTCGGAGAGCACTTTGCTCAGGTATTGGCCAACAAATACAGAGATGATGGCAGGAGGCGCTTCATTGGCACCCAAACGGAAATCGTTTGGTGCAGAGGCAATGGCTGCCCGAAGAATATCGGCATAGTCGTGAACTGCTTTGATCGTATTCACAAAGAAGGTCAGGAACATCAGGTTGGTCTTAGGCGTTTTACCGGGGGCAAGGAGGTTCACTCCGGTATCGGTTGCCATACTCCAGTTGTTGTGCTTACCGCTTCCGTTGATGCTGGCAAATGGTTTCTCGTGCAGCAATACCACCAGCTTGTGGCGCTTGGCAACACGGCTCATTACGTCCATCAATAAGGTATTGTGGTCAACAGCAATGTTCACTTCTTCAAAGATCGGGGCACACTCAAACTGGGCGGGGGCTACTTCGTTGTGACGTGTGCGCAGCGGAATACCCAGTTTGTATGCTTCCTGCTCATAGTCGCGCATGAAGGCATACACTCTTTCGGGGATAGAGCCGAAATAATGGTCTTCGAGCTGCTGGCCTTTGGCAGGTGCAGCCCCAAATACGGTTCTTCCGCACTGGATCAGGTCCGGGCGGGCGGTGGCCAGTGCTTCGTCAATAACAAAATATTCCTGTTCCCAACCCAGGGTTACAGTTACTTTAGCAATGTTTTTATCAAAGTAATTGCACACATCTACTGCAGCCTTATTCAGGGCTTCCACGGATTTTAGTAAGGGCGCTTTATAGTCGAGCGATTCGCCGGTGTAAGCAACAAAAATGGTAGGAATACAAAGTGTTTTCCCATCTCCGGTTTCAATAATGAATGCAGGTGAGGAAGGATCCCAGGCTGTATAGCCACGTGCTTCGAAAGTGGCCCTTAATCCACCACTTGGGAAGGAAGAGGCATCCGGTTCCTGCTGAATCAGCGCGGCGGCGTCAAATTCTTCAATAGCTGTTCCATCACTTTTTAAAGTAAAGAAGGAATCGTGTTTTTCTGCAGTGGTGCCGGTGAGCGGCTGAAACCAGTGCGTATAGTGGGTAACGCCCTTGCTCTCTGCCCATGCCCGGATGCCGTTGGCAATCTGATTGGCCACACTTCGGTCTATTTTCTTGCCTCCACGGATGCTGGTCACCAAACTTTTATATGCCTCGTCGGATAAAAATTCACGGGCAGTTTTCAATGTAAACACACTTTCCCCAAAAATACCGGTGACTTTTGTACTGGGTTTGGAGACTACTGCTTCCGATTCTTTCGAGATGTTGCTGATAGCGTTAAATCTTAAAGACATATATTTTTTGTTTTTTCTGCCCAAAAATAAAGTTTTTTAAACTTAAGTTTCAATTAAAACTGCATTAATACCCCAATTTGTGCAAAAAAACAGGAAAAATCGTCACATAGAATTTTATTTAATTTATTTTTAGCCCCTTCGGTAACCCGCTTATAACTAAAAATGCCCCCGAATTTCGGGGGCATCTAACAGATCAATCATCGATCCTTATTGTTTTCCTAATACGATCCTGGTACTCTTATAATTTGCATTGTTGCCATTGAGACTGATGATGTACAGTTTCTGGCCACTGTTCTGTTTCAGTTCCACCGGAATATTGTTTTCTCCCTTGGTTGCCTGAACGGTTCTGGTCATCACCACTTTTCCGGTTGCAGCTTCGGTAATATTCAGGGTAAGGGTATAGTCTTTATCTGCTTTGAACTTGCAGTAGAATAATCCGGTAGAAGGGTTCGGGTAGGTAGTTACCTCTCTGGCCAGCAGGGTTCTGAGGTAAGCAATATCTTCTTTGCTGAACGATACATTGCTTAAAGAGAGTTCCACTGCAGTGTTTCTTCCGGGAGCAGCAGCGCTCATGGCCACTACCATAGAAGTGATGTCCGAAGGATCTATATCGGTGTTGATGCCTGCTGATTTAAAGTCGCTCAGCGCCAGTGCATATTGCTGCGGAGTTGAACTAACCGGCATTTGCAGGGTGTACTGGTTCTTCCATTCTGCAATGGATTCTTTTACCAGTGTAATGGTAATGGCTGAGTTGCCGGCTGCAGTAAACTTCAACGATTTGAATGCAGTTAAATCCTGCGGAGCACCGCCACCTCTCAGCAGTTTGTATACGGTAATATAATCCGGTGTGCTGCCGCTTACGCTTGCATTCCGGAAAACAGGGAAGGCATCCTGCGGAATGGTATCCTTGCTGTTGGTTACGGTAAATTGCTTGATGCTGGTTGTTGCCGCATTGTAATTTACACCCCATGCTCCGTCTGCCATGAATACTTCGTCCTGAATCATGCCATTTACATAAAGGCTGATGGTAGATTCAAACAGATCTGCACTTGGTATTTTAACCGTGCTGATGCCATTGGGTGTAAGGGTAAAGGGAACAGTGCGTGTTACAGTACCGGTGGTTTGCTCGTTAGCCCTGTCTTTGATTTCAAAGTATCCGTTGGTGGCACTCAGGGTATTGTTGATGATTAAGTTCAGATTTTCATCTACTCTTTCGCCACTGGTAATATATGTTTTCGGCAGGCCTACATTGCTCTTGATTTCCTGAACAGGCATACCGGTTTGTAAACGGGAGATGATGTCTCCGGCCATTTCCAGGATCAGGCTTGGTGAACCACCCCACAACTGAATATTGTACATCACTTCATCGATGGTATAATCTCTGTTCAGCCAGTTAGACTGAATGGTATAACTGTTTCTGCCATTCTTGGCACCAATAATAAAGCTCATGGCGTACTCAATATCGCCGTTGTTGTTTTTCAGGTTGTACTGAACCATATTCACACCTTTCACCTGTGTTTGCTGCATGCCTGTTAATTCATAGCCTTTCAGACGGTCGCAAATGGCCTTGGTGTGGTCGTACACTTCTCCGGAAGTTTGCGTACCAAATGCCACAGCCTTGGAAATGTTTTCTTTCACAAAGTCGATGGAGAGAATGTCTTTTGCATTGGTGATGGAAATGATGTCTTTAGGTGTACTGATATAAGATTTGTATGCGTTGTTGCTCAGTTTATTGGGCAGGATATCAGCCAGTTTTAACTGGGTACCTACATTGCTGATGCGTGCAGTGGAACCTTTATCTGCTCTTTCCATTTTATTGTAGTCGACCGGTCCCTGCTCGTTGTTCAGGGCCCTGCTGATGGTACGGATGGCAATAGCATCTCCGAGGCTCTTGCTTTCCACACCGCCGCCGCTACCGCCGCCTACAGGTCCGGAGGTAACAAAGCCAAAGTCGTAACTATGGTTGTTGCTTCCCGCAATACCGGTGGTTACCGAAATCTCTGCATCATCAGCATTCATCAGACCGTCGCTGTCGCGTTCATCTGCATTGGCGTCAATACCACCATTGTTGGCTACGGTTAAATCATAACCGGTAAGCGGTGTTTGCGTGCTGGCACCTTTTGCATTTGGAATACGGATGATGTATTCACTGTTAGGCTGAAGTTGTGTTAAACCATATTTGGCAGAAGCGGTAGATGTTCTGTTCGGATCGCTGGAGAAATAATAATGTCCCAGCGAATCGGTAACAGCAGTAGCTACTACAGAGCCTCCGGATACCAGTTGAACGCTTACGCCGGCAATTGGTTGCTCATCTGCATCCTGTTTGCCATCGCCATTGGTATCGAACCAAACCCGGTTACCAATTTCAATTGGTGCAGGTGCGGAAATAATTTCCAGATCGCCGAGGCCATTGGCTTTACCAAAAAGGCTTACATCGTTGCCCTGGTAAAGGGCTTTGCCGTTTTGGGCAATACCAGTTGTATTGGAATAATACCTGACCCCTCCGGTATACCAGTTGTCGATCGGGTCAAATGCTGTTGCAATCAGTTCTTTGCCTGGAAAAACCGCCAGGCTTCCGGTGCTGGTTTCTTCGTGCGAAACATTGACATTAGCGCCATTGGCTGTATTGCCAATACCCATCGGATCGCTTCCGCCACCATACTGATAACGGTCGGTAAAATAAAATTCTCCTCCGCCAGGCCCTTCGTTGTTGCCAGCACCTGCGGTGGTATTTGCTCCTGAATTGCCATTGCTTTCCAGGGTAAATGCGGTGTAACTGCCGTTGTTGGCTGCTTTCAGAATATCGCCGGCTGCATTACCTGTGTACAGGGTACCGCCGGAAGGGCTGAGGTTCTGATTACCGGTCTGGTGACCTGTTCTGTCGGAAATGCCGATGATCATAGATCCGTCGGCTGGATCAAACTCAATGGCGGTAAACAGGGGTTGCGGATAAATGGCCGTACCTGAATTTCCGGTAACAGTCAGTTCTGCAAAGCTTCTTGCCCATGGGTGCCAGGAGCCCTGCGATAAAGTAGCTGTAGCAATGGTTCCGTTCGGGTCTATGTAGTTGGTATTCTTATTTACGCCAAAACCGGTGTTCATATTGGCTTTGCGCTGGTAGGTAAGTGGTACATCCAGCACAGTGGTAAAAGTTTCGGTGCCTGGGGTAACGCCTGCATCTACTTTCAGCACTACTGCTTTTAATTCGGATCGGTCTACGGTGGAATTGTCTGGTTTTACACCATCCAGTACACCTCCTACATAAATAGCGCCTCTGTAGAATTTAACGGCAAAAGGACGGAAAGTGCTGTTGCCTGCAGCAACCGGGAATGCGTTGTACGCAACAACCTGTGAAGCCTGGGTAGGTGCGGTTCCGTTGGCGCCAATTTCCACACGCCATAATTTTCTGTCGTGCAGGTTGATCAGGTATAAATATTTTCCGTCGTCGGAGATACTCATACCGCCAATTCCTTTTTTGCCCACTTCGGTAAATACATTACCGCCGGTCATATCGTCTCTGTTGGCCTTGGTTTTATCGTGGTTGCCGGGACTGAATGTTCTGCCTGGTAAAGATCCTGCATCAAATGCAGGGTTCACTGCATTCAGGTTTACAAAATTGCCGGTATTGCTTTTGTTGGTTACGGCTCTTGCACCGGTGGTAACATAAATACCGTTGATACCCAGTGGTCCGAGTGAAACATGTCTTTTTACAAAAGCTGCATAAAATACTTTGTCTGCTTTTCTATGATAGGCGGTGGCCCATACAGCGCCTGTTTGCCCCATCTCACTGATTACACTCGCAGTAGCCGCAGAACCATAATTGAATGCATAGGTGTTGTCTGCAATTTTTGCATCCCACCAGTTGCCGGAGCTAACCTGATTGTCACCGTTGGCATAGGAGGGAAGAATAATCCTTGCATTGGCATTGTCTATGTAGTCGCCCGGATAGTTAATGGCGAAATGGGCATTGGTTACGGGTGCAGTGGCAAACTGAACGCTTGTTCCGTTGCCGGTACCAAATGCAGAAGGAAAATCTGCAGACTGCCATCCCGAGAATTCAAGCCTTACTTTTGTAGCAGCAGGAATTTCCAAGGCAGTAAAGGCATAGGATCCATTGGCAGCAGAATTGGTGCTGGCTAGCAAAGTGCCCGCAGCATTGTAAGCTTTCACAGTAACGCCTCCGGCGCCCGGCTCGTTGTAAGCGGCACCGTTGTCTTTGGTTCCGTTGGCATTAAAATCTCTGTAAACAATACCACTAACCTGCGCATGCAGCAGTTGTGGTGCGGCAGCTATTAGTGTGGTAAACAGTGCAGCAAAAACTCTACGCTGAAAATGGCGTTGGTTGAATGATGTGTAAAGTTGGTTCATACACGTATGGTTGAATATATTTGGTTAGTTTTACTCACAGGAATCCATTTTTGAGAAAACCCTTTATTTCTAACGAGTTTCACCCTGTTAAAGGTATAAAACAATTGTGTAAATTGTATAATAATGTTTGCTGAAAGTCCTATAAATTACCACATATACAAACTGGTTTGTATGCTTATTCTCATTTTGGGAAAAAATGTGCAGGCCCAGCGCGAAATAAAACCATGCCAAAAAGAACCCGCTTTTATCAGGACCCTGGGGTACGATCCTTTGTGGACGGCACTGAGTACTTCGGAGAAAAAAACGGTGGGAATTGTATTGGTTCAGTTTGAACAACAGGCAGGTTTAACGGAACCCACCCCGCAATCGCCGCAACGATCGGTTTACCAGCATCCCTCCTGGCAATCTGCCGGTTATTTGTCTTCCATCAGTTTTGATCTGGAAGGCAATGCATACAGTATTCCCACACCGTTGATTTCCATGTTGTACAATCCGAAGGAAAAACTCAATACCATTTACCGCATCGATGCCTACACCGGTGTAATGAAAGAATGGCTGCGTCTTCCGTATGCTGCAAAGCCTGCAACGGGTAATCCATATGGGTTGCTGGGCATCACGTACGATTGTACGGCAGACCTGTTATTGGCTGCAACAGTTTCTGGTTCGGATCGCTACAGCGAAAAAGGAATCATCTATTCCATTCATACAGCCACCGGAAAAATTGCAGATACGTTAAAAGGGAGGGATGCCATGGCGCTGACGGTGGCCTACGACGAAAAGGAACAGAAGCGGTTGTATTTTGGAAGAACCCGAACCGGTGAAATTTATTCATTACCACTTGGTGCCGATGGAAAATTTATCCGTAAACAAATGCGCAAGGAACTCTCCCTGGAGGGCTACGGACCAAGAGGAGATGATAAAGCCAGGAAGATTAAATTTGCGGGAGGAACCATGATGGTCAGCGGAGTGGCGTTCAATTACAATCTGCAGGCTTCCAGTGAAAAACCGGAAACCAACTATGCATTCCGCTGGAACAACCTGCAAAAGAAATGGGAATTATACGATCTGAATTAGGTATATGAAAAAAGGAATCACTGCCGGCCTTCTATTGTTGCTTTTTGCAGGCATTGGCTTTGGACTGACCGAAGTGTTTTCCGGTACAAGCAATTCTGTTGCAGACAACAGAATTACACTGGGCCGTTACCTTTTTTATGATACCAGAATGTCTTATAATCTCACCAAATCCTGTGGCTCCTGTCATGATCCCCAGTTTGCTTTTTCGGATGGATACCGCACTTCCTCCGGAGCAGACGGTTACAATGTAAAACGGAATGCACCCTCACTGATCAATGTCCGGTTCGCAGCTGCACTTACCTGGGCCGACAGCAGTATTCGCAATGTTGAACAGCAAATGAATTTCCCATTGTTTAATGAGCACCCGCGAGAATTGGGCTGGAAGGGGCATGAGCCGGAAATATTACATCGCATTACGGAAGTGCCCATGTATGGAAAATTGTTTCAGCAGGCTTTTCCCGGAGAACCCGAACCGGTTAATCGCGGCAATATCATCCGGGCCATTGCTGCTTTTGAAGAACAGCTCGTTTCTTTTGATGCGCCTTACGACCGGTATCTCCGGGGAAACAAACTGGCATTGTCTGCAGAAGCGGTTCGTGGCATGCAACTTTTTCATTCTGCGGAACTCGCCTGCAGCCGCTGCCATGTATGGCAACCCACCCAACAACCTGCAGCATACTACAATACCGGCTTGTACAATCTGGATGGGGAAGGGGCCTATCCTGAAGAAGATCAGGGCTTATTTGAATACACAAAAAACAAGGCAGACAAGGGTAAATTTCGTGTACCTTCCCTTCGCAATGTGATGCTCACAGCGCCATATACCCACAATGGTTCGGTGGCATCCATCCATGAAATGATCAGCATTTATCAGCGGGGTGGACGCAGCATTGCTTCCGGCGCTTTCATGGGCGATGGCGCTGAAAACGTACATAAAAGCCCGCTGGTAAAAGGATTTGATTTGCCTGATGCAGACAGGAAGGCCTTGGTTGCTTTTTTAAATTCACTAACAGACAGTGCTTATCTGAAGAAGCCTGATCTGATGAACCCGTTTAATCAATAGTATGAGAGCAGGATTACCTTATTTACTTTTTCTTTTTTTCCTGACAACCATTTGCAGCAACCTGGCTGCACAAAAGAAAAAAAACGTTCCTAAAAAGAAAGCGAACAACAGTGTGTACCTGAGCGAATACAAACCAGGCATACTGGAACCTGTTCGGCAAGACAGTGCGGTATACATACTGGAAAGAAAAAAACAGGTGGATTCGATCCTGAAAGAAAAAATGCCGGTAAAATTTTATACCGACCGCGATGATGAAAAAACCATGCTGGCACAACAGGTGGCATTGGCCGATAGTTTATTCACCAAATATGTTTGGGAAAAAAATACGCGCAAGCCTTTGTGGAATGAAATCTTTGGCGTGTATCCTGCAAGGCCGGGCGACCTGCGGAAAGGGATGAAGTTCCTGCCGGGTACCATGATGCGGGTGGAAATGTATAATTATGCCCTGAACCTCACCACCATCGGGCTGGTGGATGTTTTTTCGCACAGGCTGCTGAGTGTGGATCATTTTCCTCAAACACAGCCGGATATTCCTGCACGCTTAAAACGGCTGGCCGTGCAGATTGCAGTGAATGCTCCCGAAGTGGAAAAAGCCCTGGGCTTTAAACCTTCTATGGAAATGCCGGTGATGGCCAATACCAAAACCGCACTCAACAGAACCAAATGCGAGAGGTCCAGGCATCTTTGCGTGGCGCCCACCTTTGTAAAAGGAAACCGAGCACTCTGGGCCATTGTAGATTTAACAGACCACAAACTGGTAGGGCTTCGCTGGACTAATGTTGGCAAGGATGCAGACCAGATTGTGGTAACGGAAAGAAAAATTCAGAACGAAAATATTGCGGATTGTTATTGCGAACAACTGAACACCGTTCAGCAAAACAACTGGAAGCTGGATTATGTGCTAACAGCTTCGGATGGGTTGATGGTGAGCAATGTAAGTTATAAATCCACACCGGTATTGAACAGCGCCAAACTGGTAGACTGGCACGTGAGCTATTCCGGAACAGAGGGGTTTGGATACAGTGATGCGGTGGGCTGCCCCATCTTCAGTCAGTCTGCAGTGGTGGCAACCGATCCTCCCAAAATTGCTGAGATTGTAGAGGGAGACAGCACCGTAGGTTTTATGCTGGAACAGAAATTCTTCAGTGAACTCTGGCCCGTAGCCTGTAATTACAGTTACTCACAGCGTTATTTCTTTTACAACGACGGAAGGTTTAGGGTGGTTTGTGCCAGCCTTGGAAGGGGTTGTGGCAACAACGGCGTGTATCGTCCGGTGTTCCGGATTTCATTTGCCGGAAACCAGCAGTCTTTCTACGAATGGGGCAATGAAAAATGGAACCAGTGGACAAAAGAACAATGGCAATTGCAGCAACCAGTTACCGCATATACCGGAGAAGGATACCAGTATAAGCTGGAAACCGGCGCCGGGAAAGGATTTTACATTGAACCGGGAAGGGGGCAGTTCAAAGACAGCGGTCGTGGAGACAACGCTTATTTGTATGTAACCAAAAATCACCTGGACAGAGATGAAGGAGAAGCCGACCTGGTTACAATCGGGCCCTGCTGCAACAACAATTATCAACAGGGACCGGAAAAATTCATTGAACCTTCTCCTGAAAATATCACCAAAACAGATCTGGTTCTGTGGTATGTTCCACAGATGCGCAACGACGATACACCCGGTTCCAAATATTGCTGGGCAGAAACCTATTACGAAAAAGGGGTGTATAAAGTCAGAACCTATCCCTGTTTTGCCGGGCCCATGTTTGTTCCTTTTGATAAATGATGTATCTTAACGACCGAACTTATGAGCCAACAGATTCACTTAATGATTGCAGACGACCATCCTCTTTTTGTAGAGGGGTTGAAGATGATATTGAGTAGCGAGCCACTGTTTGTCATCAACGGTATTGCGAACGACGGAAAGCAATTGCTGTACCTGCTTACACAGCAACCGCAGACCGATTTGATATTGCTGGATGTAAACATGCCTCACCTGAACGGACTGGACACCATTAAATACATCAAACAGTCTTTTGGTTCTGTGAAAGTACTGATGCTTTCTGCTTACAGCGATCATAAACTGGTGGAAGAAGCCCGTGTTGCGGGAGCCGACGGATACATACTGAAGAATTCCAGCCGGGAAGCCTTGGTCGGCGCCATCAAGCGCGTGCACGGCGGGCTACAGGTGTTTGAAGTGGAACCGGCCAACGGCCAGGAAGAACTGTTCCGTAAAATGGATGTGTTCCTCCGCAAATACGATCTTACCAAACGGGAAAAAGAAATTCTCTACTACCTCAAACAAACCCTTACCAACCAGCAGATAGCGGAAAAACTCCATCTGAGCATCTACACCGTAGAAACGCACCGCAAAAATATTATGCAAAAACTGCAGCTGAATTCGCCGGCCGCTCTGGTAAAATTCATGATAGAGTTCAATATTTAACCACTCGTCATTCTCTCCGGAATAGTTTGAAAGGTTACCTGTAACTTTTTTCCATTATCTGCGTTCAATCAGAAATAAACAAGATATATGAAAAAAATACTGGCATTGCTGTTTTCGGTGGTAACCCTCGCCGCATCGGCACAATGGGGACGTTCTGAAAGGGTTACCGGCAGCGGAAACCTGAAAAAGGAAACCCGCTCTGTGGGCAATTTCAAAGCCGTGGCTTCTGCAGGGTCTATGAATGTACAACTGGCTTATGGTAAGCCGGGCAGCGTTACGGTAGAAGCAGATGACAACCTGCTGGAGTATATCGAAACCAAAGTAGAAGGCAATACCTTAAAAATCGGTACCAGAAATTATGTAAGCATCCGCAGCAGCCAAAAGGTCACTGTTTATGTAACGGTGGACCAGCTGGAAGGGGTTTCCGTGGCTGGAAGCGGCAATATTGATGGTTCTGGTAATTTCAGCAATGACGGTAAAACCTGGTTCCGTATAGCGGGAAGTGGTAATATCAACCTGAACTTTGATCAGGTAAAACAGGCAGAAATTGGTATAGCCGGAAGTGGCAAAGTAATCCTGAAAGGGAAGGCCGACCAGGTAAATGTAAACATCAGCGGTAGCGGAAATGTGGAATGCTCCGAACTGGTGGCACAGCGGGTAAAAATCAATGTAACCGGCAGTGGAAATACCCGGGTACATGCAGATCAGACCCTGGAGGTAAATGTATTGGGCAGCGGACATGTATCCTATAAAGGAAATGCCCGGGATATAGTGAAACATTCGGCCGGCAGCGGAAAAGTAACCAGGCTCTAGTTTTTTAGCAGTTTATAAACATATTGTAGCCGTAAGGTCCAAAACTTCATGTTGTGCCTTACGGCTACTTTCTTAACTTCGCGGCTATATGGAAATCACCGTAAAAACCGCCCAGCAGCTCCGTCTTACAGAAGAAGAGTTTGAGCTGATCAAACAGAAATTACAGCGTACTCCCAACTTTACCGAGTTATGTGCTTTCAGTGGCATGTGGAGTGAACATTGCAGTTATAAAAATTCCATTAAGTGGTTAAAAACCCTTCCCCGCAACGGTGGCAGAATGCTGGTGGCAGCGGGAGAGGAAAATGCGGGCCTCATGGATATGGGGAACGGATTTGGTGTGGTCTTTAAAATTGAAAGCCACAACCACCCCAGCGCCATTGAACCATTTCAGGGTGCGGCTACCGGTGTAGGTGGTATACAGCGCGATATTTTTACCATGGGTGCAAGGCCCATCGCTTCGCTGAACAGCCTGCGGTTCGGTAACCTGAAAGATAAAAAAACACAACATTTACTGTCTGGTGTAGTAAAGGGCATTGGCCATTATGGCAACTGCTTTGGCGTACCTACAGTGGGTGGTGAAGTATATTTCGAAGACTGTTATCATACCAATCCATTGGTGAATGCCATGAGTGTTGGTATCATGAAGGCTGATAAAATGGTCAGTGCTACTGCAAAAGGTACCGGGAACCCGGTGATATATGTAGGAAGCGCTACCGGTAAGGATGGCATCGGAGGAGCAAGTTTTGCCAGTGCCGACATCACACACGACAGTGTGCAGGAACTGCCGGCCGTACAGGTGGGCGATCCTTTCCAGGAAAAGAAATTACTGGAAGCCTGTCTGGAAGTGCTGGAAACCGGCGCTGTAGTGGGTATGCAGGATATGGGCGCTGCAGGCATCATTTGCAGTACCGCAGAAATGAGTGCGAAGGGCGAAGTGGGCATGCACATTGATCTGGAAAAAGTACCTACCCGTCAAAAGAATATGAAAGCCTGGGAACTGCTGTTGAGCGAGAGCCAGGAAAGGATGCTGATGGTGGTGGAGAAAGGAAGGGAGGCAGAAGTGGAAGCTGTGTTCGAAAAATGGGATTTAAGTGCCAGCACCATTGGTTATGTAACAGACGATGGGTTGCTGAAATTCTATATGAATGGTGTGCTGGAAGCAGAACTGCCGGCATACGAACTGGTGCTGGGCGGCGGTGCTCCTCAGTACACCAGGGAATACAAGGAACCTGCTTATTTTAACCAGATCAATGCATTCTCCATTGCGGATGTGGCAGATGTGGAAGAACTGCGTTCTGTTGCAGCAGCGTTGAATGCACTGCCCAATATCGCCAGCAAGCGCTGGGTGTACACACAGTACGACAGTATGGTGGGTGCAGCCAATGTAAGCACCAATGCACCGAGCGATGCCTCGGTTGTGCTCGCAAAAGGAACAGGTAAAGCCCTGGCCATGACCGTAGACTGTAACAGTAAATATGTGTTCGCCAATCCGTATATCGGTGGTATGATCGCCGTGGCAGAAGCAGCCCGCAACATTGTATGCAGCGGCGGTGAACCCATCGGCGTTACCAACTGCCTCAACTTTGGCAACCCTTACGATCCGG
The DNA here is from genome assembly GCA_028687975.1 of Sediminibacterium sp. Classification (GTDB taxonomy): domain Bacteria; phylum Bacteroidota; class Bacteroidia; order Chitinophagales; family Chitinophagaceae; genus Sediminibacterium. The sequence goes on from JAQTZD010000022.1 coordinate 17,894, forward strand.
AAGTATACTACCAGTTTGTACAGGCCGTAACCGGTATGGGAGATGCCTGTACAAAATTCAATACACCCGTAACCGGAGGAAACGTAAGTTTCTATAACCAGAATCCCGATGGTCCTGTATACCCAACCCCCACTATTGGAATGGTAGGTATACTGGATGATGTGAAGACCAAAATGACCCTCCATTTTAAAGATGCAGGCGATACCATTTTGCTGATCGGGCAGCAACACAACGATATTGCATCGAGTGAATACCTGCACAAGCTGAAAGGCGTGCAATATTCACCCGCTCCTTATTTCAACCTCGACGAAGAATATAATACACAACAACTGATTGCTTCTTTGATCCGCGATAAAAAGATCAAGAGTGCGCACGACCTGAGCGAAGGTGGGCTGGCTATTGCGCTGCTGGAGAGCGGCTATGCAGGCAACAAAGGCTTCGCGGTGAATCCTGCGGTAGACATCCGTAAAGATGCATACTGGTTTGGTGAAGCGCAGGGAAGGGTGATTGTAACCGTAGGAGCAGAAATGCTGAACATGGTATTGGCCGATGTGGCAAAAGCAGGAATAGCCTGCACCGTGTTGGGTACCGTTACTGCTGGTAATATAGACGTGCAGGAAGAAAACTGGGGCCATATCAGCGACTGGAAAAACAGTTATGATACGGCTATAGAAAACATGATACAATAATTATGGCTGATCAGAAAATGATATTGGTAACCGGTGCTGCAGGATTTATTGGCAGTTGCATGGTTCAGTTTCTCAACGAGAAAGGTTTTACCCGTTTGATCCTGGTGGATGATTTTGGGGTGGAAGAAAAGCGGAAGAACTGGGAATCCAAGCAGTTTGAAGTAATTGTAGAAAGATACAATCTGCTGAACTGGCTCGAAGAAAACCGTCCGCAATTGTCTGCCGTGATACACCTGGGCGCCAGAACAGATACCACAGAGTTTGATTATTCCATTCACGAAGAACTGAATCTCAACTATACCAAGGATATCTGGAACTATTGCACAGCGCATACTGTACCATTGATCTATGCATCCAGCGCTGCTACTTACGGAGCTGGAGAGCATGGGTATAAAGATGATCATGGTATCATTGATCAGTTACAACCACTGAACCCTTACGGCATCAGTAAAAATGAATTTGACAAATGGGCCATCCGTCAGGAACAACAGCCACCTTTCTGGGCTGGTCTGAAGTTCTTCAATGTGTACGGACCCAATGAAGCACATAAAGAAAGAATGGCCAGTGTAATCTGGCATTCCTTCAATCAGATCCGCAACAATGGCGTGGTGAAACTGTTCAAAAGCCATAAGGAAGGATTTAAAGACGGAGAGCAACTGCGTGATTTCATTTATGTGAAGGACGTAACGGAAGTGATCTTCTGGTTGTTCGATTCCATGGTACAGCAGCAAAGCTGGAGCAAGGCCAACAATGGTATCTACAATTTGGGAACAGGGAAAGCGCGTTCTTTTACCGACCTGGTGAATGCTACATTCAAAGGACTGGACCTTGCACCTAAAATTGAGTTCATCGATATGCCACTGGATATCCGAGACAAGTACCAGTATTTTACAGAGGCAGATATGGGCAAACTGCAACAGGCAGGATACAAAAAGAAATTCTATTCGCTGGAAGAAGGTGTGGATGATTATGTGCGGAATTACCTTGCAACCAGTCAACTTTACTAAGCAGCATTATGGCAAATACAATCGCAATTATCGGAGGAGGAAATTTGGGTACGGCAATGGCAGAAGGACTGGTGAACAGTGGATTCTGTAAACCAGCAGACCTTATTGTTACCAAACGCAACATCGCCACTCTGGCGGCGCTGGAAGCAAAGGGCGTTCGGGTAGGTTCCAATAACCCCGAAGCGGTTGCACAGGCAAGCTGGGTCATCCTGGCCATCAAACCTTTTCAGATCAAAGAAGTGCTGGCAGAAATTCAACCCGTTCTGAACAAGGATAAACAGGTATTGGTAAGTGTGGTAACCGGCGTGTGGATTGATGAAATCCAGGAAATTACCGGAAAGGATTTTCCCGTGTTCAGGGCTATGCCCAATACGGCCATTGCCATTCAGGAAAGCATGACCTGCATCAACGGTAAAGCGGTTACCGAAGAGCAGACCCGTTTTGTTTCGGAGCTCTTTAACCAGTTGGGTAAAACCGTTGTGATCGAAGAAAAACTGATGGATGCTGCTACTGTGTTGGGTGCCTGTGGTACGGCTTATGCCATGCGATACATCCGGGCTAATATACAAGGTGGCATCGAAATCGGATTCAGTGCAGCCACTGCTTCACTGATTGCCGCACAAACCGTGAAGGGTGCCGCAGAATTGCTGCTGAAAAAAAATACACATCCCGAACAGGAAATTGATAAAGTGACCACACCCAAGGGTTGCACCATTGCCGGATTGAACGAGATGGAACACCAGGGATTCAGTTCCTCCCTCATCAAGGGAATCGTTACCAGCTACAAAAAGATCGTAAACGATATGTAATTAATACAGGGTTCCTGTTTCCATGTCCAGCTGATAGGTAAGCGGGGTGATTCTGGCATATTCCTTAATGATTTCATAGGCAGATTTCCCTATTTGTATATCTGCCAGTGTACCAGCTTTGATCCGGTCTTCGCGGATATTGTTCAGGTTGAAGAAAACATAGCTGTAGCCAGCCCGCAACAAACGGATGTAAAATCCATTGCCTGTATTAAAGTACAAAGAAGTACCATCGTAATACCCCCATGCTTTGTTGCAGGATTGCGGAATGCTGTTCTTAATGGCGGTAAACTCACAGGCATATATTGCAGACTTACCGGCGTTGTCGTATTTGCGGATCACTTCAACGCTGTCGCTGAAAGGCCTTCCCTTCAGAAAATCATCATAAGAAAGATAGAGACCGCGCGGGGCAGTGGCCGTAGCTGCAATGGCTTGTTTGTGCGCATTGTAATATTCATTGAAATCGGCAGGGGCAATTCTGTTGTCGGTTGTTTCTTTTTGGGTGTACTGGTTGTTGAATGCGCTGTGTTGCAAAACAGTCAATAAAGAATCCAGCAACTGGTTATAGGCATTTCCTTTATTGTAAGGAGCAGATACCGATCCTGTAATGTTCCGCTGCGGATAATAATCACCATTCACAGAACTGAAGAGGTCGAAACTGTATTCGAGTGTAGTGATCAGGGCTGCATCGCCGGATTGGTAGGGCACAACTGCATTGTGCGTGAACCAGCATTTTTTCAAAACCAGTACCAGCCGTCTGTTGCTGCTGCTGTCGGTGGCAACATGCGTATTCAGAAAATTTTCAGAAAGCCATTTAAAAGGAGAGGGCTGTATCTGAACACCTACCGCCTGAATGCCTTTTCTTTTCAGCGAGATATTCAGCGGCAGATAACCAACCTTGGTGGGGTCGGCCCTCAGGTCGATCAGTTTAATATGACTTACTTCCGACAGGGCAATATGATCCGTAAAATGCGTTGCGGGGGTAAAAGCAGAAAGCTGAAATCCTGCACCATAAGCCAGCCCGGAACTTCCGGTTTGATTGAACGATTGCGGATTGCTTCCTTTGGCAGGGGCGGAGCCGACCGGCTGTTTTCCCATGGAAAGGGAAGGATCACCCACTTCTCTTGCATTGATGAGTGCACCGTTGCCGGTAGCAGGATTGTTCACCGGCCTTACTGTTTGTGCCGATGTGTACAATGCAAAAAAACATACCAAACATGTTGAAATCGCTTGCTTCCTCATGGTATTATTTTTTATAATGATACAATTATTCAGTCGCTTTTCAAAATGTCTGGTATGTTTCCAGTTATGCGGTGCAGATTTTTATAAACGGGCTTTCAGGAAAGCCAGTGTTTTTTCGTGCGCGTCTGCGGTTGCTTCTTTGTTAAAACTCGGATTGCTTGGATTGGCAAAACCATGACCGGCTTCGTATTTATGGGTCACCAGTTTTTTGCCTGTAGCAGCCATATCTGCTTCGAACTGTGTTACCACAGCAGGGGCGGGGCTTCTGTCGAGGTTGCCAAAGAAACCAATCACTTCGCAGTTGAGGGTTTTCAATTTTTCGAGGTTGTTCTCGGGTCTGCCGTAATACAGCACAGCACCGGCAGCCTGTGGTCCTGCCAGCAAACTGGCCTGTAAACTCCACATACCGCCAAAGCACCAGCCAATGGTGAAGATTTTAGCTTTTGAACCGGCATAGCCGATGGCGCCTTTCACAATGCTTTCGAGCCGGGCTGTATTGGTTCCTCTCATTAGTTTCATGGCACTGTCTGCTGTAGCGGCCACTTTACCGTCGTACATATCAATGGCCAGAACGTTTACATTGCCCAGTTCGGCAGCCAGGGTTTCTGCTTCTCTTTTAATATGATCGTTCAATCCCCACCATTCCTGTATCACCAGTATCCAGTTGTTGGTTTTCTTTTTGCTTTTGATCAGGTAACCGGAGGCGGTTGTTCCTTCGGGTGAAGGAAACTCAATGGTGCTTCCGGTTGCATTTTCCAGGCGGTAAGCCAACGGATTTTCGTGCATGGCAGCAAAACGCATGGTACCGGCTTCTGCTTTAAACTGCTCCCGAACATCTCCGGTAAAGCAGGATTCATAGCAACCGGGCGTGCCCAGTGCCGGGGCCGGAACCTTGTAAGTGTAGCCCAGGAATGCAGCAGTGCAAAAGGCTGATAAAGTGAGGAATAAGAGTTTTTTCATATTGCTTCTTTTAAGATGTACACGTTAAATTAACACTTTGTACCAGTTTTGGTTGAAATGCTCCGGGTATATTTTGCGGATCGTTTTTTTACTGTACCTTTGTACGACCTCAGAACTATTTCAGTTCACATTTTCAAGGTCTGTTTATTGCTCTTTTTTGACGCTTCCGAGAGGAAGAACTAATAACCCCAGTTATGGCCAAATTTATATTTGTTACCGGTGGAGTAACAAGCAGTTTAGGTAAAGGAATTATAGCGGCTTCGCTTGCCAAATTATTACAGGCAAGGGGACTGAAAGTGACTATTCAGAAATTTGACCCATACATCAATGTGGATCCGGGTACATTGAACCCTTATGAGCATGGTGAGTGTTATGTAACCGAAGACGGGGCAGAAACCGATCTGGATCTGGGGCACTACGAGCGTTTCCTGAACATCTATACCTCACAGGCAAACAACGTAACCACAGGCCGGATTTACCAGACCGTGATCAACAAAGAACGTGCAGGAGATTTTCTGGGTAAAACCGTACAGGTGGTTCCGCATATCACCGATGAAATCAAACGCCGGATGCTGTTACTGGGTCAGGATGATCAATACGATATTGTATTAACCGAAATCGGCGGTACAGTGGGAGACATCGAGAGCCTTCCATTCATTGAAGCCGTACGCCAGTTGCAGTGGGAGCTGCCCGAAGAAGACCTGATGGTGATTCACCTCACCCTGATCCCTTATCTGAAAGCAGCCAAGGAATTAAAAACAAAACCCACACAGCACAGTGTGAAAATGCTGAGTGAAACAGGGGTGCATCCGGATATACTGGTGTGCAGAACCGAAGAACCGCTCAGCAACGAGATTAAAAGAAAAATTGCCCTGTTCTGTAATGTTAAACAGGAGGCAGTGATAGAAGCCATGGATGCCAGTACCATTTATGAAGTGCCGCTGGAAATGCTGCGCGAAAAACTGGATTTGATTTGTCTGAAGAAAATGAATATCACCCATTATGGAGAACCCAATCTCGATAAGTGGAAAGGATTTTTGGATAAACTGAAATATCCCAAGAGTAAAGTAACCATCGGATTGATTGGTAAGTACATTGAATTGCAGGATGCGTATAAGTCTATCCTGGAAAGTTTTGTGCATGCCGGTGCCATGAACGAGGTGAAAGTGCAGGTAGTGAATGTACACAGTGAATTCATCACCAACGAAAATGTTGTAGAGAAGCTACAGGGCTTCGACGGATTATTGGTAGCACCGGGCTTCGGACATCGTGGTATTGAAGGAAAGATCATTGCGGTGAAATATGCCAGAGAACACGGATTGCCATTCTTTGGTATCTGTTTGGGCATGCAGATGGCAGTGATTGAATATGGCAGAAATGTGTTGGGATTAACCGAAGCACATTCGGTAGAAATGGATCCGAATACGATTCATCCGGTGATCAATATGATGGAAGAGCAAAAGAAAACCAAGATGATGGGCGGAACCATGCGTTTGGGTGCATATCCCTGCGAGATTACTCCGGGTACGCTTGCACACCGCATTTACGGAGAAACACATATCTCGGAAAGACACAGACACCGCTATGAATTCAACAACGATTACCTGGATCAGTACCTTGCCGCAGGAATGATTGCCAGCGGTAAAAACCCTGAAACAGGATTGGTTGAAATCATTGAATTGCCCAACCATCCGTTCTTTATTGGTGCGCAGTATCACCCTGAACTGAAGAGCACCGTTGAGCGTCCGGCTCCTTTGTTTGTAGGATTCATTGATGCTGCCAAAAAATACAACGAACAGAAAACCTCTCTTAAAAGCGCTGCTCCCAAAGATGCAGTGATATAGGAACAGCTTATTTTATTTGTAAAAGGCTTCTCTTCGGAGAGGCCTTTTTTTGTGAAGATTCAGCCTGCTCTTTCTAAAATTCTTTTTTCGATCTAAATAGGATTTTTGGGGCAGGTGTTTATTTGTGTTTTTTTGTAGTGCTATAACTACAACGCAATAGGTGAACTAACTTTTTTGTAAAAAGATTTATAGCCATACTTTCGAATCCCCTCTACAAAACTCTATTTTCAGATTTCAAAACCAACTGCTACCGTATGAGTATCAAGTATACTTTGTCGGCTTTGTTTTTATTGAGCGCGTTAAACTGCGGAGCCTTCTATGGAGGGAGAGACTCAGTTTCTTTAAAGCAATCCTTGTTTAATGCAGTTGATCAACTCTCTCTAACCAAACTGGAGCATAAATTTTCTAAAACACAGGAACAGGTAACGCATGTAATGCTCAAATCGCTAAAGAAGTTTAGGAGAAGCGAAGAACAGCTGCTGAAAAAGCTGAAAGCGAAAGACAGCATTGCTGCTAATCGGAAGTTAAGCAACCTTGCAGAAAAATATACCCGGATTTCCGGACAAATACGGTCTCCTGAAAACTACTTGTCGAACAACGTAAGCAGTGGTTATATCGCTCGATTGGATAGCCTTAGATCGTTGCTCGATTTCAGGCAAGCTGGCCTTCCCGAAAGTGAATCTGTTGGACGGCTGCAGGCTATTGAAGATGTAAAGAAGCAGATGAACCTTTTACAGGTACAAATGAATGCCGCCAATACAGTAAAAAAATTTGTAGCTGAGCAACAGGCACTTTGGAAGGAAGAATTGAGCAGATTTGGTTTAGCAAAAGAGATGATGCGTTTTAAAAAACAGGTCTATTATTATCAACAGGAGATTAATGAATATAAACAGTTGTTGAGTAATCCTGATAAACTTGCTCAAAAAGCATTAAGTATTGCATCTACACTTCCTGCGTACAAGGCATTTATGGCAGAAAATAGCCAGCTCGCACAACTCTTCAGAATCCCTGGGTCCAGCCCTGCCGCCGGAGCTGGTGTTCCGGGATTGCAAACACAAAGTCAGGTACAGCAACAATTGCAACAACAGCTTTCCGGAGCAGGGATTAACTCATTTCAGCAACTACAGGAACAGGCTGGTGGGATGTTGAATGATATGAAAGACAAACTCAATGCATGGGGAGACGGAGATGGGGAATTGCCTATGCCTGATTTCAAACCTAATCAGCAAAAGACTAAAAGACTGCTCAAGCGAATTGAATTTGATATAAATCTACAATCACAACGAAGCAGTAATATCCTGCCAAGTACCACAGATATTGGACTGCAGGCAGGGTATAAACTGAACGACAAAAGTGTGATAGGTATTGGTTTGGCATATAAACTGGGGTGGGGTAAAGATTTATCCAATATAAAGATCACTCATGAAGGATTGGGTCTTAGAAGTTTTGCAGATGTTAAACTGAAAAAGAGTATATGGATAACAGCAGCTTTCGAATACAATTATCAGCAATCCTTCATAAGTGTTGAACAATTAAAAGAACTAACAGCCTGGCAAAAAAGTGCCATGCTCGGAATCAGTAAAAAATATAGGATAGGAAATGCCGGTCGCCAGGGAAAGTTGCAGCTGTTGTGGGACTTTTTAAGCTATAGCCAGGTTCCGCGAACTCCGGCAATAAAATTCAGGCTTGGGTATCAATTATAAAATTCAGATAGAAATAAAATTGCTGTATGTATATGAGAAAACTGTTATTATTGATTTTTACATTTGAGCTCTTAAACAATATTAATGCTCAACAAATTGCAGGGACCTTTGGAAAAGTAAGTATTACTTCTCCTAACGCGGCAGCATTAGGAAAGTATGGCGATATCCCGGTTAGCTATCATACGGGAGTGCCTAATATCACCATTCCACTTTATACTCTTAAGGAGGGAGGGCTTACGTTGCCTCTTCAGTTAGCGTATCACGCCTCCGGATTAAAGGTTGATGAGAATGCGAGTTGGGTTGGTACTGGTTGGTCTTTAATTGCAGGAGGAGCAGTTAGCAGAACTGTTAAAGATAAACCAGATGAGCGACGTGCAGAAAGTCTCCAGCAGACATATGGCTATTTCTCAAATTATGGAATATCCAGTTATTTATTAAATAATGATGCAGTTACACCGGAATATTTTGATTCCGAACCAGATATGTTCTCGTTTAATTTTAATGGATATAGCGGGAAGTTTTATTTTGATGAAAGCAGAAATCCGGTCATAGTTCCTGAACAGGATGTAAAGATTGAATACGTATACGAAGATACCCTCTGGAATAATGCACCTGGCATTGGATCTGTTTTGGGAAAGAGCATAGAGTCTTTTGTTATTACAACTCCAGACGGTACTCAATATTTTTTTGGTACACCTGATCAAATAATGCCGGCACCTTATTGCGATCCGATAGAGGTGGTTTCCTCATGGACAGGTGCCAATGGAAATAGTATGGGAAAAGTGATTTCAAGTTGGTATTTATATAGAATACGTTCTTCAGATGGAGTGAATCAGATAAATTTTTATTATACAAGAGATAAGTATGCTTTTTTTACCTATCCTAGTTCTATTTATGGTAATAGTTCTGAAAATCAAAATTTGTATTATGGTGTAAAGAATTTAATGTCTGGTGTACTGTTAAGTAAAATAACAACCTCGTCAAACAACGTTGAATTTGTGCCCGGAGTAGCAAGAGAAGATTTGTCCAGATGGGCTACAGGTGTTGATGAAAATCAATCTGATTATCCAAATCAAACGTCTCCGGTTTTGGGAGGCATTAGAGTATATGATACCGGAGCCTCCTGTATTAGGAAATTTGATTTTTCTTATGGTTATTTCCAGGACACAACAACTACAGTTTCAACTTATTTTAGTTGGATAAACACCGATAAGAAACGACTGAAACTTAATTCTGTAAGAGAGTTGAGTGGAAACGACTCAATTGTATTACCTCCATATGTTTTTGAATACTTTAGTGAGCATGTTCCAAGAAAATTGAGTTTTGGTAAAGATCATTGGGGTTTTATCAATGGCGCGAACTCAAATACAATGCTGTATCCGGAAGTATTTGATAATAACGGGAGTATGAATCAGTCTCTAAATCTTTCTGTTAATAACAGAGAGGCAGTATGGCCGGCAATGCGGGGAGGCACTTTGAAAAAGATTACGTATCCAACAGGAGGAACAACTGCATTTGAATTTGAGCCAAATAGTTTCCCTGTTAATGGAATAAACAGAACAATTGGTGGATTACGGGTAAAATCAATTATTAGTACAGATTCTGTAATCCTGAATTCTACTGTTACTAATTATGAATACATAAATACTTCTTCGGGGTTGTCTAGCGGTGTGCTTTTTAGCAAGCCAACATATATTCAGCTGCTCAGAAATGATTGGGCAAAGATATCAAACATGATGGGGAATAACGGAAACGGATGTTTTGATAAGTTTGGTGTAAATGAAAATCAAATACGTTCCTATATTCTATCTGACAATTCCATAAGGCCGATGGAAACTACCCAAGGATACCATATTGGCTATGGAACAGTAAAGGTTTCTAAACAGGGTAGTGGCAGCTCAATTTATGTTTACAATGTAAATACTCCATGGCAAATTAATTGGGGAAATACTATTGCGACAGTTTATATCAATAATCCCGGTCCCTGTGATCCGAATATTCCAAATTACCCTGCTACACCTTTGCCTACAGATTTTTATCGAGGGGAATTGAGCGAGGAATTTCATTTTAATGAAAATGGGACTTTATTGACAAAGAAAGAATATACAGTCAGATATGAGGTAAAGAATAGCTCAACACCTGGAAGGGTTTTGTATCGAATACCATTTAATTTGAACAACGCATCTGTATTGAGTTATTACGCAAATAAAACAGCAAAGAAAATTGAGTCGGCTGTTGTGGAGAAGATGTTTCAGCCAAACGGATCATATATTCAGGAAGTATCTCAGACGTTATTTGAGAGTTCATTTCATAATCAGCCCACTAAAATAATTATTTATAACTCTAAAGGGGATACAATTACGAAGAGAAATAGATACATTTTCGATATTAGGTCAGAGTCTTTTGACACATTAAGTTCTTGTGAGAATGGCTCTTCAGATTTTTTGAGTTATATGGATGGTTTATTATATACGAATGGTTATGCGGCAAGTTTTACTGCTTGCCCCGATGGCTATTTAAGTCCATGTAATTTATCGGCTCAAAGTTCTTTTAGTGCGGCATTGTTTAATCCGAGAAAGGATTTTATTAATTGTAATAGAATAAAACTTACTAATAAGACTCCTTTAAACTTGTTTCAGCAATATCATGATTTAGTTAAGTCGACTGCTGATCAAAGTTTAAAGCCAATCATGTGGATGCAGGATATTTATAAAAATGCCATATTGGAGACCAGTGAGTGGAAAAATTCAAAGTTGTTACGTTCTACTTATGCTCAATATACTAATGAGCGGGATGATCAATTTGGCGTATACCCCGGAAAGCTTAAAGCCATTGAGTTGTTAATTCCGTCATCACAATTCTCTAGTGTGTCTATAAGCAATACAGGGCTATCTATAGATGCCAGATATGCCGATGTTAAAAAACTGTTGTTTGCTAAGGGGAATCAAGTAAATGAAATAGGGCGTGATAATCTGAATTATGCTTATCAGTGGAGTTATAATAATCAATATCCATTAGTTAGAACTGTTAATGCATATAATCATCAAAGAGAGTCGTTGGAGAATTCAAGAATATCGCAGTCTGTTCCCTTTACGATTGGAGGAGGCCAGCCTGCGGGCGGAAGTGCAAACAAAACAATTGTTCAGGTTGATACCGCGGATATTATATTGTCTATTGGAACTGTTCCTAATGATGCGAAGGTTTCCGCACTGTATACTATTTCCGGACCTGGGCAAAATTCGACGCAATATTATTTGTGCTCCTCGGGTTACGTAGGTGATAGTTGTTCAGGAGTACCTTCTACTGTGGTCCTCCCTAATATGTTGCCCGGAACATACACAATTGATATTGCCGTGAATACATCATTTGGAAGCTTTAGTTTCCTGATGAATACCAGTTTCTCATACTTGGGCAAAGCAATTATTGATGTCGGGGATAAGGAATTCTATTACGAAGGATTTGAGGAGTCGATTATCGCAAACAGCAATATTGGATATACTGGTAGCCGAAGTTATAGCGGAGCGTTTAATGTTGGATTTACACCTCCTAATAGTCGAAATTATATTATTCAGTGGTGGAACTATGCCAATGGGAAATGGAATTTTAATCAACAAAACTATATGCCCAACACTATTCTTTCAGGTATTCTTGATGAAGTGCGGGTGCTACCGGCTGATGCTCAAATGACGACATATGCATATGATTCTCGCTTCGGGTTAATTGGTGAATGCGATACAAACGGAAGAAAAGTTTATTATGAATACGACGCTTTGGGTAGGTTAAAGCTGGTTCGTGATCAGGATGGGAATATTATTAAAACCATCGATTATAACTATAAAAAATAAGCAGCCATATGTTACTGAGAAAAAAAATAGTACTAAAAATAAGTTTTCTGGCTGCTGCTTTTATTTATATAGTCGGAAATGTTTCAGCGCAGAGAGTGATTATAAAGAACGGATATCCTGCTACAGTATATGCTGTTCCAAAAGGGAAAAGCACCGATACTGCCAAGTTAAAAGCACCGCCAAAACCAATAGTAAGCGGAAAAAAGGGGGCCACTTCTATTGCCCCGCAGTTAATGATGTCTGAGTTTGGATGTTATCTTTCAGGTCAAACATTTGCACAGATTGGGACTTCTGAAACTTATTATCTTTACTGTGATACCTATCAGTTTGTGTCTGATTGGGCTATTACAGGTGGATATGTGACTGACGTAGGCGCAGGTTATGTTACAGTATATTGGACTGGAAGTTCCGGTAGTTTTGGAGCAATATATGCTTTGGGAGATGCATATGGAACATCCATTGCAGAACTCTATGTTACATTAAGCTCACCTACACCACCTCTTTCGGGTGGTTCGATATCTGGATTTAGTTCTTCCGTCTGTTATGGACAGACCCCATCAACAATAACTGCCAGTGCAGCGAGCGGAGGTTCCTGCGGTGGTAGTTATTCTTATCAATGGCAATATTCTTATGATAATGCTACCTGGAATAATTTAAGCGGAGCTTATTCTCAAAATTGCGATCCCGGTGTCTTGTATCAAGGTACCTATTTTCGAAGATCAGCCTCTTGCAACGGATCAGTGGCCTACACCGATGTGGCTTTTATTTCTGTAACAAATGTTCCGGGAGCGCCAAGTATTCAAAATAACGGTGCTGCTTTATTGTGTAATGGAAGTTCGGCGCAGCTGGCTTCAAATAACAGCAATACATACTGGTACCAGAATGGTACATATATTGGCTCCGGTGCAAATATCCAGGTAACGACTGCAGGAAGCTATTATGGAGTGGCATATAATGGTTGTGGTACTTCGTCTGCAAGTAATTCCATCAGTATATCCACAATGAATACTCCGGCTGCTCCTGTTGTTAGTGCAAGCGGAGATGTAAATATCTGTAGCGGACAAACCGTAACACTAAACGGATCGGCAAGTGCAGATATCGGATGGAGTACGGGTGATTACGGAACATCCATTGTTGTAGACCGGCCTGGTACTTATTATGCTTTTGCGTACAATAGTTGTGGAACAAGTGGAAATAGTAATGTTGTTACGGTTTCAAGAATCTCAGCTCCTGCGGTAGAAGCCATTGGAGGGGCGGATGCAGTGTGTACAGCTACAACTACTAATTACTATAATGGCACATCGGGAGGAGTGTGGTCTTCTTCCAATACCTCTGTAGGAACAATTTCCGGAAGTGGGGTATTTACTGCCGGAACTGGCCCCGGAACAACAGCAGTAAACTATACCGTATCAAATACCTGCGGCACTACTACTGCTACAAAATACGTTACAGTCAATAGAACCCCTTCTCCAACCATTATCGGAGAATCCAACGTGATCTGCGGTGCTACATCGAGCCTTAGTGTATACGATAATAATACAGGTTCTGTAAATGATTATGATCAGTTTTTATGGTATAAAGATGAGTCTTATTTAACCAATGTTTCATCGCCTTCTGTAGGGCAGGGCAGTTATACAGTAACTGTAACGAAAAACGGCTGTTCTGCCTCATCCGGCGCTAAATCTGTTACCCAGGCGCCTCCGGTTAAACCAACTATTTCAGCCACAGCAGGTGTTGTTATTTGTAATGGAGCTGCCAAAACAATTTCAGTAACCAATACCGGTTCTTTTGTTTCTTATACATGGTATAAAGATTTCAGTGGTACTCCAATTCCGGGTGAAACAGGATCTACTATTACAGTTAGTTCTGGTGGGTATTATACGTGCAGGGCCGTGATGTCTACTGGTTGTTCTGAAGTCAGCGATGCGGTATATATGAATGCGGTGAGCTTTATACCATCTGTTTCCGCAAGTTCAGCTACTACTTTCTGTGATGGAAATGCTGTTACCTTAAATGCTTCCGGTGGAACTTCCTACCAATGGAGAAACGGAGGAACAGATATAGGCGGGCAGACCGGTTCTTCCATTTACATTACAAGTTCGGGCAATTATACAGTATTTGCAACTGATAATAATGGTTGTTCAGCAGTAAGTGCAAGCCTGCAGGTTACTGTTTACCCTGTACCTGCAGCACCTTATATTTCGGTTTCTGGCAGTACTGCTTTCTGTGAAAATGGCGCTGTTATGCTTACTGCTCCCTCATCTTATGGATATGAATGGATTAAGAATGATGCTATACTATCCGGGCAGACACAACAGTATTTGTATGTTCAGCAGGCAGGCACTTACAGAGTTGCTGTGACCAATGGCTATGGCTGTAAAAGTGCACCCGGTGCGCCTGTTGCCGTAACAGTTTACGCACTTCCTTCGCTGTCTGCAATTTCAGGTGCATCTTCTGTCTGTGTAAACAGCGTCATCGGCTTAAGCAACAGTACCCCAGGTGGCAGTTGGTCCAGCAATAACACTGGGGTGGCTACTGTAAATGGCTCCGGAACCGTTACCGGTGTCGGTGCTGGTACGGCAGTTATTACATACAGTTATACAAATGGAAATGGTTGCAGTTCTTCTGTATCTACCACAATAACAGTTTACGCACTTCCATCCCTGGCTGCGATTTCAGGCGCAACATCTGTTTGTGTGAACAACGCGATTGCTTTAAACAATAGTACCCCCGGCGGCAGTTGGTCCAGCAACAACACTGGGGTGGCTTCAATAAATGCTTCCGGAACCGTTACCGGTGTTGGTGCTGGTACGGCAGTTATTACATACAGTTATACAAATGGAAATGGTTGCAGCTCATCTGTGTCTACCACAATAACAGTTTATGCGCTTCCATCCCTGGCTGCGATTTCAGGTGCATCGTCTGTTTGTGTAAACAGCACGATTGGTTTAAGCAATAGCACTGCTGGCGGTAGCTGGTCCAGCAATAACACTGGGGTGGCTTCAATAAATGCTTCCGGAACCGTTACCGGTGTTGGTGCTGGTACGGCAGTTATTACATACAGTTATACAAATGGAAATGGTTGCAGTTCTTCTGTATCTACCACAATAACAGTTTACGCACTTCCTTCGCTGGCTGCGATTTCAGGTACATCTTCTGTCTGTGTAAACAGCGCGATTGGATTAAGCAACAGTACTCCAGGTGGCAGTTGGTCCAGCAATAACACTGGGGTGGCTACTGTAAATGGCTCCGGAACGGTTACCGGTATCAGTGCTGGTACGGCAGTTATTACCTATAGTTATACGAATGGAAATGGTTGCAGCTCATCTGTATCCACCACAATAACAGTTTATGCGCTTCCATCCCTGGCTGTGATTTCAGGCGCATCTTCTGTTTGTGTGAACAACGCGATTGCTTTAAACAATAGTACCCCAGGCGGCAGTTGGTCCAGCAATAACACTGGGGTGGCTTCAATAGATGCTTCCGGAACCGTTACCGGTATCAGCGCTGGTA
>JAQTZD010000022.1:33602-36545 GCA_028687975.1 Sediminibacterium sp.
AAATGGATGTGTGAATACCAGTAATGCAGTTACTGTAACAGTCTTTGCCCTGCCATCTGCACCGGTAATTACACCATTGGGTGCAGTTTCAAAATGTACAGGTGAAACTGTAACGTTACAGTCAAGTGCAGAAAACGGGTATCAATGGAGTCGGAATGGAACCGTGCTTTCAGGAGAAACAGCATCAACGATTACAACAGCGATTGGTGGAGATTATACTGTTACGGTAGCCAATGCCAATGGGTGTTCCTCTACTAGTAATCCTCAAACCGTTTATATACATGCAAATCCTGTGCTGGATCCTATTGCAGGTGCAAGTACAATATATGTTAATACCAACACTACATTTACCAATACCACTGCTGGCGGTGTCTGGAACAGTACTGATCCGGCTATTGCCAGCGTAGGAAGCCCCAGCGGCCTGGTGACAGGAAACAATGCCGGTACTACAACCGTTCATTACACTTATACGAATGCCAACGGTTGCAGTGCATCAGTAAACAAGCCCATTACTGTATACAGTGCGCTTACTGCAGGAATGGTATCACCTGCTGTTACATTTGTTGATGTGAATAGCCAGATGCCTGTATTGCAGGCTGGATTAGCTACGGGAGGAGATGGTAATTATACATACGGCTGGCAGTGGTCGGCCAATGGTACAGACTGGCAAACTGTAGCCGGAGCTACGGTCTTGAACTATCAGCCGGCTCAGATTAGCAGTACTACCTATTACAGGCATATGGTTTCCAGTGCAGGCGCTACAGCCTATAGCAACAATGCGGCAATTGGAGTTGCATTGCAGGCAGGTGTTATTGCAGCCAGTCCTCAGTTGACCACCAACGGCAGTACCACTTTGCAACAAATTGCTGCGGCAGCCAACGGGGTATGTAATGGTAGTTATACCCTTCAGTGGCAGTCCAGTACGGACAGGATCAACTGGCAGGATGAGGCTTCGGCTACTCCTTCAGGAATAACCGCAACAAGATATTATCGCCAAAAAGTAATCTGTGGTTCAGAAGTGGCATATTCCAATATTGTGCAGGTAAAACCGGAACGCAATGGAAATACCATTGTGCCCAATGGCTCCACTGTAACTCCAACGCAAACAGTTTTGGGCATTCCGGCTCCTGCTGCCGGAACGGATCACTTGAACATGAATTATGTTCGGGTGCGGGAGTTCAGCAAGTCCGGAATAACGGATACACTTACGGCGCGCAATACCAGTAATATTTTTGATGTAAAAGAAAGTACTACTTATTTTGATGGACTGGGTCGTCCGATACAAACGGTAGCCAAACAGGTTACACCTGCCGGAGGAGATTTAATCAGCCTGAATGTATATGATGCATACGGCAGGGAAGCACAAAAGTATTTGCCTTATACCGATGCAGTTGGTAGTGGAAATTTCCGCCTGGATGCAGCTACTCAGCAACCAGCGTTCTATAATGCCAGGTTCTCAAATACCGAAAATTACTATTATAGTAATACTATTTTTGAAGCCTCACCACTCAACAGGGTGCTGCGTACAACAGCTCCGGGTAAGAGTTGGACCGGAACAAATACCGGTACGGGAATCTATGAACGGATCAACTCAGCAACCGATAGTGTGTGGAATTTATCGATTGATGAAGGAAACAACAATGCTGTTCCTGTTCTGCAGGGATACTATCCATCCGGAAGGCTCTATGTTACAGAAACAACAGATGAGCATGATAATATGGTGGTTACCTATAAGGATATGGAAGGTCATGTAATCCTGAAAAAAGTGCAGGTGTCGGACGTGGTACTCAATACAGGGTTTACCGGTTGGCTTTGCACGTATTATGTGTACGATCATTTTAATCATTTGCGCTTTGTATTGCAACCCAAAGCAGTAAATGCCTGGCTGGCAGAGGGGCAGCTCAGTACTACAGTGAAGGATGAACTCTGTTTCCGTTATGCATATGATGCGCGCAGCAGGATGATAACGAAAAAAGTACCCGGAGCAGGATGGGTGTATATGGTATATGATAAGCGAGACAGGTTAATGTATACCCAGGATGCTAATATGCGTAGTTCCGGCCGATGGATGCTTACATTGTACGATGAATTGAATCGTCCGGTATCTACGGGAATGATTTCCTACTCTGGTACAAGGGACGACCTGCAAGCTGTAGCAGACAGTAATTTTGACGCAGCAAATGCAACAGGAATTACCATTGATTTTACCGGTGGATACGGAAACTCCATAACAATTGCACAATCATTCAATCCGCTGCCATCAGGTGCAACTTATACTGCATTGACCTGTAATTTTTACGATGGATATAGTGTTACCCAAAAGCAATACAACACAGCCGATAACAGTAAGTTGGATGCAGGTGCCAATGCCAATGCACAAGCAATGCCAGCAGTGGCGAGCAGTCTTACGAGAGGCTTGCCAACAGTTAGCAGAACAAGGGTTATTGAAGATCCGCAAAATCTCACTACGGGTATCTGGCTGGAGACGGTAAGCTTTTACGATGACCGTGGAAGGTTAATACAAACGCAGTCGGATAATTATAAAGGCGGTATTGAACAGAACACGATTCTTTATGATTTCTCCGGAAAAGTACTCAGTAGCTACCAGTTGCATACCAATACAGCGGCCACACAAACAATAAGGGTACAAACAAATACCAGTTATGATCATGCCGGTAGGGTATTGACCGTTAAAAAAGTGCTGAACGATGATGCAACAAAAGCAAGATTACTGTCCAGGAATACCTACGATGCATTGGGGATGCTGGAACAGAAAAAACTGGGACAGAAGAGCAATGCCGATATAACAGAACTGGAACTGCAAGACTATGCCTATAATATCCGCGGATGGCTTAAAGGGGTGAATAAGGATTATGCCACAGGAGCCTCCGGTCGTTGGTTTGGGATGGAACTGGGCTATGACAATGGGTATACAGTAAATCA
>JAQTZD010000023.1:0-7571 GCA_028687975.1 Sediminibacterium sp.
CCGGTTTCGCGGATCAGTTTGCGCAGGGCTTCATACTCTGCTTCACTGTCGGTAATGCCGGGGAATACAAAATAATTGATGCTGCTCCAGCCGCCATACCTGCGAACTACTTTCAGGCTTTCCAGGATGTCTTCGAATTGGTAATTGTTCGGACGGTAATACGCTTCGTAAATATGCTTTTGCGCAGAGTTGGTGCTTACACGGATACTGTTCAGTCCGGCTTTACAGAGTTCCGCCACCGCATCGGGCTTGGAACCATTGGTATTGATGTTGATGCTGCCGCGATCCGTATGCTTGCGGATTTCGATGATCGACTCGCGGATGGTTTCCCACATCAGCAAAGGTTCACCTTCACAACCCTGACCAAAACTGATGATCGGGAAGGGTGCATTCATGAGGTGCGGAACAGTGAACTCCACAATTTCTTCGGCCAGTGGTTTAAACGTCAACCGATCCTGTGTAGATACAATGGTTTCATCGGAAGGCTGAAAAGAAATACAGCCAATACAATTGGCATTACATGCCGGTGAAGTGGGAACCGGACATTCCCATCTGCCCAGTGCAAAGTTTTTGGCTGCAGGGCAATGATAGGTCATGCAACAGTTGTCCATCAGGTGACGTACCAGCCTGTTCTGCGGATAAGCTTTCAGCAGGTGGGCTGTACCGGTGGCAATATCTTCTTCGTTATACCCTGCTGCTTCCTGGCGGATATCTTTTTCAATTCTTACGGCCGGAACATAATTCTTGTCGTTTCTCCAGCCTACAGCAGTATAGCAGAACAGCGGAAGAGTGGGAGCCCCCTGCATGGTTTCATAAGCCGCAATGAACAGTCCGGTATGTGCCGGCGGAATGAAGGCCGCAACGGCCCAGCCTTTCTCGCACAAACGCATCTCGCCGGTTTCCACATCGATGCCGATGCCTCTTCTTCCGGGAAGTTCATACAGATTGCCTCCTTCGGGAAGTTCAATCCAGTCTTCTTCGGGTACTTCAAATGCATCCCAGCCCGCGCGTCCTACGGCATAGAGGGATTCGTCTTCGTAAATATTTCCTTCACCATCGGAATACAGCAGGTAGGGGCGTTCAGACATCATATATTATTGGGTAAATGGCTTTTGGCAAAATGGTTGAATTCTGCTTCAACCTGTGGGTTCACTTCGCTGTCCACTTCTTTTTGAATCAGCTTGTTGTTTTTAAAATCTACTGTGAGCAGACCATCTTTCAGAATTACATTGTTGAGCTCGTTCCAGTTGAATTTCTTTTTTGGAAAACTGTTGAACACAATCTCTTCGGCATCAAAGGCAATCTCCTCCTGAAATTTAGCCTGCTTTTCCAATACGGATGCAATCAGGTAAATCAAAGATATCCAGATGCCATCGGGCTGAAAATACCATCCCACTGCAGACAGCAACAATGCCAGCCGGTAAGATGGCCGTACATTTCTTCTGAGTTGGGTATAACAGAAAATCCACCAGCCCAGGATCAGCAATGAAATGATCATTGGGATGAGCATGTATTTCGGGTGCAAAACGGAAAAACGAATAAATGCAATCAGCGAAATCAGTAACATGAACTGGCTGATTCCATCAATGGTGCCATGATTCTTTTTCTTAAAAACGATGATATAGTCGTATGTCTTCATTATGATACCAATATGTTGCAAAGGCGCCATAGAATTCTGGCCCCCACGTTGCTGTCCCAATCGGTTTGACCAACACCAATTTCCACCAGGTCAAATCCGATCAGTTCCCTTCCGCTCTCTTTTACTTGTCTGATGAGGTAAATAATTTCTTCGCTGTCAAATCCGCCCGGAACAGGCGTACCTGTATTGGGGCAGAGTTTTCTGTCGAGCCCGTCTATGTCGAAACTAATATAAACTTTTTGTGGCAGGTTGCCAATGATTTCGTCGGTAATATGTTTCCAGGACTGCCCTTCGAACATCCGTTCCTTGATCAGCTTGTCGAAGTAGGTAACCACTTTGAAATTGCTGTTGCAGATGTATTCCCATTCTTCCTCACAATAATCGCGTATGCCTACCTGAACCAGTTTGGTCAGTTCCGGAATTTCCTTCAGCGCGTTGTACATGATGGAAGCATGGGAGTAAGTGAAGTTCTCGTACTGGGCCCTGAGGTCGCAATGCGCATCTATTTGCAGAATCCCGAATTCGCCGTGCTTTTCGGCAAGCGCTTTCATCAGGCCTAGGGGAGTACTGTGGTCTCCGCCCAGCACTGCCACCAGTTTGTCTTTGTTCAGCAGGGCCTTGCTCTGCTCATATACCCAGTTGTTCATGTAGCAGCTGCCCTCATTGATTTCTTTCAGGCTCTTGCACATGAACTTGTTCTTTTCCAGTTCTGCACCCTGGGCTATATAATCAATATAGAGTTCGGCTTCTTTGCGGAGATAGTCGTTTTTGAAAAGCAGCTTTTTGTCGATTTCCTGCATGAAAAATCCCTGCTTCCAGCCGGCATTGCCATCTACGTCCAGGATGTCTACCTGTAAGCTGGATTTAAAAACATGATCGGCAGCCCGGGCCGTACCTGCACCATAGCTTACCGTTACTTCCCAGGGCACTGGAAGTATGATCAATCGGGCATCTTCTTCCTGAAAAGGAATTCCGAAAATATTGTTGTTCGGATTGGATACGGCGTTGGGGTTAAAACATGATAAATCTGTCATGGCTGTTGTGCGTTGAAAACAGGGCGCAAGTTAGGCGCAATTTTCCAATTGGGGCCAATATCAGCCCCCTGATCGGCTAAAATCCCCTTAAAAGTTAAAAAACTGTCAAGGCATTAATAAATATCGGTTTGGATAGGGTTTATGGACGCTTTAAATTAGCTTTGCCAGATAATAGAACTACATGAAAACGACTCATATTATCATCCTGGTTTTAATCGCCGCTTCCATTGCCGTTCTGGTACAGTATTCGGGAGACCTGTCCACTTATGAAACCATTGCTTCTGCCCGTGAAAAAGAGGGTAAACATGTGAATCTGATCGCAAAATTAGATAAAGAACACCCAGTCGAATACGATGCGGTAAAAAATCCGAACTATTTGAGCTTCACTGCTGTTGATACACTCGGTAATTCCATCAAAGTGGTTTACCACGATGCAAAACCTACCGATATGGAAAAGAGTGAAAGACTGGTATTACAAGGATCTGTAAAAGATGGCTATTTCGATTGTAAAAATATTGTTCTGAAATGCCCTTCCAAGTACAAGGATGAC
Organism: Sediminibacterium sp.; assembly: GCA_028687975.1. Taxonomy (GTDB): domain Bacteria; phylum Bacteroidota; class Bacteroidia; order Chitinophagales; family Chitinophagaceae; genus Sediminibacterium. Next base: position 3,224 of record JAQTZD010000023.1, read on the forward strand.
CCCAATGCAATGAAGAACCAGCTTCAGACTTCCAAATAGAACTATTTACTCAAGAACCGCCCTGCATGAACTATATAGGTGAACATTTATTGCCCGGACAATTAGGCCATTTTTTTGCTGTATTAAGTCTGGTTGCATCTTTGCTGGCAACCATCGCGTTTTTTAAAGCCAGCAAGCTCGGCAGTCCGCTGGAACAGCAGCCCTGGATGAAACTGGCCCGTTGGGCACATGGTTTTGTAACCATCAGCATCCTGGCAATGTTTGTAATTCTGTATTACATTATTTCCAATCACTTATTCGAATACAAGTACGCGTATACCCACAGCGACAGAAGCCTGCAGGTAGAATACCTGCTGAGCTGTTTCTGGGAAGGACAGGAGGGAAGCTTCATGCTCTGGAGTTTCTGGAACTGTTTACTGGGCTGGGTGGTGATTCACAGAGCGGGTAAATGGGAAGCAGGCGTGATGTCTGTACTGAGTTTTGCCCAGTTTACCCTGGCTACCATGCTTCTGGGAATTTATTTCTTTGATGTTAAAATCGGAAGTGGTCCGTTTGTATTGCTGCGCAATGAAATGGATGCCCCTATTTTCAGCAGACCCGAATACCTGTCGTTCATAAAGGATGGTACCGGTTTAAATACCCTCCTGCAGAATTACTGGATGGTGATTCACCCTCCGGTGTTGTTCCTTGGTTTTGCATCAACCATCGTGCCTTTTGCTTTTGCCATTGCAGGTCTGATGAATAAAGACCATAGCTGGACAAAGCCCGCCCTGCCCTGGGCGTCTTTCTCTACTGCAGTCTTAGGATTGGGTATTATGATGGGTGCGGCCTGGGCCTACGAAAGTTTATCTTTTGGCGGATACTGGGCATGGGATCCGGTAGAAAATGCCTCCCTGGTGCCCTGGTTAACCCTGGTAGCCGGTTTGCATACCAATCTGGTTTACAAGAACAGCGGATACTCGCTCAGACCAACCTACTTTTTTTACATCATCAGCTTTATACTCATCCTGTATTCTACCTTCCTTACCAGGAGTGGTATACTGGGAGATACTTCCGTACATGCGTTCACCGATCTGGGAATGAATACACAGCTCCTGTTGTTTCTGCTGGTATTCCTGATTCCATCGCTGGTATTGTACTTTGTACGGTATAAATCCATTCCGTCTATTGAAAAGGAAGAAAGCACCAATAGCCGGGAGTTCTGGATGTTTATAGGTTCACTGATCCTGTTTTTATCCGGAGCGGTGATTATCGCCAAAACATCCACCCCTGTTTGGAATAAATTATTCGGAACCAATATTGCTCCTCCGGAAGATCCGGAGTTTGCACACAACCAAATTCAGGTATTTGTAGCGATCCTGATAGGGTTACTGACCGCCGTTGCACAGTATTTTAAATACAAAGACACGCCGAAAGCACATTTCAGAAAAGTGCTTGTTCCTACAATCATTGCTCTGGTTATATCCCTGGCCATCAGTTTCTTTGGAAATATCAGTTACGATAAAAAAGGGATCGGGTTCCTGGGAGCCCTTCATGTAGCCATTTTTGCAGCCGTATATGCCATTGTGGGTAATACGGCTTATCTCTGGCTGGGATTAAAAGGAAAGCTGAAAGCTGCCGGTGCTACAGTAGCGCATATCGGATTTGGAATGGTCTTACTCGGCATCCTGATTTCTTCGGGAAAAAAAACCGTGTTGAGCTGGAATACAACCGGAGTATCTCCCCTGCGGGTGGAGGAAGGTGGTAAAGCCAACCCGGCCGGAAATCCTGCTGAAAACCTGACCCTCTTCAAAGGCGTAGCCACCGATATGGGCCGGTACATGGTTACTTATGTAAAGGATACCACCAATCCGCGCGACCGCAAAAGATATTTCGAAATCGACTTTACTTCCAAAGCCGGAAACGACAATTTCAGGCTGTATCCCGATGTAATTAAGAACAACAAGGGGATGGAGGGCTTTGCCGCCAATCCTGCAGCCCGTCACTACTGGGATAAAGATATTTTTGTTTACATCACGTCTTTCCAGGAAAACCGTGCAGAAGATACGGTTACGTTCAGGAATCGGGAAGTGAAAGTGAACGATACCCTGTTTTATGGGAATGGCATGATGATCCTCAACAAGGTTGCCGTGAATCCCAAGGAGCAGCAGCATCTATACGGAAAGGACGAAACCTCGCTGTTCCTCAATATGACCATCATATCCAAGGAAGGACGTTTTTATACTGCCAATCCGGGAATTGCATTGAAAGGTCAGGAAATGCGTCAGATCACCGATACGGTATTGTCTCAAAGCCTGATCCTGAAATTCAACAAAGTACTGGATCAGGAATCCGGCAGGCTGGAAATTGGTGTGAAGGAAACCGGAAACATCACCGACCTGCTTACCCTGAAAGTATATGAGTTCCCCATGATCAATGTGCTCTGGCTGGGAATTATGGTGATGGTAGTAGGGCTGGTTATGTCGATTGTACAGCGAGTAAAGCAAAAAGAAAGAAACAGCAGCCTCACCGCCTAGGTGCTGCAGCGAAGGTTACTTTTTGAGGATCATAGTATTAATATCGTCTATATTGTATCGACTGATCTTGGCAAAAAGAAGTATACATATCATTATCATTGCACTGATGCTGTTGATGGCAGCTGCGAATCGTATATCTGCCCAGGCAGGCATCTACGATACAGTACGTGTGTCTGCTTTTGTTACCCCGGAAGGGGATACGATCGGGCAGTCTTATTTGCCACCGATTCTTGTAAATGCCAGATTGAGTAAGAAGTGGAGGAACTACTGGGAAAACTGGACCCGCCTGCGTAATGCGGTTTATGTAACTTATCCCTATGCCAAAGCTGCCGGAAGGGTGATGCGTGAAATCAATGCCCAGCTGGTGCACGTAACGGATAAAAAACAACGCAGGGCCATCATAAAGAGAAGAGAGAAAGACCTGAAACGGGATTTCGCAGACAAGCTTACCCAGCTCTCGGTTTACCAGGGAAAGGTCCTGATGAAACTGATCAACCGCGAAACCGGTAACAATTGCTACGAAATCATCGATGAATACAAAGGCTTTGTTACCGCCGCATTCTGGCAAACCATTGCCGTAGTGTTTGGCAGCAACCTCAAACAATCTTATGAGCCTCAGCACAAAGACCTGGATATGGAAAAAATTGTCCGTGATGTGGAAGTGATGTACGGCTACCGGTCGGCTCCGTAAGAGCCCAGCAACTCAATGAATTTTTTTCTCGGAATCATGGTGGCCCCAAGGCTTTCCAGATGACTGGTGTACACCTGGCAGTCGATCAGGCAAACACCTTCTTTTTTCAATTGCTCCACATAGCAGATGAACGCAAATTTGCTGGCATTGGAAACCCTGCTGAACATGCTTTCCCCAAAGAATACCTGACCCATCCGGATGCCGTATAAACCACCCACCAGTTCGCCATTGAGCCAGGCCTCGGCGGAGTGTGCATATCCCATTTGATGCAGCCGGGTATAGGCCGCTTCTACCTCATCTGTGATCCAGGTACCATCCTGACCTTCGCGCGGTTGTTCTTTACAGGCACGAATAACGCCGGCAAAATCGGTATTGATTCGAAATTCGAATCGCCGGTTCCGGATCAGTTGTTGCATGCTCCTGCTAATTTTCAGTTCATCTGGAAACAATACAAAGCGGGGATCGGGACTCCACCAAAGCGGAATAGCACCCTGGAACCAGGGGAAAATACCTTTGCGGTAGGCCAGCAGCAGTCTTTCTGTACTCAAATCGCCACCAATGGCCAGCAGACCATCCTCTATGGCATCATCAACAGGGGGGAACCAGATTTTATCGGAAAGCGTATGCATTAATCTGCAATCTCCAGCGTAGCGCCAATACCTCTTTCAGTAATGCTGTTGCACATGGGTTTTAATGTATTGTAATCCCCCGATTTAACAGCGTATTTGCCTTTGTAGTGAATGAACAGGGCACATTGCTCTGCCTGTTCCTGTGTATGGCCACAAACTTCCATCAAAGTTTCAATCACCCACTCAAAGGTATTCACTTCGTCGTTCCATACAACCAGGCTGTACGAAGAGGCCAGGGCAGTTTCTGTATCGGATTCAAAAACTTCCCAGGGCTTTGGGGTGGAAGATGAAAAGTGAAATGGCATGATGCAAATGTAGGTTTTGGCCATAAAAAAATGATTGTTTTAAAAGAATCTGAGAAAAAAGCATCTTTTTTTTTGGCAGTTAAATTCCAGCCCTTATTTTTGCACTCCCAAACAAACAAAGGGAGCATAGCTCAGTTGGTTTAGAGCATCTGCCTTACAAGCAGAGGGTCCGCGGTTCGAACCCGTGTGCTCCCACAGAAAAAGCCT
>JAQTZD010000023.1:7671-29835 GCA_028687975.1 Sediminibacterium sp.
CCTCTAACGGGTTTATTCAACCAACAGCGCTGATATCTTCTTACACAATGTTTTGGGGTCAGCGCTGTTTCTGTTTGTAAGCACTACTACCATGATTTTCTCTTCCGGGAACAGGTTCAGGTAATTCCGAAAACCAATGGAACTGCCCGAATGATAAGGGTGGGTGCCCTTGCTGTATTTTTCTACATGCCATCCAAAACCATAATCATTCACCTTACGGTTATTGAAAAGGGTAGTACTCCAGGCCTGGTGCTGTATATTTTTTGGAAGGAGTTGGTAATTCCATAAGGCTGCAATCCATTTGGCCAGATCGTTCACATTGGAATAAATTCCCCCGTCGCCCAATACTGCGCTTGAATTACTTTGGTCGGTCAGTTCCCAGGAACCGGTGATCAGGCTATGCCCCATTGCGCGGTTCTTCACTTTGGATATGCCTTTTTCATAGGCAACCGTACTCCGCATATGCAAAGGTTTGAAAATGGCAGAATCCAGGAAAGTTGCGAAAGATTTTCCGCTGATTTTTTCCACGATCAGGGCCAGCAAAGCATAACCGGTATTGCTGTAACGATAGGCATCTCCGGGTAAAAAATACAAGGAATCCCTTTTATGAATCAGTTGCAGGCAATCGGCATCATGTACCTGTTCTGTTTGCGCTTCCGGAATCAGGTCTTCGTAGTCGGGCACACCGGAACTGTGGTTCAGTAAATGCATGATGCGGATGGAACGCGCATAGGATGGGAGGTTGGGGAGGTAGTTGACCACAGGATCATTCAAAGACAGTTTTCCGTTTTGCTGCAGCAATAGAATACTGGCAGCGGTAAATTGTTTGGTAACAGAAGCCAGTCTGAAATTGGTGTAGGGGTCAATGCGGCTTCTTTGCCCGACCTGTTTTACCCCATATCCTTTTTGAAAAATAATGGTGTCGTTTTTTAAAATCAGTACACTGGCGCCAGGAGTATGTACCGTAAATCCTTTCATGATTTCATCCACAGCATGCTCCAGCGGAGCGGCGTTTTTCCGAACGGCCAATTTTTGGCCAATGGTATTGCCGGGCAGCAGGAACAGGGTAATCAGTATAGCGTATGAATAGCGGTGAAATGTGGTCATGGCAAATTGTTGTGAGGAAGGGTTATTCAACTTCTACAATCAGTTCAACTTCGCAGGCCATATTAAACGGAAGCGAATTGGTGCCGATGGCAGAACGCGCATGTTTTCCTTTGTTGCCCAGGGCCAGTACCATTAAATCGGAAAATCCGTTGATAACCTTGGGCTGGTCTGCAAATTGAGCTGCGCTGTTTACGAGGCCGAGTACTTTTACGATTCGTTTGATTTTGCTGAGTTCGCCCAATTCTGCTTTCAGTACTGCCAGTTGATTGATGGCGGTAAGCCTGGCGGCATCATACCCCTGCTGAATCGTAAGCTCCTGTCCGAGTTTACCGGTAATGTAAGATCCATCCGGAAGAGAAGGTCCTTTGCCCGATAAAAACAGCAGGTTACCGGTACGTACCACATTTACATAATTGGCCACAGGTGCACTGATGGAAGGAAGGATGATACCCGCTTCCTTTAATTTTTCTTCGGGTGTTTGCGCAATCGCAACAAAGCCGGTCAGTAATAGGCACATTAGTAAAACGGGTTTCATATCATTTATTTTCGGGTGATGCAGTCGGGTAATTGCTTCGGATTTTTGATGCGCAACTGTTTATGAATGCTGAACTGTCCAAATACTACTTCAATATCTTTTTTGGGAACCTTGAACTCCTTCGCCAGAAAGGCGACCATGAAATCGGTGGCTTTTCCATCGGTCGGGGCGGCGCTGACACTGATCTTCAGTTCATTTCCCTTCACTTTGCCAATCTTGTTCAGCTTGGCACCTGGTGTGCCCAGTACATTCAATACCAAAATATCTCCGTCCCATTCGTAAAAAGAATCCATACCAGCGTTATTCAAACATAAATATAAGATTCCCTGGGCAAGTACTGATTTTTATTAGTCTATTTAATTGGTAGAGTATATATTTGCCTACCAAAATAATAGGATTATGGCTTTATCTGTTAACTGTCCGGTAGATTTTGTTGCAATCAATGAAAACAAAATAAGGGTAACCGGTTTGTTGGTGTTTCTGCTTTCTGTAACATACCTGCTTACAGCAACACCCTTTGTTCCCGCATTTCTGGTAGTTGATTTTTACCTGCGGGCATTTCACCAGGGCAAGTACAGTCCCCTGAACTGGATAAGCAACCGGGTAGAACAAATGGGCTGGATCCCTGCTAAATGGACCGACCGTGCACCCAAACGATTTGCAGCAAGGATCGGATTGCTGTTAACCAGCTTGATTTTTATTTTTGCTATTGCAGCACTCCATATTGCAGCATACTGGCTGGCAGCTGTGCTGATCTTATTTTCTTTTCTTGAATCTTTTTTCGGATTTTGTGCAGGATGTTATGTGTACAGCCTGTATAACAAGATCATGCAACCTTCAAAATAAATCATGAAAAAACTACTTTTCGTTTTGATAATATTGGCCATGGGGCTTGGTGCGGACGCGCAAACCGGTACTTATGCAGCGGAAATTGAACAATGGGTAAAAGGCCGTTATGCAGCCCTGAAGAATACTAAAAGCGGATGGCTGAACCTGGCCGGTCTCTACTGGCTGGAAGAAGGAAAGAATTCTTTTGGTACTGCTGCAGGAAATAAAATAGTATTTCCCAAAGGAACCATCGCGGCCAAAGCAGGTTATTTTGAGTTGAACAATGGAAAAGTTACCCTGGTGCCTGAAAAAGGAGTGGCCATTCAAGTGAACGGACGGCCGATTACCCGTGAGCTGATTTATTCGAAGGATTCTTTGCGCAGTGCGGTAAGCTCTTATGGATCCCTGCACTGGACCATTATCCGGCGTGAAGACCGGATTGGTATCCGTTTGAGAAATGACCTGAATGAAAGCCTGCTCCATTTCAAAAGCATCGACCGGTATCCGGCAGATACGGCCTGGAAACTGGAAGCTGTGTTAAAAGAGCCCCTGTTCCCCACATCCATCCCAATCAAGAATGTACTCGGACAAACCATTCAGATGAAATTGCTGGGCAAACTGATCTTTACCATTCAGGGCAAGGTGTTCAGCCTGGATGCGGTAGGAGAAGGGGATGACGAATTGTTTGTCATCTTTGGAGATGCCACCAATACGCATACTACCTATGGTGCAGGCAGGTTTATGTATGTGCCCAAACCGGATGCTTCCGGAAAAACAATACTGGACTTTAACAAGGCATTCAATCCACCATGTGCTTTTACTCCTTTCGCCACCTGTCCGCTTCCGCCTCAGCAGAATGTACTTCCGGTAGCTGTAACGGCAGGGGAGAAAGATTACGGTAAGCATTAGCCTTCTTTTTGCGGGTCGGATACATTTTCATAAATTAGGTAACTGATATTTCTTCATACCAAAACCTGACACATGAGAATGCCCCCTTTGCAGAAGGTGTACACCTTGCTGTTTTTCCTTTTCAATACGATGATCTTTTCATCGTTAACTGCCCAAAGTGGTAAAACCTACGATTCCGTATTGATTGAAAAATTGAAAACGCAGGCCCTGCAATCGGTAGATGGCAGGCAAAAATCCATTCAGGAAATGGTGGATATGGTTTTCAGTTTTGGCGAACTGGGTTTCCAGGAATTTGAAACATCCAATTACCTTACCGGAATACTTCAAAAAAATGGATTTGCGGTGGAAAAAGGGATATCAGGGATCCCTACTGCCTGGATGGCCAAATGGGGAAACGGCAGTCCGGTGATAGCACTGGGCAGCGATATTGATTGTATTCCCAAAGCATCCCAGAAACCAGGTGTTGCATACAAGGCTCCGCTTGTAGAAGGGGCGCCAGGTCATGGTGAGGGACATAATTCCGGCCAGGCCGTGATTATTGCCGCCGCGCTTGCAGTAAAAGAACTGATGCAAAAAAATAATTTGCCGGGTACGCTGGTGATCTGGCCGGGAGTAGCCGAAGAGTTAGTTGCCAGTAAGGCCTGGTATATCCGCGACGGATATTTTAACAACATCGATGCCTGTATTTTTACCCATGTGAGCGGAGATTTTGGCAGTGATTACGGAGACAACGGAGGAAATGGTCTGGTGTCTGTGCAATTTTCCTTTGAAGGAGATGCTGCGCATGCAGCAGGCTCTCCATGGCGTGCCAAAAGTGCGCTGGATGCAGTGGAACTGATGAACACAGGCTGGAACTTTAAGCGGGAGCACCTGAAACCAACTCAACGGAGTCATTATGTAATTACCGATGGAGGTGACCAGCCGAATGTGGTTCCCTCCAAAGCCAGTGTTTGGTATTATTTCAGGGAGCGCACGTATACAGATATTAAGAACATGTTCGAATCGGGAATTAAAATTGCCAATGGAGCAGCAGCAATGACCGATACCAAAATGACTTATCAGATACTCGGCACAGCCTGGCCGGGTCATTTCAACAAACCCATGGGTGAAGCCATGCATGCCAACATCATGCGGGTGGGAATGCCCAAATGGGATGAGGCCGATCAGCAACTGGCCAGGGCTGCTCAAAAACTCATGGAAGCGCCTGCAAAAAATCTGCAAGGGGAGCCCATCAACGGATTGAACAGTATCATTAAGCCCCTTAAGGGCTCTGTACCTTTTTCCTGGGGTGGCGGTTCGGATGATATTGCAGATATCTCCTGGAATGTACCCACCATTGTGCTGCGGTATCCTGCCAATATTCCCGGTTTAAAAGGACATCACTGGGGAGATGCCATCGCAATGGCTACACCGATTGCACACAAGGGTTGTGTTGCGGGTGCAAAAGCCACTGCTCTTACTTTAGTTGATTTGTTGACCAAGCCGCAGCTGCTGAAAGAAGCGAAACAGTATTTTACCGAAGTGCAAACCAAAGATGTGCAATACATCCCGTTCATTTCGGAGAAAGATCCTGCACCCAATCATCTGAATAAGGAAATCATGGATCGATACAGACCTGAGATGAAAAAATACTATTACGACCCATCCAAATACAAAACCTATCTGGAGCAATTGGGAATACAATACCCGACCTTGCCCAAACAATAATCAAACAGGTATCCTACAAAAAACTTCATCCGATTCCGGATGAAGTTTTTTGTAGTTAATCGCGATGCGTTTGTTTATTTTTTTAATAAAAGATCGGCGGTTTCATTAAATGACCGGATCAGGTCGGTATAAAATTTTCCGGTTGCAGGACCAGAGAAACCTGTATGAACTTTCCGGATTACTCGTTTGCTGTCTATGAACAGTGTAGTAGGGTAGGAATTGAATTTTTCCAGTGCAGGCAGAGCTTTCTGTACTTCTTCGTTTTTGGCCAGACCTCCGAACACCTGTTCATAAGGAACATTGAATCTTTTTTTGAAACGGAGCATTTGTTGCTGCGCATACTGAAAATCGTCCATGATCTCAAACTGGATGGCAATGACTTCAATACCTCTTTGCTGATTCTTTCTGTACCAGGAAGATAGAAAAGATGCTTCGTCTGCACAGTTGGGACACCAGGTGCCACCAATAGTTACGATGACAGGTTTGTTTTTGTAGCGTGTATCATCCAGGGTAATGGTTTTTCCTGCAGCATTTTTAAAGGCAATATTGAACCTGCTTTCTTTTTCCTTTACAGTTGTGAGACTATAGCCGTCGGGTAGTTTTGCATCTTCGTTTTTAACGGCGGTAAAAGTCTGTACAGTCTTCAGGCCAATCTGTTTGCCGGTGATGGAGCCATCAGCATTGATTGTGCCGGTATAGAGTAAAGGAGAGTAACCGATGAATACGGATAAGGAAAACTGGTTTCCTTCGATGAGGCCTTCTGAATATCGGGAGTCGCCTGATGCTCTCAGGAAGGTACCACTTAAGGTTCTGCCGGTCTGTTTAAAAATGCCGATAGCAGGTGTTTGTTTACCGGCTGCGTTGGTAAAAACAACATCGTATCTGGAACTGATATTGGTTGCAGGCTGCACTCCTGTAACAGGAAAACGGTCGGTGTTGTTTCGGCTAGCTGTAACGCGAAAAGGTTCTCCCATTCCGTTTTGTTTTCTGAAAAATCCTTTCAGGGAATGATCCGGTTGAATACCCAGGGCAAGCAGGTTATCGAACTGGTTCATGTATACGTATACAGAATCCCCTTTTTGGATCACTGAGCCACCCGGATAAATTTCTCCTGCATTCAGAAAATGCAGATTCAATCCGGAGCCGTTGCCGGTGATTTCGAAATTGAAAGGAATTTCACCGCCAGAGTCCAGCAGAAAACTGCCCCTCCATTTGCCGCCCAATGCAATGGACTGACCGGTAGCGGAATGAATAACAAACAATAAAATGGTGCTGAAAAGAACAATTGATTTTTTGATCATCTTAATAGTCTACTAATTTGGTAGCCAAAAGTAGGTGAACGGAAAAGATTCTGCAAAACAGAAATGTTAATTTAATTGAACAGCCGGAAGACGATAATGTTGACTGTCGTAAACAAAAAGTTCTTCTATTTCGTAAGTCCAGTATTTGTACAACGGCGACTTCGTCAGGTATTGGTCTGCTTTTTCCTTGTCGGTGGTATTCAGGGTAATCCAGCAGGTCTGACTTTCCATGCTCACCGCATAACTGTCTATAACTCCCTTGTTAATCAGGTAGTTAATATAGGTTCTGTGCGCAGGCACAAAAGACATGAAAGCCTCATCCATGGTGAATTTGATAATTGCCTGAAACTTTTGCATAGAGATCAGTTTACGGATAATTGTTCATCAAGTTTCATGCTTGTCTGGTATTTAGTGGCAATATGGCAAAAGGATTGACCTTTTGTCGGACAGTTTTCACGAAATTTGACGGATTAATTTTCAGACTATGCTTAAAACAGTTTCGCTGCTCCTGCTTTCTAATATCTTCATGACTTTTGCCTGGTATGGCCATTTAAAAGACAAGGGCATGCCACTTTGGAAGGCGGTACTGGTTAGCTGGGGGATCGCTTTTTTTGAATATTGCCTGATGGTTCCGGCAAACAGGATCGGTTACGGCAACGGTTTGAATGGATTTCAGTTAAAAATTACCCAGGAAATCATTACCCTTGTTGTATTTACTGTTTTTGCCGTGCTTTACCTGAAGGAACCCTTCGAAGACAAATACCTGATCAGCTTTTTATTCCTGGTAGGTGCGGTCTATTTCGCATTTAAAAAATAAGGGTACCCCGTTGGGATACCCCTGTACAAGAAAACACACACTGTAAATGAAAAACTTTCTTGGGTTCCGGCTTATTGGTTCATCAATTCTTTGATCCGGTGCTTTTTGCCGAATCCGGCAGAATCCTTGCGTTGTTTCATTTCCGCTTTCAGCTTTGCTTTTTGTTCCGGAGTCATCTGTTCCATCCGCTCCTTCATTTTTTGACGCATTTCCTGTTTTTGTTCAGGCGTCATTTGTTCCATCCGCTCTTTCATCTGTTCCTTCAGTTTTGCTTTTTGTTCGGGCGTCATTTGCTCCATCCGTTCCTTCATTTGTTTTCGTTTTTCCTTCAAATGTTTTCTGAATCCTTTTCGTTGTTCAGGATTCAGGCTGTCGATCCTTTGTTTCCGGAGCTCTTGTTTATCGTTGACAACTGTTTGTGCCACTAAGCCGGTACCCTGTAAACTCAGTACGGTAACTACTAATGCAATGATTTTTTTCATGGTAATTCATTTTCTGATGGTAAGACCCGGGCAAGGGGAAATGGTTTAAACCAGTCAGCAATAGATGTCTTCAAATAAACGGATTTCCAGAACGGTTTCACCCTGTAACAGTACAGACAGGGCATCGAACTGAATGTATTTCCACTGTGGATGCCTGTATTGAAATGCTGCAGCAGCCAGCCGCAGGTGTTTCATTTTTAGCCGGCTGATACTCTCTTCCGGATAGCCAAAACGCAGACCGGATCTGGTTTTTACTTCCACAAAATGAAGCAGGTTTTGATGGCAGGCGATAATATCGATTTCGCAATGGCCAAACCGCCAGTTTCTTTCCAGGATCCGAAATCCCTGATGCTGAAGAAATTGTACAGCAATATCTTCTCCTTTCCGGCCGGTAAGTTGATTGTTCATATATCTATTTCTTTTCCTGCATACAAGATATTGCGCGGGCAAGCGTTATACACAGGAGTAAATACCTGATTATGCGGTTTAATGAACGGATTTTTAAGATAAAGGGGGTAGTACAGCACTATGCCTGGGGAGGACATCATTTTATCCCGGCCCTTTTGGGTGAACAGAACGAGGCCAATCAGCCCTGTGCGGAGTATTGGATGGGGGCACATCCATCTGCCCCTTCGGTATTGCAGGTAGATGGCGAATCAGTTCGTCTCGATCAGCTTATTCAATCTGACCTTGCAGGTAATCTGTCTCAGCCGGTAGCCGATCGATTTGGGGAACTTCCGTATTTGTTTAAGGTACTGGATGTAAACGATATGTTGTCTATACAGGTACATCCAACCAAAGAAGAGGCAGAAAAGGGATATGATCGTGAAAATATGGCCGGCATACCACTGAATGCACCTCATCGCAACTATAAAGACCGCAACCATAAACCGGAAGTGATGGTGGCACTCAGCGAGTTCTGGCTGCTGCATGGTTTTAAATCTAAAGCAGCGCTTGAAGAAACACTGGAAACCACTACAGAACTCCGTGTGCTGCAAACCTTGTTTAAAAAAGAAGGAACCAGGGCCCTTTATCAGTTTGTGATGGAAATGGACCAGGTAGATGTTAATATACTTCTGGCTCCATTGGTCAAAAGAGAAATCCGCCGTAAGCAGGAAGGGCTGCTTACAAAAGACCAGCCCGGCTGGTGGGTTGCCAAACTATACGAAGGGAAAGACCTGAACACCAACCTGGACCGGGGCATCTTTTCCATTTATTTTTTCAATATCGTTCGGGTGAATCCCGGTGAAGCAGTATTTCAAAAAGCCGGTGTGCCCCATGCTTATCTCGAAGGTCAGAATATGGAACTGATGGCCAACAGCGACAATGTGTTGAGGGGAGGACTCACCCCCAAACATATAGATGTTCCTGAACTCATGAAACATACTTCTTTTGAAGAGGTGGTTCCTGAAGTGATGAAGGGGGTTGATGCAGGTCAGGGAGAAAGAATCTATCCATGTCCTGTTCCCGATTTCGGCATCAGCAAAATCAGTATTACAGCAGGTTCTGCATATGAAGCTACGGCACAAACCCCTGAAATCATCATTGTAACAGAGGGTGGTGCCCTGGTGAACAACAGCCTGGTTTTGAAAAGAGGGGAGGTCATGATGGTGCTACCGGGGGCAAGTTATCAGATTGCTGCATCGGGTAATTGCACGCTGTTCAAGGCTTTTGTACCGGTTTCCTGAGATTATTCACATACTGGGTAAAATTGAAATGGTAAAAATAGATTTTACGCCTATTTTTGTTCCGAAACAGTTCAAAATGAAAATGAATAAGAACCTGATTACCGCCCTGGTATTGATGATACTGACAACTGCATTGTACAGAGTATTTCCCAACAGACCAATTGGATTTGCTCCGCAAATGGCAGTAGCTGTTTTTGCAGGTTCTTTATTGATGAACAACAAGAAGTATGCATTCCTCCTGCCACTGATCTCCATGCTGGTATCCGACGGAATTTATCAGTTGCTATACATCAACGGACTAACCGAAATTTCCGGATTCTACAGTGGCCAGTGGGTAAACTACCTGTTGATTGTTGGCCTTACCGCTTTTGGTTTCCTGATTAAGAAAAACAATGTGCTTGCTATTTTGGGCACCTCTGTAGCAGCGCCTTCTGTATATTTTGTACTCTCCAACGGACTGGTCTGGATCGCAGGCGGCGGATGGGGTCATCCCAAAACCCTTGCTGGTTTAATGGCCACTTATGCAGACGGATTGCCATTCTATCCCAACAGCATTTATGCTACCATCTTCTTCAGTGCTGTATTGTTTGGCGGATATGCGTTGCTGAAGCGCAAGGAAGCCAGCACGCAAGCTGTTTAATGCTGCTTATCATTTTCTGCTTAGCCGTTGTTGATTCCTGCCTCATAAGCAGTATCTATCTGTAAATGTTTTCCATCGGCCGCGCGGGTGGCCAATTCGTCGCAACGGTTGTTGAATGGATTCTCAGCATGCCCTTTTACCCACACAAGACTGATGTTGAACTGGCGGGAGATTTCATAGTACATGGTCCAGAGGTCCCTGTTCTTCTTTCCACCCTTGAATCCTGTGCGGATCCATCCGTCGAGCCATTTTTTCTGAATACTGTCTACCACATACCGGCTGTCTGTATGAACGGTTACCGGAATATCCTTTTTAGTCAGCGATTGCAAAGCAACAATCACTGCCATCAGTTCCATCCGGTTGTTGGTGGTTCTTCTGAAACCAGCGGAAATTTCTTTGCGCTTATCGCCCCACATTAAAATAATACCGTAACCGCCAGGGCCGGGGTTACCTCTTGCAGCGCCGTCTGTGTAAATATGCAGGGGGTGAGACATGCGGCAAAATAACACTAAAATTATTATACCTGAAACACGCCGGTTTTAAACGACTCCAATTCCGGATTGTGATTGGCTGCGCTGATACCTTCCGAAATTATTTTTCGGGTTTCAGCCGGATCAATGATGCCATCTACCCATAATCTGGCAGCTGCATAATAAGGAGTGGTTTGTTTATAGTAACGGTCTTTGATGGTATCCAGTAATGTTTTTTCTTCTTCGGCGGTTACTTCCTTTCCCTTTGCCTTCATGGTGGCAACCTGAATTTGTGCAAGCGTTTTAGCAGCCTGGTCTCCGCCCATTACGGCAATTTTTGCCGAAGGCCATGCATAAATAAAACGGGGATCATAGGCTTTGCCACACATGGCATAATTACCGGCGCCATAGCTGTTGCCAATCACAATAGTGATCTTGGGAACAACAGAGTTGGCAACAGCGTTGACCATTTTAGCGCCGTCCTTAATGATTCCGCTGTGTTCACTTCTGCTGCCCACCATAAATCCGGTTACATCCTGCAGAAATACCAACGGAATTTTTTTCTGATTGCAGTTCATGATGAAACGCGCAGCCTTATCGGCGCTGTCGTTATAAATTACACCACCAATCTGCATTTCTCCTTTCCTGCTCTTGCAAACAAGCCGTTGGTTGGCCACAATACCTACAGCCCATCCATCGATGCGGGCATAGCCGCATAATATGGTTTTACCATAATCTTTCTTGAACTGATCAAATTCACTGTTGTCTACCAAACGCTCAATGATCTCGAGCATGTCGTAGGGTTTCAGGTTTCCTTCGGGTATAACTCCATAGATGGTATCGATCGGCTTTAAAGGATCTTTTGCCGTAGTCCTGTCGAAGCCTGCAGTAGCTGGTGATCCTGTTTTGTCCATGATTTTTTTGATGTGATCAAGACAATCCTGCTCTGTGGCAAATTTATAGTCTGCAATACCACTGATCTCCGTATGAGTCGTAGCGCCCCCCAGGGTTTCATTGTCGATGTCTTCTCCAATTGCGGCTTTCACCAGGTAAGCTCCGGCAAGAAAAATACTGCCATTGCCTTCCACCATCAGGGTTTCATCGCTCATGATGGGCAGATACGCTCCGCCTGCAACACAGGCGCCCATCACTGCTGCAATCTGGGTAATGCCCATGGCACTCATTCGGGCATTGTTCCGGAATACTCTCCCAAAATGTTCTTTATCCGGAAATATTTCATCCTGCATCGGAAGAAAAACACCGGCGCTGTCTACCAGGTAAATAATGGGTAACCTGTTCTCCATGGCGATCTCCTGCATACGCAGGTTTTTCTTGCCGGTGATCGGGAACCATGCACCTGCTTTCACCGTTTGATCGTTGGCTACAATCACACATTGCCTTCCGCTTACATAGCCAATACCTGCAACCGTTCCGCCTGCAGGACATCCGCCTTCTTCCTCATACATACCATGACCTGCAAAAGCACCGATCTCTGTAAAAGGCGTTCCTTTGTCACAGAGATAGGCAATGCGTTCCCTGGCAGTCAGTTTATTTCTTTCCCGCTGTTTTTCGATCGATTTTTTGCCTCCTCCCAGCTGGATTTTTTCGAATTGCTTTTTCACTTCGCTCAGCATCAGCTTCATCCAGTCTTCGTTGCGGTTGGTTTCCAAATTCATGCGAACAAATGTTAGTTTACAAATATAGGGTTCCTGTATGATAGTACGTGGCCCGGAAAAATTATGGGTTAATTCAGGTATATTTAAACCATGAGTTACGATTACATCATTATAGGAGCCGGCTCAGCGGGTTGCGTGCTGGCGAACAGGCTATCGGCTGATACAAACAAAAAAATACTGTTGATCGAAGCCGGCGGACCCGATCATAAAATGGAAATTCATATTCCCGGGGCGTATACCAAACTGAACCGAACCGAGGTAGACTGGCAGTTCTGGACGGAGCCGCAGCAGGAAATTGATCATCGCAAACTCTATATACCAAGGGGCAAAACACTGGGGGGCAGCAGTTCAACCAATGCCATGGCCTATGTACGGGGCAATAAGGCAGATTTTGATGAATGGGCTGCACTCGGAAATGAGGGCTGGAATTATGAATCGGTTTTGCCTTATTTTAAAAAATCAGAAAACAACCTCGATTTTGATGATGCCTACCACGGACAGGACGGACCACTTTATGTTACCAGGTCTCAGCAACCCAGTCCTTATGCGGAAGCTTTTTTAGCGGCATGTGAAGAAGCAGGGATTCCGCGGAACAACGATTACAACGGTGAGGTACAGGAGGGGGCCAGCCTGTTGCAGTTTACCATCAAAAATAACCGAAGACATAGTACCGCGGCCGCATTTTTAAAACCGGTGCTGAAACGCTCCAACCTCACTGTAAAAACCAAAACTCTGGTCAAAAGGGTGATCATCGAAAATGGTCAGGCGGCGGGGGTAGAAGTACAAACCTCCTATGCCAATTCGGAGCGAATCAATTGCAACGGAGAAGTGATCCTCACGGCCGGCGCCATACAGACGCCGCAGTTGCTGATGCTTTCCGGTATTGGCGACCCTGAAGAACTGAAACGGGTTGGGATTGATGTACTGCAGGCATTGCCGGGAGTAGGAAAGAATTTGCAGGATCACGTATGGAGTGGTGTAACGGCCAATGCCAATATGCCAACAGGGAATTCATTGCTGAAGCCATGGAATATGCAAAAAGCCATACTGCAACATCTTATTTTTCGGAAAGGGCCGCTGGGCAACAGTCCGCTCGAAGCCAATGCATTCATTAAATCGGATCCGTTGCTGAACCGTCCTGATATTCAGTTTCATTTTGTTCCGCTCGGAATTGCACCGGATTATTCAACCGATATTTATGATTTGCGTACCTATTCCAAAACCGACGGTCTGGGCATACTTGCGATCCTGATCAGGCCCGAAAGCAGGGGGTATGTGCAACTGAAAACGGCCAATCCCAAGGATGCGCCCGTCATCAATCCCAACGTATTGAGTACACAGCGCGACCGGGATATCCTGTTGTATGCAGTGAAGAAATCTATGGAAGTAGTTACTGCACCCTCCCTGCGGCATTATACCGAGGGGGGAATTGATTTTCCGGTCAGCAGCGATTCCGATGCTGCATTGATGACCCATATCCGTAAAAGCCTGGAAACGCTTTATCACCCGGTAGGTACCTGTAAAATGGGAATTGATCCGATGGCAGTGACCGATGCTTCGCTCCGGGTGCATAAAATCAGGGGTCTTCGGGTGGCAGATGCATCAGTAATGCCCACGATTGTATCCGGAAATACGAATGCTGCTGTGATCATGATTGCAGAAAAAGCAGCCGATTTAATCCTGGCTGCAAACTAACAATACGGCCGTTAATCAGTTGATTTCGTTTGTTTTTAGTGCTTTGCGTGATATTTACACATTGTTTACTATTTTGTGACCATAAAATTCTGAAAATTGGCCACCAGAAAAAAAACGATTGCCCCGCAGGACGCGTCTCCTGCAGATAAACCTTTACATACCGTTGTGTCCGAAAAGAAGCCGGCTAAGAAAGCTGCTGTTAAAAAAGCAGCCAAAAAAACTACTGTAACGGACACCGTAAAAAAAACGGTTAAAAAAGCAGCAACCAAAACAACCGGTTCTGTACAGTTGAATTTCCAGGTGAAATTTCATACTGTACCAGGGCAGAATTTATTGATTACAGGCGCGCATCCTTTACTGGGGGGTAATGATGTAAACAAGGCTGTACCCATGCAGTACTTCAATGAAGAATGCTGGACAGCAACGCTGGAATGGCCTGCAGATTTAGATGAAACGGTTTACTATAATTATGTGCTGAAAACTGCAGACGGCTCAGTGGTGATTGATTGGGGCAAAGACAAGTTTTTTTCGCTGAAAGGGAACAAGGCTGTAGAAATTGTACTGATCGATACCTGGAACCATGCAGGTTATTATGAAAATACTTTTTATGCGGAAGCATTTCAGGATGTTTTACTGAAGCAGCATTTTACGAAGGTTTCGGTTGCGATGCCGAAATCCTATACGCATGAGTTCAGAGTCAAGAGCCCGTTGTTGGCAAAGGGCCAAACCCTATGCATTGCAGGCGCTGCCCCTGAACTGAACAACTGGTCTGTTATAGATCCTGTATTGCTGAGCAGGGAAGAAGGCAGTGAACACTATCGGGTTCAGCTGGATCTTTCCAAAGCAACATTTCCGGTTTCTTATAAGTACGGTGTTTACGATACGGGAAAAAAGCAGTTTGTTACCTACGAGGATGGCAACAACCGGATTCTGTATGTTGCAGCCGCCACAGACCGTAAAACGATTGTGAACGACGGCTATGCCTACCTGCCTTCCAATACATGGAGAGGAGCAGGCATTGCCATACCTGTTTTCAGTTTACGTTCTCATGAGGGATTTGGTGTGGGTGAATTTTCCGATCTGAAAGGGCTGGCCAACTGGGCGGAGAAAGTGGGTTTAAAAATGATACAGATTTTGCCTGTAAACGACACTACGGCTACTTACAGCTGGAAAGATTCGTATCCATATGCGGCGATTTCTGCGTTTGCCCTGCATCCCATTTATATGAACCTGTTTGCCATTGCCGGTGAACACCACCACAAACAGGTGAAGAAACTGGAGGCAGAAAGGGCCCGTTTAAATGCCCTGCCTGTGGTTGATTACGAAGAAGTAATCCGGATAAAACTGCAGTTCATTAAAGAAGTTTACAAAGACCTCGGCAAACAAACCCTGGCATCTGCCGGGTTTAAAACTTTCTTTGAGCAGAATACACACTGGTTAAAGCCTTATGCTGTTTTCTGTTATTTGCGCAACGAGTACGGAACGGTGAACTTTAGCGAATGGCCTGCATACAATCAATACAACAGCCAGGAAACACTTGTATTTTTTGATGAAAGCTCTCCTGCATACATGGATATTGCTTTTCATTATTTTGTACAGTATCACCTGCATCTTCAGTTAAAAGAAGCCACTGCCTATGCACGCAGCAAGGGCATTATTGTGAAAGGCGATATTGCGATCGGAGTATACAGGTATGGGGCCGATGCCTGGCAGCATCCCGACCTGTTTCACATGGATTTTCAGGCAGGCGCACCGCCGGATGATTTTGCCATCAAAGGCCAGAACTGGGGATTCCCCACCTACAATTGGCAAAAAATGCAACAGGATGGTTTTGCCTGGTGGAAGCAGCGCTTTGAGCAGATGAAACATTATTTTGATGCATTCCGTATTGATCATATTCTGGGTTTCTTCCGCATCTGGAGTATTCCGATGGATGCTGTGGAAGGTATCATGGGACATTTTGTTCCTGCCATACCCGTGCAGATGCACGAATTCAATCAAAAGGGAATCTGGTTCGATTACGACCGGTATACCCAACCATTCATTACCGACGGAGTGCTTTGGGAAGTATTTGGTTACGACAATGAGCTGGTTAAAAGCATGTTCCTGAATCCTGCCAATATGGGCAGCTATACCCTGAAGCCGGAATTTGCAACACAAAGACTGGTGCAAGCGCATTTTGCCGGATTGGAAGATGACGCCCATCATCGAAAGATCAGGCAGGGATTGTACGACCTGATCAGCAACGTGCTGTTGTTTGATGTGGATGGCAGTGGACAGTCTTTCCATTTTCGGTTTGGCATAGAAAACACTTCTTCGTTCCGTTACCTGGAATGGAATACACAACAACAATTGAAAGAGGCATATGTTGAATATTTCTTCCGCAGGCAGGATGATTTCTGGAAGAAAGAAGCCCTGCAGAAACTACCTGCATTAAAACGGGTAACCAGTATGGTGGTTTGCGGAGAAGACCTGGGTTTGGTTCCTTCCTGTGTTCCGGATGTGATGAAACAATTGGGATTGCTGAGTCTGGAAATTCAACGGATGCCCAAGGATCCGAAAAAAGAATTCTTTCATCCAAACGATGCACCATATCTGAGTGTGGTCACCCCTTCAACGCACGATATGAGCACCGTCCGGGGTTGGTGGGAACAAGAGAAAGAGAAAATACAGCGTTTTTACAACAATGATCTTGGGCAGTGGGGTGAAGCACCATTCTATTGCGAAGCCTGGATCAATAAAGCCATTGTGGTACAGCACCTGTATTCTCCTGCTATGTGGAGCGTATTTCAGTTGCAGGACCTGATGGGAATCAATGAAGGGGTAAGAAGAAGCGATCCGAAGGAAGAACAAATTAATATTCCGGCCAACTCAAATCATTACTGGCAGTACAGAATGCACCTTGATCTGGAAGAATTACAAACAGCGAATGATTTTAATGAGGAACTTGCAGGATTAATTGTAGCTTCCGGGCGATAAATTTTTACCAGTGATACTGAATTACAGCGCTTCCAATTTACCTTTTGAATATCCATTTACGATTTCCAACGGCAGAACCAAAACGCATCAGCCGGCTTTGATTGTAACGCTGTCTGTAGGACCATTTAAGGGAGTCGGAGAGGCGCCTGCAATTACCTATTACGATGTTACGGTAGAGCAGATGATCGCCGATCTGGAATCAAAAAAAACAATGGTGGAGAAATTTGCCCTCACCGAACCGGAGCGTTACTGGCATTATCTGCATCACCTGTTTCCCAAGAATCCTTTCCTGGTATGTGCCCTGGATATGGCCGCCTGGGATTTGTACGGACAAATGAAATCCAAGCCTTTGTACGAACTGTGGAATACGCAATGGTCGGATCAGCTGCCGGTATGTGACTATACCATTGGCATTGACACCATTGAAAAAATGGTGGCCAAAATGAAAGCCACTCCTTGGCCGGTATATAAAATTAAGCTGGGTACCGATGAAGATATTGCCATCATGAAAGCCTTGCGCGAACATACCGATGCAGTATTCCGGATTGATGCCAATGCCGGATGGACTACCGAAGAAGCCCTGGAGAAAATTCCTCAACTGGCGCAGCTGGGTGTGGAGTTGATCGAGCAGCCGCTGGCCAAAGACAACTGGGAAGGCATGAAAATCTTGTATGAACAGTCTGTACTTCCGCTGATAGCAGATGAAAGTTGTGTATTTGAGCAGGATGTTCGTAAATGCCACCAACATTTTCATGGCATCAATATCAAACTCACCAAATGCAGTGGCATTACGCCGGCATTGCATATGATCAGCGAAGCCAGATCACTTGGTATGAAAGTAATGATGGGTAGCATGAATGAATGTACCATAGGTTCAGCAGCCATTGCGCATTTCCTGCCACAGCTGGATTATGTAGATATGGATGGCCCGTTGCTGTTGTCTGAGGATCTTGCAACAGGGGTGACCTATGATTATGGGAAAATCAGCCTTACCGGAAAGCCCGGATTAGGCATTACGCTTCAGTAAGTCGATCACCACTTTATCTATTGGCAAAGACATTGCGTTGGGATGAAGTTCATCCCATTCAATCCATCGGAACACTTCTGCTTCCCTGGCAGGGTCTGCAATCTGATGCGGTTCAAAATCGAAGGGTCGCTGCCGTGTTACCAGGCCGGACAGGTCATTGGCGATAACCCGGTAGTAAATTGAAATGATCTGATCGCGGTTGTTGAAGGCAGATATTTGAAAAAAATCGGTTGTATAAACGTGCTCGCCAATTTCAACAGTCAGGCCGGTTTCTTCCATGAACTCCCGTTTCAGGCAGTCCCTGGTACCTTCCCCGATTTCCAATCCTCCACCGGGTAGTTTGGTATAGAAGTTTCCCCGGATGAATTCATCACTAACCAGCAAGCGCTGTTGTTCATCGAACAAAACACCATAGATCCTTACATTGAATAAAGCCATATGCTAAAACCATTTCTTCTTTAAGAAATATCCGCCAATGATTACGGACACTACCAGTGATAAAATAACCGGGATATAAAATGCATGTGTGGAATGCTGATAGGGCAGGTCTACATTCATCCCGTAAATACTGGTGACCAGAATCGGCAAGGATAAAATGATGGTAATGGAGGTAAGCCGCTTCATTACATTGTTCAGGTTGTTGCTGATGATGCTGGCAAAAGCATCCATGGTACTGCTGAGGATATTGGTGTAAATATTGGCCATTTCCAGGGCCTGACTGGTATCTACAATCAGGTCTTGTAAAAACTCCCTCTCTTCTTCGTTCAATCCCAGGAAATTGGTGCGCTCCATTTTCATCATCAGCATTTCATTGCTGCGCAGCGCTGTAACAAAATACACCAGGCTTTTCTGTACCCGCATCAGTTTGAGCAAATCCACATTGCTGTTGCTGTCGTAAAGGCTTTGTTCGTACTGGTTGCGGCTGTGGTTGATTTCCTTCAGGTAATCAAGGAAGGTCTGTACCACTTTTTCGAATACTTTCAATACCATCATGTTCCGTTTATCGGGGTGGCTTTTCTGAAAAGTATTCAGGAATTTTTTGATGGCGCCGTTGTCGAAAGAGTTTACCGTTACAATCTGGTTGTGGGTCAGGATGATGCAGATCGGAATGGTGATATAAAAAGCATCACTGTCGTTGAATGAATTGTTTTCCGTTGGCGTTTTGATGATTACAAATTTTACGTTGTCTTCTGTTTCATAACGCGGGCGTTCGTCTATATCCAGTGAATCTCTTAAGAATTCGATCGGAATATCGAGGTCGCGGCTCAATTCAATAAATTCCTCCTCTTTGAACGGAGGAACCAGGTTTACCCAAACGCCCTGATCCGCTTTGTCGATCTCGATGGTTTGTCCGTTTACATTCTTGAAATACTGGATCATCTGTTCAATTTATTCCCCTGTTAGCAAGTTGATTGGTTTACACTTCTATCTCTCCCTTAAAAACAAATTCAGCCGGCCCGCAAAGCCAGATATTTTCAAACTGATCTTCTCCGGTTTTATCAAATTCAACAGCCAGGTGTCCGCCTTTGGTTTCCACTTCAACCCTGTTGAATCCGTTTTCATTATGGGCAAATACCAGCGCGGCAGCTGTAACCCCGGTGCCACAACTGTAGGTTTCATCTTCCACCCCACGCTCATAGGTTTTAACCCTGATTTTTTTCAGTGCAGTTTCCACAAAGTTGACGTTGATGCCCTTTTCTTTAAAAGCGTCGCTGTAACGAATTTCACGTCCTTCTTTTAATGCATCAATTGTATCGAGATCTTGTACTTCTTTAATGTAATGCGGAGATCCGGTATCGAGAACTACTGCGTGCCGGAGATTGTTTACAGAGCGAACGTCTTTCATTTTCAGGTGGATCCACTGGTTCCGCCCGAAATGGGCTTCGTGCGGTCCGTCTGTAGCAATGAAATGGTATTCGTTTTGGTGGATACCGCAATCGTAGGCAAAACGGGTAAGGCATCGGCCACCATTGCCACACATGCTGCCCTCGGCTCCATCTGCATTGTAGTATTTCATTTCAAAATCGTACGCTTCAGAACTGTTCAGCAGCATCAGCCCGTCGCCACCAATACCAAAACGCCGGTCACAGAGTTGTTTGATCTGTTCGTGGGTTAATTGAATATTTCCTGAACGGTTGTCTATGATGACAAAGTCATTGCCCGTTCCCTGGTATTTGGAAAACTGAATCAGCATGCTGCAAATTAATGGGAAAAAGGGAAGAAGGAAAGGATTTAATTCTGCCCAGGTTCCAGGAATTGATGGCAGTACCGTAAAATCTGGTCCAGAGACGTTTCCAGCTCTTCCAGTTCCTGTGGTTTGAAGTGTCCGAAAGACTGGGACATTTTGATCTGGGTTTTCAGCTCTGCATAGGCAGGGATGAACAGTTCGCTGTTCCTTTTGAGTTGCGCTTTGTTGTTGCTGCCCGCAAATACAGACAGCCTGTTGCAAACCTGGGAAATGGATTTTCTCAGATGGCTGGTCAGTACAAATCGTTGCTGCAAGGGGAGCAGACAGGTTAACCTGAATACTTCCCGGGCAACCGAAATGGCATGTTCATAAACCAATATGTCGGGCCGGAGCGTTTGAGACATATGACGAATTTATGCAACATTGCCTATGGCGCAAAAAAATTATTGCACTTTACACAATATTTCCAGCGATTTTACGATCAGGGCTTCCACGGCCTTCGCACCGTCCTTGCTGAATTCCTGTTTTACCCTGTTTGCAACTATGGCATTCAGGCTAAGGCAGTAATGGTTTAAGAGTTTTCCTAATCCATAAATAGCGGCCGTTTCCATCTCAAAATTGCTGATCCGGTGATTGCCGTAACGGAAGCTGGTGAGCTGGTCTACCAGTTCCGGATATTGAAGCCCCAGACGCAAAATCCTGCCCTGTGGGCCATAAAAACCCGGACAGGTTACTGTGATGCCCTGGTGGAAACCGTCCACGAAATGTTTTTGAAGCATCGGAGCGGCAGAGGCAATGGAAGGAACCGAAACGTGCTGACCAATTTTGGTGTGATTGATGAATTCCTGCACAATGGCCAGTTCTTCGTCGTTGTTTTCGCGGCGATAAAAATTCATGAGGTTGTCGATGCCCAATCCATGGGTACTGGCCACAAATGCATCTACGGGAATATCCGCCTGCAGGGAACCGGAAGTGCCAATCCGGATAATCTTTAGTCTGCGTAATTCCGGACGGATGGTCCTGGTTTCAAAATCAATATTGGCCAGTGCATCCAGTTCATTGAGTACAATATCTATATTGTCTGTGCCGATTCCGGAAGACAGTACTGAAAAACGTTTGTTCCCGATATATCCTGTATGGGTAATGAATTCTCTGTGTTCATAGCGGCCTTCTATCCGGTCAAAATGTTTGCTGACTTCTGCAACGCGGCCGGGATCGCCCACAGTGATAACCGTATCGGCCAGTTCTTCCGGTCTAAGATTCAGGTGGTATACGGCTCCGCGGCTGTTGATGATTAATTCGCTCTCTGCAATTCGTTTCATATTGGGTTAATTAGCAGGTAAATTTCGTATTTTCTGATTTAGAATTTTAAAATTAGTTTGATTCCGCTATTTTTGCCGTCCCAATGAATGGTCCTGTGGCCGAGTGGCTAGGCAGAGCTCTGCAAAAGCTTCCACAGCGGTTCGAATCCGCTCGGGACCTCGCTCAAAAAGAAACCCCCGTAAACCGGGGGTTTTGCTTTTAAGGTAAATAGATTCTTGGCCCGACAGATCAGATCAGTTCAAATCCGCCACCAATATGAAGAGTAGTGCCATGTACATAGCTGGCATCGTCTGAACTCAGGAACAGACTGCCTTGCGCTACTTCCCGCGGCTCCCCCAAACGTCCTACCAGACTCATGGTGGGGATGATGTCTTTTTCTTCAAGCCCCAGGCTCTTCAAAGCTGCTGTTAGCATGGGAGTGCGGATGGCGCCGGGTGCAACAGAGTTGATCCGGATACCTTTCATGCCATATTCAAAGGCGGCAGCCTTGGTTAAACCTTCCACACCATGTTTAAATGCCTGGTAAGCGGGGTTGCCGGTGGTAGGTTTGAATGCATTGATCGAAGAAATGTTCACAATGGATCCGCCATTGCCCTGAGCAACAAATTGTCTGAGCTCATACTTCATACAGAGTGCGGTTCCTTTTAAATCAACTGCCTGGAGCCGGTCCCAATAAGCTTCGTCCAGATCCTGAAAGGAGTTGTTGTCCGGCTTCAGTGCAGCGTTGTTCACGGCACAGTCGAGTCTGCCGTATGTGTCTACTGTAAACTGTACCATGGCTGCCACTTCTGA
>JAQTZD010000023.1:29935-35831 GCA_028687975.1 Sediminibacterium sp.
GCACTTGAATTATTCATGATTTTGGCCAGGATAAGTAATACCAGTATATGCAGAAGGTAAACCGGTAGTGAAATTTCTCCAATAAATATAAAGAACCGGTTGATGGGTTTAAATTGCAAACGGTATAAGAAAATGGCTAAAAGCGTATAGCCTGTAAAGGCAAAAAGGTCGTTGTATAATTTTCCTACAGCACCTCCTTTTAATGCTAAAAACCCATATACCAGACAGCATATCAATCCCACGCATAGCAAAACAAACTGATTGGCCCTTGTGTTAATTATTCCTTCATTCGTAGATGCTTTTTCGGCAATGATTATGCCCAGTGCAAATTCCCAATAGTATTGTAAAAAAAAGCTATACCATGTTCTTGCATCTTCTTTGTTGATCAGGTATACAAGTGTAGCCCAGCTAATACTAATAACTAAGCCGGATATTAGAAAGCGCTTGTTGCTATTGAGTCTGTGCTTTAACCATACAATGATATAAAAAGCCAGATAGAACTGCAGTATCATTGAAATAAACCACAATTGGTATCCGTAAGATGCAATAATGCTTTCGCTGAACATTTTATATAAAAACACATGTCCGCCTAGGGCATAGAGCGAATTTGGGTATACGGGAATAAAAAAAGCTATTATTGCTGAAAGTATTACCACAAAGATGTACGGCAGGTAAATTTTGGTTATCCGCCTTTTCAGGAACTGCGAATACTTAATTGGTTTCTTGATATAAGAATAGTAGAGGCCAAAACCCGATAAAAAAACAAACAGATGCACACCGGTTCCTCCAAATAAAATGATTTTTGAATATGGGGCTGGTAATTGTAAGTATTGCAAATAGTGAAATACCAGAATTGTAAAGATGGAATACCCTTTTAAAAAATCTACTATTTCGAATCGGTTCATTTTTACTTCCGTTTTGTATTTCATGTCTCAAAAAGCCATTGCCATTGTGGTTGAATGGTTGAGTGGCTCTTTTGCTTCAGCTCCAAAAGGGGGTTAAGCAGCATCTTATTGCTGTAAACATACAAACAACTGACTTTGAAGAATTCATTGTATGTAATGCCTCAAAGTATAAAAAAAACACCGGAATAGCCTAATTTCGGTTCGGAATTCAATCCGAAACAAAGCATGAAATATTCACAACAAATTGGAATGATACTGGCGCTGGCGGTGATCGGTGTTTGCTGGATGCCTTGGGTATTCATAGAAAGCAAGTCTATACTGGTAAACGGGTTTTATACAAAGGGCACCAATTTCGGGCGCCCGGGTTTGTTTCTTTCCTATGCCAGTGGCCTGGCATTCTTATTTTTTCTGCTCAATAAAATCTGGGCCAAACGCACCAATGTATTTGTGACCACTTTTGCTTTTGCCTGGTCTGTACGCAACTACCTGATCTTGTCTGCCTGCTATGGGGGCGAATGTCCGCAGAAGCAACCCGGACTTTATCTGGAAGTGGCGTTAACCGCCATTATGCTGTTGATGAGCCTGCTCCCTAAAATGGAAATAAAAAATAAATGACCACCTTATGGAAAGCATTGATGAAATAGACCTGACGATTCTCTGTTTTTAGTTTAAGGAAGGTTGTTGAAGTAAAAAGAGAGTAGAATCTTCATTGCGAAGATTCATACTCTCTTTTACTTTTTATACATTCGGGGAAGCTGTTCCGGCAGATCAGGCAAGGGTTTTCAAAGCATCGCCAATGATCTGCACACATTCCAGTATTTGTTCTTTCGTAATCAGCAGGGGAGGAGCAAAGCGGATTTTATCACCATGGGTAGGTTTGGCCAGCAGTCCACGGTCTTTCAATGCCAGACAAAGATCCCAGGAAGCATCCGGGTTATCGTGTTTTATAACAATCGCATTCAGCAAGCCTTTACCGCGAATAGTGGTAATAAAAGGAGATTGCAGTTTGGCCAGCTCGCTGCGCAACAGTTCGCCCATGGCAGCAGCATTCTCTGTCATTTTTTCCTCTTTCAATACGGTTAATGCAGTGATGGCTACGGCACAGGCCAGCGGGTTGCCTCCGTAGGTAGAGCCATGTTCTCCGGGTTGGATGTTCAGCATAATGAAATCGTCTGCCAGCACGGCGGATACCGGTAAAACACCACCACTCAGGGCCTTGCCCAGGATCAGGATATCCGGACGTACGTTTTCATGATCACAGGCCAGCATTTTTCCTGTTCTCGCCAGGCCGGTCTGAATTTCATCTGCTATAAATAATACATTGTACTTCGTACAGAGTTCCCTCACTTTTTGGAGGTATCCTTCATCAGGAACCACCACACCGGCTTCACCCTGGATCGGCTCTACCATAAATGCACATACGTTCGGATCCTGGAACGCTTTTTCCAGGGCAACAGTGTTGTTGTAAGGAACCAGGTCAAAACCCGGCATGAACGGACCAAAATCTTTGTAACTGCTGGGGTCGGTAGAAGCGGAAATGGCTGCCAGTGTTCTTCCCCAGAAATTGCCTTCTGCAAAAATGACTTTTGCTTTGTTTTCTGGTACTCCTTTTTTAACGTAAGCCCATCTGCGTGCCAGTTTGATAGCGGTTTCCC
The DNA here is from genome assembly GCA_028687975.1 of Sediminibacterium sp. Lineage (GTDB taxonomy): Bacteria > Bacteroidota > Bacteroidia > Chitinophagales > Chitinophagaceae > Sediminibacterium. The sequence continues at coordinate 32,496 of JAQTZD010000023.1, forward strand.
CGCCTTCCACACCGGTGTTCATCGGCAGTACCTTGTCGTACCCGAAATAGCGGGTGATGAATTGTTCGTATTCGCCCAGCAGGTTGTTGTGAAATGCCCTGGAGGTAAGGGTGAGTTTTGTGGCCTGATCAATCAGGCTGGCAATGATCGCCGGATGGCAATGCCCCTGGTTTACAGCAGAATAGCCGCTTAAAAAATCGTAGTATCTTTTTCCATCCACATCCCATAAAAAAACACCTTCTCCTTTTTCAAGTACTACAGGAAGGGGATGATAGTTGTGTGCGCCATATTGTTCTTCCAGCTGTAAATATGCAGCCGCTTTAGGGGATAGTACAGTAGTATCCATTGTAATAGGTTAAAGAGTCAATAAAATCAATCCGTATCGGAATACATGTTCCGGTTGTGCAGCAGGGTATAGAATCAGTAACCACCAAGTGGATGATCGAGAAAATCGAGGTTGAAATGCAGAAAATGCAAATTGATCATAGCAGAGGCAAGTTAAGAAATTTCGGCAGTATTGCCGGAAATAGTTATTTTCATTATATATAATGCATGCGTATGAAAATAATTAAAACAATATTCTATACACTATTGATATTGGTAGTGGCCATTTCTGTATTTGCTTTTGCTACGGGTAAAACCTATTTGTTCAAGTCGGTGATTTACAATTTTGCGAATATAGACGACTATAAAAAATTTGAAAATCACACGGTATCTGCAGGAGCTGCAAAACCCTGGGCGGTGGCATCCAATTACAATCAGCTGCCTTATCCGGATTCGCTGAACAACCTGTTGGAGAAATTACAAACAGTGGGATTGCTGATGATCGATCACGATTCTATTGTAGTAGAAAAATACTGGGACGGATACAGCGACAGTTCTTTGTCTGGTTCCTTCTCCATGGCCAAAAGCATTACCAGTCTCCTGATTGGCGCGGCCATCCGCGAAGGTAAAATCCAGTCTGTGCAACAGCCGGTGGGCGATTTTCTTCCGGAGTTTAAAGAAGGGGAGAAAGCCAGTGTGAAAATTGTGGATCTGCTGACCATGAGCAGTGGCACCGACTGGGACGAATCCTATGCCAACCCACTCACTGCCACAGCCGAAATTTATTACGGAACAGACGCTTATAAAACGGCCACCAATGTAAAGATGGCAGAGAAGCCCGGTACAGTGCACAGTTACAAAAGCGGTGATACGCAATTGCTGGGTCTGATACTTCAGAAAGCCACCGGTAAAACGCTCAGCGAGTATGCTGCAGAAAAATTATGGAAACCCCTTGGGGCGCAGCGGGAGGCCTTGTGGACCATTGATCACGAAGGCGGTTATGAAAAAGCCTACTGCTGTTTTAATTCCAATACAAGAGACTTTGCAAGAATTGGTAAACTGATGCTCGATAGTGGTAAAATTGACGGGGTGCCTGTGATCGACAGTGCTTATTTTATGCAATCCATTACCCCTTGTGGTATCAAAGATCTGAAAGGAGTAAACTGCGACTATTATGGCTACCAGTGGTGGATCGATCCGGAGCATAAAGATGTTTTTTATGCCAGGGGGATCCTTGGGCAGTACATCATCGTGATTCCATCCAAAAAGCGGATCATCGTACGGTTGGCCCACAAAGCTTCCAAAGAGCGGGTCAGAACCGTTCCTACCGAAGTACGCTACCTGATTAACTGGGGACTGCAGAATTAACGGATCTTACAACTGCTAATGAGTATTTGATTGTACTTTCGCAAAAATCGAAGCGTTGAATCCATTAGTGGCTATTGTGATATTGAACTACAACGGCAGGAATTACCTGGAGCAATTTCTGCCCTCGGTAATGGCCACCAATTACCAGCCTGTTGAAGTGGTGGTGGCAGATAATGGATCTACAGATGATTCCATTGCTTTTCTGGAACAGCATTATCCTTCCGTGACGCTGTTGAAAAACCCTGATAACCTGGGCTTTGCAGGTGGGTATAACTGGGCGCTGGAAAGGGTAGAAGCGCCTTATTATGTATTGCTGAACTCCGATGTGGAGGTAACGCCCGATTGGGTAAATCCGATTATCCGTTTAATGGAATCCAATCCCTCCATCGCGGCCTGTCAGCCCAAATTGTTGTCTTATAAAGACCCGCATCTCTTTGAGTATTCCGGCGCTTCCGGCGGATGGATCGATTTTCTGGGATACCCATTTACCAGGGGCAGGGTTTTTGATGTTTGTGAACCCGACAATGGTCAGTACAATGATACCCGCGAAATTTTCTGGGCTTCCGGTGCAGCCATGTTTGTAAGATCCGGCGTTTTCCATTCCTTAAAGGGGTTTGATCCTTATTTTTTCGCACACCAGGAAGAAATTGATCTCTGCTGGAGGATGCAATTGAAGGGATTTCATATTATGGTATGCCCCGAATCGGTGATCTATCATGTTGGTGGCGGTACGCTTCCGCGGGGAGGACGAAAAGTTTTCCTGAACTTCAGGAATAACCTGATTATGCTGAGTAAGAATTTACCTCTGAATGAACTCTGGTGGAAACTGCCTGCAAGGTTCTGTTTGGATGCCATTTCTGCCTGGAAGGGGCTTTTGACCGGAGATCCTTATTTTTTTACGGCAATTTTTAAAGCCCACTTCAGTTATTTTTATTGGTTCCTCACCCGGTTTCGACCTGCTCAGAACCCTGTTACGCCTATGTTTGGGCTGCATGGGGTATATAAAGGGTCTGTTGTATGGAACTATTTTGCGCACCAAAAAAAACGTTTTCTGGAAATTATTCCGGATAAGCGATGATTTTTTACTGCCAACCCCTATTTTTGCAAAGCAATAATTCACTATGTCACAGGAAATTATCGAACACGAGCAAAAAGACCTTACCAAAAACTGGGTAAGTTCTTCCAGATTTTTATTTTATCTGCAGATTTTCTGCATACTGTCTTTTGTACTGGGCGGGTGTTACCGCATGTACAACCAGCGCTACCCTGGTAAACCAAAAGTAGAAGTTCAGAGCAGTTCAAAATTTACACCTGAATACAAATAAAAACTAAAAAAAATTTTGTCAGGAACTAAAGTTGTTTATTTTTGCACTCCCAATTTAGTTCTTACAGATAACGCGGAAGTAGCTCATTTGGTAGAGCACGACCTTGCCAAGGTCGGGGTGGCCAGTTCGAGCCTGGTCTTCCGCTCAGAAAAATCCCGCTCCTTTTCAGGACGGGATTTTTTATGGCAGCCCCGGTGGTGGAATTGGTAGACACGCAGGACTTAAAATCCTGTTCGCCGCAACGCGAGTAACGGTTCAACTCCGTTCCGGGGCACACATTTACAAATTTTTTATAAAGACTCGCTTTGGTGGGTCTTTT
>JAQTZD010000107.1 GCA_028687975.1 Sediminibacterium sp.
AGATCAAACAGAGCTACGAAATTCAGAAAGACAAGATCCAGTTGTACTGCAACCAGGTTTTTGTAACCGATGAAGTAAAAGACATTGTTCCTGAATTCCTGATGTTGCTGCATGGTGTAATAGACAGCCCGGATATTCCGCTGAACGTGAGCAGAAGTTACCTGCAGGGCGATCCGAACGTAAGGAAGATCAATGCACACATCACCAAGAAAGTAGCTGATAAGCTGGAAGAAATCTTCAAAAATGAAAGAGCTTCTTTTGAAGAGAAGTGGGAGAGCCTGGGACTGTTTGTGAAGTACGGTATGATGACCGACGACAAGTTCCTCGAAAAAGCCAACAAGTTCCTGGTGATGGAAGATGTGAACAAGAAGTTCTATACCCTGGAAGAGTATAAAACTGCTACCGAAGCCAACCAGAAAAACAAAGACGGCAAACATGTGATTTTGTATACCACCAATCCGGTTCAGCAGGATGCTTATATACAGGCATGTACAGCCAAAGGATATACCGTGGTAAAAATGGAAACCCTTGTAGACGCAGCGTTCCTGAATACTATGGAAATGAAGTGGGAGAATGTAACTTTTGTTCGGGTTGATGCAGATATTGTAGACAATCTGATCGACAAGCAGGAATCCAACGATACTGTACTAAGCAAGGAAGAGTCAGAAAAATTAAAAGAACTCTTCACCCTCCAGATTCCGGAACTGCATGTTACCACTGAAGTGAAAGGATTGAGTGTGGATTCCGCACCAGTGGTGGCAACCCGACCAGAATTCATGCGCAGAATGAAAGACATGGGTTCAGCAGGTGGTGGTATGACCGCGTTCTATGCACAGATGCCGGATGAAGTAACACTGACTGTTAACGGGAATCACCCGATTTACCAGACCCTGTTGAAGGAATCTGATGAAGCGTTGAAAACCAGACAGGTACGCAACCTGGCAGACCTGGCATTATTGTCGCAGGGGCTGCTGAAAGGAGCGGAGCTGACCAATTTCATCAACAGATCTGTGGAAATGATGCAGACAAAATAAAATCAGCCGAGAATAAACAAGAGAGAACGGGCTGCCCATCTGGGCAGCCTTTTTTTATGGTCTGGTGCATGATTTCCTTATTACTATCCAAACTGGTTATATGACTTACAGATAAATATGATTATATTGTAATGCGTATTGCAAGGCTAGTACCCGCTAAACAGGCTTTTATGAAAAGGATAATACTATTGGTAATCTTGGCTTTCCTTACTGTAAATACTTATGCTCAGCAAACGGTTTTAACATTCGAAAAAGAAGCATCCCTTACCCGTATTTTAAATTCTATTAGTTATTATAAAGTATTTGAGACAACGGATTTGGCCATATCAATTATCGTTGTCGGTAATGAAAGCGGCTCTGCTAATATGCCAGAAACCGATGAAGCGTCGCAAAAAGTATATATAGGCGTTAGTGAATACGACGAACATCCAAAAGTTATGTTGTATTCTATTGATCATCTGTATATGCCGAGAGATTTTAAGATTAAGGAAAAGAGCCGCGATTTAGTGGAGTTAACATTTACTCATGGTCCCAAATTAACACCTGTTTTTGAGGGAATTAAGATTACAAGTGAAGGATTGACAAAACTTAAATTGTGAGATAATTTCAAATACAGGTTGTGCTAGTTAAGTAAAAAAAATTAAAATGACTCTTGTAAGAAAACTAATCATCATATTCCTGTTTTCCATTAATGCTATTGGTGAGATTTCTCAGAAACGAGATACCAGTTTCTTGCTTAAAAAGACATTTGTACACAAAAGCTATCAGAAAGTATTTATTGATTACAATCGAAATTCGGAGTTCGTTCAGCAGTTGAAACGCAACACGAAAATTGATGTTCATCAGTTTGACCAGACGTTTGGATCAACGGTAGCGGCTATTTTAAAAAGTAATCAGCAGTTTTCCATAGAGCGGTTGGCAACCAATTGGTATCCACTCTATTTATATAAAGGGAAATACTATTTATACTCGGCTTCAGATCCGGGAACAAGCACCTGGATTGGGATAAAGCAGCATGCAGTTTATCAGTTGTATTTTGACCCGGGTATTGTTCCTGCCGTTATTGAGCATGTTAGTCAGGTGAACGACCGGCTGATTCAACTAAAATTGTTCAATGAACCGGAAGGACACTATTCTTTGAATATTCATTTGGTCAATGAAAACAAAGGGCTTGCTGTATTTGAAAAAATCAATAAGCTCAACGAAAAAACCTATTGGTTCATGGTGCGCGAAGCAAACATGAAAGACTACCCCATCGTGGTAAATGATTGCAAGGAGCAAAGAACCGATGAGTTTAAGTTTGATAAAATAGATTACTCAAAACTACTGTCTCTTTCACAGGATAAGGAACAGCTTTCTGTTGGGGGGCGTATTTACCATTCAAAAGACAAACAGATCTTTCTGAAAGACGATAGCCTGAATTCGGTATGGCGTACGTTTTATACTAGTGACCAAAGACACGCTTTTTCCTATGAAATCCTGGCAACAAAAAATGAGCATGTTTATAGAAAAGGATTTATTGAAGTAGACAGACAGCAAAACATCATTAAAAACAGAGAGCTGTTTTATTATGATCAGTTGTATGCGGTTGATTCTGTTCACCGGTACTTAAAACTGCGAAAGAATGGCCTTTTTGAACTGTTTGAACAGGTTGAATTCAAAGCCGGGAAGCCTCAGATTATATTCCCTATAAAAAAAGATTAAAGGCTTGCTGCATTTGCCTCAGCGCTCCGCAGATCAATTACTTTAAGCTGCAACGTAGTGTTGCCCTGAAATTCATTTTCGTCGATGGTGAAGACCAGATCGAAAGGCGCTCCGCTTTGCAGTAAAGGATACAGATGTGCCAGGTTAAAACCAATTCCGTTGAAGGTGATGTTGTTTTGTTTTACCACAAATTTCAGGTGCAGCTCTTTTACAATTTTGGAGAACCCCGTATCCGTTACATTACGGGCAATGAATACCGGCCGCATATTTTCGGGGCCGAATGGCTCCATCTGGCTGAGGATTTTATAGAAACCCGGCGTGATTTCATTGAACTGGATCGGGGCATCGATCACCAGCTCCGGGATCAGTTGATCCGGCGTAATTCTGGCACTTACTTCCCGTTCAAAAGCATCGGCAAAAGTCTGTACATTGTTTATTTCAAGGGTCATGCCGGCTGCTGCAAAATGCCCGCCATATCCCAGCAAATGCTCCCTGCAGGCATGTACGGCCTCGTATAGGTTAAATCCAACTACACTGCGGGCACTTCCTGCTGCGTATTCACCACTCTTGGTTAATACGATGGTGGGTCGGTAATAGGTTTCGGTTAACCGGCTGGCTACTATTCCCACCACGCCTTTGTGCCAGTGTTCCTGGTAGAGTACAGTCGTTTTTTTGTTCCGGTTTTCCGGATCAGATTTCAGTAAGGCCAGTGCTTCTTCGGTGATATTGCTGTCGGCTTCTTTGCGATCGGTATTGTCGCAGTGCAACATCCGGGCAAATTCCATCGCCTTAATCGGATCAGTTTCTATAAATAACTGTACGGCTTTCCGGGCATCGTCCATTCTTCCGGCCGCATTCACCCTGGGGGCTATCACAAACACCAGGCTGGTGAGGCTCATTTTCTTTTTTACTGCTGCCAGTTCTATCAGTGACCGGACGCCTACAGAAGGATCGTTGTTCACTTTTTCAATTCCAAAGAATGCAATGCTCCTGTTTTCTCCGGTTACAGGAACAATATCTGCTGCAATAGCAATGGCTGCCAGATCAATGTACTTCAGGTAAGCCTCTGCCGGCAGTTTATATGCTTCGCTCAGGGCCATCATCAGTTTGAAACCAACGCCACAACCACAGAGTTCTTTATAAGGATACGGGCAATCGGATTGTTTGGGATTGAGGATGGCCACTGCAGGTGGAAGGAGCTGATCTGGTAAGTGGTGATCGCAAACGATGAAATCGATGCCCAGAGTTGCGGCGTAGGCAATCAACTCGACCGATTTAATACCGCAGTCCAGTGAAATGATCAGGGTATAGCCTTTTTCCTTTGCAAAGTCGATCCCTGCTTTTGATATACCGTATCCTTCGCGGTAGCGATGGGGAATATAAAAATCGATTGGTTCGTGCAAGGCTGCCAGAAACTGGTACATGGAAGCCACGGAAGTGGTTCCGTCTACATCGTAGTCGCCGTATACCAGGATGGGTTCCTTATTGCTGAAGGCTGTCAGAATTCTGTCCACGGCCTTTTGCATGTCTTTCATCAGCCATGGGCTGTGGAGGTCTTCGAGTGAAGGCCGGAAAAAATGCCGGGCTTTTTCAAAATCATCAATTCCTCTTTGTACCAGGAGCCGGCAGAGTGTTGTGTTGATTTTGAGTGCGTTATGGAGAACAGCTATTTGCTTTTCATCGGCAGATAATATGTTCCATCGTTTCTGCATCAATATTTTCTATCGGTTGTATAACGTACCAGTTCTTCCAGTGCTGCTCTTACTTTGGATTCAGGGAACTGGTGCAGCAATGCCAGTGCATCGTCTCTGAATTCATTCATTTTATTGGTGGCATATTCTATACCACCGTATTTTTCCACTGTTTCAATTACAAAAGCAACTTTGTCTTTTTGGGTATTCTCGTTCTTTATTATGTAGATGACCTTCCGCTTTACCTCTGCCGGGCAGTTATTGAGGGTATAGATCAGGGGTAAAGTCAGCTTTTTTTCCTTGATGTCGTTACCGGTGGGTTTGCCTACATCTGCACTGCTGTAATCGAACAGATCGTCTTTTATCTGAAATGCCATCCCTACTTTTTGCCCAAAAACGCGCATTTTTTCTACATCTTCGGGGTTGCTGAACGTAGTGGAGGCACCTGCTGCACAAGAAGAGGACAGCAGTGAGGCGGTTTTTCCGTTGATGATTTCATAGTATACCGACTCGCTGAGGTTCAGGTTCCTGGATTTTTCGATCTGGAGCAATTCTCCCTCACTCATTTGTCTTACGGCATCGGATAAAATCCTCAAAACCTCGTGATCCTTGTTATTGAGTGAGAGCAATAGTCCCTTGGAAAGTAGGTAATCACCTACAAGAACTGCGATTTTGTTCTTCCACAAGGCATTGATCGAAAACATGCCCCTTCTTTCCATCGATTCGTCTACCACATCGTCGTGTACGAGTGTGGCGGTATGCAGGAGTTCTACCAATGATGCAGCACGATAGGTACTTTCCGTAATTTCCCCGCCCAGCCTGGCGCTGAGCAAGACAAACATCGGTCGCATTTGCTTCCCTTTTCGCTTCACGATGTACTGCATGATGCGATCTAATAATGCAACCCTGCTTTTCACAGCCTCTCTGAAATGCGATTCAAATTGGACTAATTCGTCGCTGATGACTTTTTTTGCTAAATCCATGTTATAATTATCCTGCAATATATGGCTGATCTTCCCAAAAACAGCCATAATGCGCAGCGTTTAACCTATATTTGTACTCTAATTTCAGAGTTGATCCTTCCCCCCTGCCAGTAAAATTGTTTTCTTTTGTGATATGATGTAATTTTGCGGCAACAACCGAACTTTTTTTATTTATTAAATCAAATACCTATTTTATGACAAGCAAGAAGATGTTTTTACTCGCGGCGTTCGCTGTGTTCGCACAGTGTGCGTTGTTTGCCCAATCGGATTGGGGTTGGGATTGGAAGGATTCTTCCAAAATTGCCGTGAAAAACCTGCCACAGTACAATGAATTTTTGAACAACCAGTATCCTTACCCTGCAAAACCACGCAATCAGTGGGAACTGGGCTTTGGATTGGGTACTTCATCCATAGTAGGTGATGTAAAAGGCAAAATGGGATTCGTTGGTAATATCTCTTTGAGAAAATCTCTGGGGCATATTTTTTCTTTCAGAGGATCTTTGAATGGCTTGTTGAACTCCGGTACACCTAGCAATTACGGTGTTGCTGTTGGTCAGCTTGCTTACAAAACACAGTCTTATATTCTGGGTGCAGATCTGATTGCTTCCCTGAATACTGCCAGCCATTACAGAGGCAATCCCAAAACCAATCTCTATGTTTTAGCTGGTTACAGCTTAATCGCCAGCCGTGTGCTTTATCAGCAGGCAGGTGGCGTTCAGGGTGGTGGCGGATACACTACCTTCTATGGTCAGCGTCCTGGTATGGAGAATACCCAGCAGGGTCTGATTACTACCGTTGGTTCTTCTACTGTAAACGGAAGAAAAGCATGGTCTTTAATGAATGGTCTGAACGTTGGTGCGGGTATTGCTTTCAAAGTAAGCGACAAAGTGAACATTGGTCTTGAGCAAAAGTTCATTTTCACTGCTTCCGGATATGATTACCTGGATGCCTGGAAAGCCGGCAACAGCAACGATTACTTTACCACCACTACTGCAAAACTGAACATCAACATTGGTAACGCTTCTAAAAAAGTTCAGCCACTGTACTGGATCAATCCTAACAACTTTGTTTACAATGAGTTGAACGCACCTAAGCACATGAAAATGCCTAAAGTGGTTCTGCCAGATGCAGATGGTGATGGTGTTACTGACCAGTTCGACATGGAACCCAACTCTCCTAAAGGAGCGCCTGTTGATTCTCATGGTGTATCTAAGGATACCGATGGCGATGGAGTTCCTGATTTCAGAGACAAGGAACTGCTGACTGCTCAAAAATGTTTCCCTGTAAACAACGATGGTATCGGTAATTGCCCAGAGCCTGCATGTTGCAAAGAAATTAAAGACATGATGGCCAACTGGCAACCTAAGAACGATTGTAACATCGGTGCTTTACCAAGTGTACACTTCAAGAGCGGATCTAAGTTGAGCAAAGATGCACAGTCTGTACTGGCTGCTGCTGCTGCTACACTGAAAGCCAATCCTACCTGTAACGTTAAAGTGATCGGTTACGGCGCTTCCAGCAAATCTGCACAACAGCAGAGCTGGGATCGTGTAAACGCAGTGATCAAATACCTGGTTGAAAAGCAAGGAATTGCTGAAGGAAGATTGCTGTTTGTTTACGCTCAGGATGGAGATGCTAAAACAGTAGACTTACAAGGTACTACTGAAGAAGGTCCTAACTCCGTACCTGCTCCACACCCAAACTTAAAAGGTAAGAACTAATTGATTCTATAAGTGAAAGCCCCTTCTGAATATCAGAAGGGGCTTTTTATTTTTGCCGTTTTTTTGAAAAAAAGGAATAGGTGTCTGCTTAGTTGTTCAGCAGATTAAAATGCAGTTCACCAAAATTCTGCAGGGAAGATAATTTGAGGTCTGCTGCTGCCCATCGTTCTTCTTTGCTCACCGCGTTGTGGGGAATTACCACACATTTCATCCTGGCAGCTTTTACTGCAATCATTCCATTAAAAGAGTCTTCGAAACAGATGCATTCCAGCGGATGGCTGTTCATTTCGGCGGCGCAATTCAGGTACACCTGCGGATGGGGTTTGCCATAGGGCAGATCTTCTGCGGACGCGGTTGCATGTAAAAAGGGGCCGATGCCGGTCATACTTACCACCAGGTCGATCAGGGCAGGTGGGGAAGAAGTGGCCAGCCCGATTTTGAAATTTTTATTGGAGAAAAATTCAAACGCATGTGCTACACCCGGAAGAATTTTGACTTTCTCCTCTATTTTTTTCAGCACCAGTTGCACAATTTTAGCTTCCACTGCAGGAGCTTCCGACATGGGAAGCTGATACACTGTAAACCACCAGTGTACAAACTCTTTTGTACGCAGACCAACACT
>JAQTZD010000108.1 GCA_028687975.1 Sediminibacterium sp.
TATTTTTATTATATTCCCTAAAATATACCCATGAAAAAAATAGCCCTCCTATTGATGGTTAGTTTAATGCTGAACAAAGCCCGGGCTCAGCTTGTTTTATCTGAAAGAGAACAAAGTCTGGTAATAGATGAACTATTGGAAGATCGTTTTAATACTATTTTGCCTGCATTGATGCAAAGAACGAATATTGACCTTTGGTTGATCATATCCAGAGAATATAATGAGGATCCTGTTTTAAAAACCATGTTACCATCAACCTGGTTGTCTGCCCGAAGAACTACTATGCTGGTGTTTTATTTAAACCCGGAATCAAAGCAGCTGGAAAAATATTCCATCTCCCGATACAATGTTGGGAAGTCTATTCCTGCATCCTGGGATATGAAAAAATTTCCAGATCAATGGGATGCATTAATAGATCTGATAAAAAGCAAGAATCCCAATAAAATTGGCATTAATACTTCTGCTGATTTTGCCCATGCAGACGGATTGGATCATACACATTATGATGTAGTGATGAAAAGGTTACCAAAAATACTTCAAAGCAAAGTTGTTTCGGCTGAGTCTTTGGCGGTAGGATGGCTCGAAACCCGAACAGTAAAAGAAATGCAGCTATATCAAAAACTGGTATCTATCACGCACGATATTATTGCAGAAGGATTTTCTAATCAGGTAATTACACCTGGAGTTACAACTACAGACGACCTGGTATGGTGGTTCCGTCAACGCGTAAGATCGCTTGGACTAACAACCTGGTTTCACCCATCTGTTTCTATTCAACGAAACGACTCTGCCAGTTTCGAGCATTTACGAAGTTTTTCCAACCGACCAGAAAATGATGTAATACGCTTTGGCGATTTGATTCATGTTGATTTTGGCATTACTTACTTAAGACTGAATACTGATATTCAGCAACACGCTTATATGCTTCACCCGGAAGAAACTGAAGCACCGGTTTATTTACAAAATGCATTTGCTAAAAGTAATCGGCTGCAAGATATTCTTACCGATCAGTTTAAAACAGGCAGAACAGGCAATCAAATTTTAAAAGCAGCCAGAGCAAACGCCATTAAAGAAAATATCAATCCCAGTATTTACACACATCCCCTTGGATTGCATGGTCATGCAGCTGGCCCTACTATAGGAATGTGGGATATGCAAGAAGGTGTTTCAGGAAGCGGAGACTATCCAATATATCCGCATACAGCTTATTCCATCGAATTAAACAGTGCTACCTATGTACCTGAGTGGGGTAAAGAGATCAGAATCATGTTAGAAGAAAATGGTTATTATGATGGCCAGACTTTCAAATACATTGCTGGAAGGCAGAAAAAGCTGATACTCATACGTTATTAATCTCAGCTATCCGTTTCTTTTTGACATAATGCTGCTTAGCTAATCAGGGAATATGTTTTACCGCCACATGGTTACCGGCAATATCTTTCCCGTACACCATTACGTATTGTAATTTGGTCCGCAGGTCGGAAAGTCCTTCTTTGGTTTTTAAGAAAAGTCGTTTCAATATGATGGTTTGTCGGTTGATGACAGTTTCAACGAACACTTTTCCTTCAGAATTCTGCCGCAGATACAACTTGAAGCCCGGATAGGAAACCAGGTGCATTTCATAACAATTGTCGGCAATTTTTTGGGTATGTAAACCATAAGCCAGTTTGCGCTGTACATTGGTGAGCTCTTTTTTTACACCACCCTCTGTATACAAAATCCTGTAAATCTGCACAGGTTCCTTTTCTTTGAGCTTTTGACTCTGATCAAAGTTGGCATCGTACACATAAGTATTGTGGTTTTTGCTGTGCTGAATATAGAAAAGCTGGTTCCCGGTTTCAGGAGGTATCGGATAATCCCCTTGAGAAAATGCGCCAAATGCAAATAGATTAAACAGGGTTAACAGCAACAATTTCATTACTTAGTTTCTTGCTGTTAAGTTACGAAAAACTGGCCGAAAAAAGAATCGGGCGGGGAAATTCCCCGGCCCGATTCTTCAGATTCGATCCTTATTGCTTTTGCGATACTAAGCTATTAATATTTGTAAGCAAGTCCCTTCTTTTGATCCTGCACATTCCCCCATCCTTTTGTTCCTCCTCCGGTATAATTGGTTTCTTTTTCGGCAGTAATCAAAACAAAAGCGCAACCCAGCGAAGCAGTTTCTTCTTTTAAACGCTTCAGCGCTTTTCTGTCGCCAGTAGCCGCTGTATGGTAGTTGATCAGTGCGGTTTTGCCCTTTACTTCTGCAACCTTGTTCAATCCGGCAATCTGGCTTTTATCTTCCAGAACCACCACTTTTTCCCAATCGTCCTTGCCATTCACTTCAACTTTATCTGTGATCACTTCTTCCCTGCCGGATTTGTATACAATCTTATGAACTGCATACTTGCCTGCTACCTGTTCGGCATCTTCCCCTTCATACTTATATATAACGGTGTATTCAGCTACTTTCACCACAGATCCGGTAACTACTTTACCATTGTGCAGATATACTTTATCTGCCTGTGCTACAGACTTGAAGCTGATGACCAATCCTGCCAGGAGCAAATAAATAAATAATTTCGTTCTCATTTGTTTAATTATTAGCGATGATATAAAATGCAAAATTACGATCCAGTAGACCATCTTCCTTTACACCGATCAGTCATTTTTACCATTTATCAAAGGTTCTGCATCATTTATTCAGCGCGTTCAACTATTCTGAAATCGGCAATGTAGCAATTTCCCAGGCAATATTGGCACGGGCAGCGGTTTCATAACGGCTGCTGAAGAAAGCTGTTTTAAAAATCTGTTTCATCGACAGAAAATAGTTCAGCACTTTCTTTCTGCCTGCATCAAAATTGGGTGTAGCAGCATATTCCAGGCGCACATTCCTGGTATAACGTATATAGGTATCCCTGTCCTGTCCAAGAATGCTCATGTCGGCATCATTAAAAAGATTGATATCGCTGTTGCTGCTTTCTGCGTGCGTTTTTGTTGCCAGTACCAGGGCCTTAACCAAATCGGTCTTCTCCTGCGGAAAGCCAATTTTGCTCAGCCGGCTAGTCGCCAATTCCGCACTCCGCTCCTCATCTCTGCGATCTGCACTATTGTAAATTGCATCATGATACACCATGGCCACCACCAGGGATTCCCAGTCTTTTACCTGCGCCTGGCAAAGCATTAGCTGGTGGTAAAAGTTATTGAGGTGTTCAATATTGTGATAATGGCGGTCTGCTCCGGAATACAGCGAAGCCAGTTCTTTCCAGTATTTTTTAGCTGTAGCCCTGTTGCTGTATCCTGCAATAATCTGCTGAAATTCCTTACCAGGTCCGGGAACACGGGCCTTTTGTGTATTCTTCTGTACAGGCTCCTGTGCAGCCCCAACAAAATGAACCGTACCTGCCAACAGCAGTATTAGAGATATCCTAAAGAAGATTTGATTCATAGTTATCAATTTAAAAGGACTATTTAAGCAAAGGCAGTATCCCTGCTGCTTTCTTGTTTTGCACAAGTACCTTATTCATATCGTTTTTGATGGTTACCAACCCATTGGCTTTATCATAGGTAAAATCGTCCATACCCAACTGTAAAGGAATATAGGCGGGTATCACTGCTGCAATATCCGCAGCACCCACATGAGGATTGTTCTGCATTTCCACTTGTGATACCGGAAAGCGGATTCCCAAATCGGTCATTCTTCTTCCCTCAGACATAAAGATTTCCTGACGCATCAGGCAAAGCAGGTAAAGGATTTCATCTTCGGTTACTGCAGCATCAATATCGGTAGCTTTAACAGAAGTACCGGATACCGTATATACAGTGATATTTCCAGCCTGCCGGTCGAGTACCAGCCCGTTTCTGGCAGGTGCTTGCGGATCTGCTTTAACCGCTACAGTTGCCAGCAAAGGATAATCAGAACGGTTTCCTTTTCTTTTAGCAAGGCTGCCGTTCACAGATGCCAGAGGGCGTTTGGACACTACCTCCTGTATCAGATTTTTCAGAATGGTCTTTGCCCCTGCAAGATTACCGGAACCAATAGCAGCTTCCACCATAATCAGGTAAGCCTCCTCTCCTTTCAGGATGGCAATTGATTTCTGATCGGTGGCCATATTTCCCACATGGTAGTACTTGGGATCTAAAAAATCGAGCCTGGGCAATGGAGCATAAGTATTGGTGGAACTGCTGAAGGTGTAGGTTTGCATGGTGTTGGAAACGCCGTTCACCCCATCAAATTTCACATTCAGCAACAGCAATGGCGCATTCTTCATGATTTCGTCTGCATACAATACCGCATTCACTTTATCCCCCAGGTTGTAATAAGTTCTTGCCAGCGCCAGGTTATAATAGTTGTTTCTGGTGGCATCCGTTTGCAATGCAAGCGCAGATTTAAAATGCTGAACCGCTTTTGCATAGAGTTCAGCAGCAGGCACAACCGGGCCGTTGGCAGTTAAAGGAAGCCCTTTGTACAATTCTCCGCTCAGCAAACAGGCATAACCGGTAACAAATGCCATTTCGGCCTTTATATGCGCCGTAACTTCCTTATCTGCAGGAATGATCTTTGCAATACCATAATCGCCCATCTCGCGCAGTTTGCCAATAGCGCGCTGCATATTGTCTACATCCAGATCTGAGTACAGGATGGTAGGAATATCAAATACTTTATTAGACAGGGAACTGTTGTTGTAGTAATTGTCGGAGGTGATTTCCGCATCGGTTACTACTTCGTTCAGGGTAAGTGCCAGCTGGCGATACATTCCGTTCAGCCAGATCTGTGCAGACTGTGTGGTGCCGAGATAAGATTCATCGGTGATGTTTGGATTCACCACTTCCTTCAGTTGGCAACCGGTAAAAGTGAAAGCAACAGCTATACCAATGATGTAACCTATTTTATGAAACATTGTATGATAGTTTAGTTGAATTAAAAATTGATTTTAACAGATGCAATGAACTGTCGTGGTGCCGAATAGTTGGCATAGTTCAAACCACCCGTAGTGGCAGAACCCTGTCCTTGCGCCCCTCCTGGCATTACTGCTTCGGGATCTGATGCAGATGCGGTGAAATTAAACGGATTCACAGCAGT
The DNA here is from genome assembly GCA_028687975.1 of Sediminibacterium sp. Classification (GTDB taxonomy): domain Bacteria; phylum Bacteroidota; class Bacteroidia; order Chitinophagales; family Chitinophagaceae; genus Sediminibacterium. The sequence goes on from JAQTZD010000108.1 coordinate 5,063, forward strand.
AAATCCGATGGAAGCTGCCTTAAAGGCTTTACCCAACCATTGCCGGTTGATTGTATAAACCAAACCAAGGGTTCTCACTTTCAGGAAATCGCTTTTTTCTACAAACAGCTGAGAATAGTTCAACCAGTTGGATGCTCCGTTCTTCGCAATTTCAGCAGCGGGAACCCCTTCGGAAGAAGCCCTGTAATTTACCCTGAACTGTTTGTCCCAGTTATCGAGGTAGCCTCCTTTCTGGTAGTCGGCATTGGCAAAGAAGGAAAGGTTTTTATACCGCAGGTTCAGGCCAAAACTACCGGTTAACGTAGGAATAGTAGACCCAAGAAAGGATTGCGGGATATAACTGTTCAATGTTCCGTCCGGATTAAACACACCCAGGTTACCGCTGATATAGCCTACCGGATAACCCTGTTTCACTACAATCTGTATGGTTCTGGAAGAAAGTCCATTCAGTGCAAAGGAGGGCGCATCCCCGGTACTCTCTACATTATTCTCCACCGTATTGACAGATGCCCGCACCCGCAGGTTCCAGTCTTCTTGCTCCAGAATCGCAACCTGTGTGGCAAACTCCCAACCCTTATTGGTGATCACGCCAATATTCTTGAGCAGGTTGGCCTGACCGGAAGAAGGTGCCGGTGGCACTACAAAAAGCGCATCTCTGGTGGTATTGTTAAAATAGCTTACTGTAAAACTGATTTTATCCTTCATCAATCCCAGATCGAGACCTATTTCTTTTGAATAGGATTTCTCCGGTTTGAGGCTGGTATTTCCCGGTTGGCCAAAACTGGCAGACTGGCCACCATCAAACCCATTGAACTGAATGGTTCTGTCGTTCGAAAACGGTGTAGGAAATATACCTGCAACACCATAGTTGGCTCTCAGTTTAACCCTGTTGATGACCTCCTGCTTCCACTGTTTAAAATATGGCTCGGAACTTAGGATATACGACACCCCGATTTTAGGGTAATACTGTGTTCCGATGGATTTGCCAAAAGCCGAGTTCCCGTCTCCCCGGATACCCAGATCGAGGAAATAACGGTTCTTATACCCAACATTCTCCTGTAGGAAAATACCATAGTTCGCCACATCAGAGAATCGTTCATTACTGGTTTTGGTAGCTGCCTGGCCAATGGTCAGGGCACCGTCGCGGATATCCTGTCCGATATAGGCAATCTGTTCATCCTTGTTTCTGAACAATTGCATACCAGCGGTGGTCAGAAAGGAAAAATCCCTGAATGTATAATCGTACTGACTGGTTAACTCCAGTGTAATACCAAGGTAGTTCCGGTCGTATTTAGACAAGGAACCAACATTGTTGGAACGGATATGCCGGTTAAAAGCCAGCGACACAACAGACTGTTCGGTTTGTGCACGATAGTCCACGCCAAAAGTTCCCTTGATCAGCCAATTTTTGATTGGCTGGTAACGGATGGTCTGTGATGTTTGAAAACGATTCACCACCGAGCCATTGTTCTGCAACATTTCTGCGGAATCCACGAAGGATTTCACCCGTGCATAATCAGCATCATTCAGCGAATCCAGTTTGGGATTAAATCCCGGTCCGATAATTTTGGATGCTCCGTCTTCTGCAAACCAAAGCCCGGCATAGCCGCCAACATTGGCGTTCCTGGCCCGCTTCAGGTTCTGCGTGTTATAAGAAAAACTGGCTTCGTACTTCACAGCATCGCTCAGTTTTGCATGAAAGCCTGTTCTGAAATCGAATTTCTCAATCTGGTTCTGGTGGTGGATCAGCACCCCGGACGACTTGCTGTAAGATGCGCCCATACTGAAACCAAAATCACTGGTTCCGCCGTCTACCCCTACACTGTACTTATTGTACATGCCGTTCTTGAAAAGTAAATCCTTCGTGCGCTTGAAAAACAAATAATCATTGGTAGCCGTTTCCACACCAATATCAGCTCCGGCCGTAAAATTGGCTTTGGACGCACCACCTTTCTTGGTAAAAATCTGTAGAACCCCATTGGCTGCATCAGAGCCAAACAACGTGGTGGCTGCTCCGCCATTGATGAACTCTATTTTTTCAATATTCTCCAGGGGAATATCCGATAAAGCACTGGTAGCAGCGCCCTGCGAAATACCACCTGATATATTCATACCAAGACCCGGTGCCGTATTCAGGTTATCGATCCTGACTCCGTCTACATACACAATTGGTGTGGAGTTGGAAAAGGCCGAATTGAAGCCTCTTGTTTGCACAATTGAAGTAGCACCTGCCTGTCCGCCACTCAGCTTAAACTGCGCATTGGGTATCTGCGACTGAAGCAGCTGATCAATCCGGTTAACCGGCAAGTGCTTCAGCTGACTGGCAGAAATGGTAGTAACATTGGTAGAGAGCCTTCGCTTGCTCACATTCAATCCCTGCCCAGTCACAACCACTTCATCCAGTTTCAACAGGTCTTCCCGCATTACTACCTGCAAGGTTTCGTTTAAGGCAGCCAGTTGAACTGTTTGTTCAATATTCGCATAACCCACCATAGAAAAGAACAACAAAACGGATTCAGGCTTTTTTTTAAGTGCCGGCAGTTGCAATGTAAAGTGACCGTTCACATCCGTAATGGTGCCCACCTGTGTTCCAACCACCTGTACTGCAACACCCTGCAAAGCAGTTTTTTGTACATTGTCTACTACTGTGCCCTGAATTTTTTGCTGGGCAGTTGCCTGTT
>JAQTZD010000024.1 GCA_028687975.1 Sediminibacterium sp.
TCGTAGCGCTGGAATGTGGCCACAATATCCGAAACTTCAATCTTATTGATCTTGATCGTAACAATCACCAGGCCGGTTCCGGCCTCCGTGTACGTATTGAGTTGGGTGATATAGGAGTCATTGGTTTCAACCAGCCTGCTGAGTTCCCCAAATGAAAAGTTTCGTTTTTCTGTTTCGAGTACAATCACTGCACCCGGATCTTCCATGCCCAGAAACGAAGAAACCGCTTTAATCAGTTCCTTGGCCAGTATTACACCTTTGAGCTCCATCTGTTCGTTTACCACCGGCAGCAGTGAGAGATCATGGTTGGATATCAGCTTTAAAGCTGTCAGAAAATGTTCTTCCTGCCTTACGAAAATCTTCTGCAGAAAACTTTCTGAAGAAAGATGCGTATCACTTTCTGCTACATCGATCAGGTCGTCTTTGGCGATCAGGCCAACAAGCTTATCCTCACTCAATACAGGCAGATGCAGCACATCATAATCGTCCATGAGCTGCAGGGCAAATGTTGCCTTGTCTGTAATGTTCAGTGAAGGAAAGCCGGTATTTAATAATTGAGATACGAGCATAAGCCGGATCTAAGTATGGGCGGTTTGCTTTTGAAGGAATCCGTCCAGAATCTGGTTAAATTCTTCGGGCACTTCCATCATAGGCGCATGACCGCATTTATCTATAAAACGCAATTCACTGTTAGGAATCAGTTTATTGAATTCCTTTCCTACAAAAGGCGGCGTAATGATATCGTTGTTTCCCCAAATCAATAAGGTAGGCTGTTGGATCTGACTCAGTTCTTCGCCCAGGTTATTGCGGATAGCGCTTTTGGCCAGCGCAATAATCTTGATGACTTTGATCCGGTTATTGGTAATCTCAAACACTTCATCCACCAGCTCTTTGGTAGCGATGGCAGGATCATAAAAAGTAAGCTGTGTCTTCTTCTTGATGTATTCGTAGTCGCCTCTTTTCGGATAACTGTCGCCCATTCCGTTTTCAAACAGGCCGCTGCTTCCGGTGAGGGTCAGCGATTTAATCCTTTCAGGATGTTTCAGTACATGTACCAGCGCCACATGTCCACCCAGTGAATTTCCCAGTAAATGAATATTGGTATAGCCTCTCGCTTCCACAAATTTTTGTACATATTTCTCCAGTCCGCCAACGGAAGTATGAAAAATATCCAGGTCGAACAAAGGCAAAATCGGCACTACTACTTTGTATTTCTTGCTGAAATAGTCTACCAGGTGCTCAAAATTGCTCATCGCACCAAACAAACCATGTAACAACAGCAAGGTTTCTCCTTCTCCTTCCTCTACATACTTGAACTTATCATCTTGTTTTATCTCGTATATCATGCTTTAATATGCAGTTATGCAGTTACTGCTAAAGTACTGAAAATAAGGCAAATTGGTGCAGCAATAACGCTTCTCTTATGTGATTTAAGCCGGGTTCCCGGTTAAACTACCGAAGAATTGGCTGAGTTCGCCGAACATTCCCTTAAAAACCGGGAGCAGATTTCCAAATAGCTGCAGGGCCTCAGGACCCCAAAAATAAATATAGGAATAGGATGCTGAAGCAGCGATTGTTTCCGGCTTCAGCATATGCAACTGTTCCAGATAAAACAATAGCACACTGAACAAGGTTACATAAATACAACCAAATAATAATATTCCACCCAGCCTGTTTGCCCAACCAAGCATGGTCAGGTGCAGGGTGGTTTCTACCAGCCTACCTGCCATGCGGGCCAGTAACATCACAGCTATCATTACCAGCGCAAAAGCCAGAAAAGGAAGCCAGCTTGCCTGAACATCAATGGTACCCGATAACCACCTGGCAACCAGAGAACTTGTTTTTACCGCTGCGGCCAGGCCAATAATGATTGCCAGAAAGGAACAAACTGCCATCACCAGCCCCCTGGTAAGCCCTTTGAATACCGCAAACCCCAGAATAGCCAGCAAACAGATATCTATGACCATGAAGGATTATTTATTCAATAACGCCTTTACAGCAGCAGCAATTGCCTTTCCATCTGTTTTACCAGCCAGTTGTTTGCTGGCAACACCCATTACTTTACCCATGTCCTGCGGAGAAGAAGCGCCCACTGCTACAATGATGGCGGCAATTTCCTTGTGCAACTCTTCTTCGGACAGCTGTTCCGGCAGGAATTTTTCGATCACGGCAATTTCTTCCATTTCCTTTTGAGCAAGATCTGCCCTGTTCTGCTGCTGGTATATTTCCAGTGAATCCTTTCTTTGCTTCACCAGTTTTTGCAGGAGCTTCAACTCGCCGTCTTCTGAAATGGCTCCATTGGCTCCTGGTTCTGTTTTTGCCTTTATAATCTCTGCCTTAATGGCTCTTACGCCTCTCAATAAGGCTTCATCCTTCGATTTCATGGCCTCTTTCATCAGAGACATGACTTTTTCTTCTAAACTCATAATAGCTTTATTTAGCGTCTTTTAATTGACTTGCCCTGAATTTTTTATAAAACTCTTTGGCATATTCCTTCATTTCGGAGGTCAGTTCCTGGTTTTGTGTGGCCCGTAAATAGGTATCGGCCATGCCCATCAGGGTCTGGTAAAAAAAATCGGTCATTTCATCCACCATCATTTCCTTGGTCCACAGGTCTATGCGGAGCGCACTTTTATCTGAGCCATCCCAAAATGCCAGCATCATGGCTTTGGCCTGTTGCTTCATGTCGGCCGTGCTGTCGGTAGCCGACCAGTGAATGTTTTGGGGTACCTTATGCTCGTCTAATGTAATATCAACCGTAATACTGGATTGTTTCATTCAAATTTATTTATGGCTGCAAAACTAAGACGAAACCGGAACTGTTGCCAGAATTTCCTTCCAAAAAGCTGCTGCAGACCGGTCCCAACTGAACAAACTGGCCCTTTCCATGCCCCGGTCTACATACACCTGCCTGTATTTTTCGTCGCGGTACAGCAATTGCATGAACTCTGCTATCTGTTGCGGGTTTTGAGCATCGGCATAGAGCGCGGCTTGTGCTCCCAGTTCCGGCATACTGGAATTGTTGGCGGCTATCACCGGAACCCCGCATTGCATTGCCTCTACAATGGGCAAACCAAATCCCTCCAGATCCGATACATATATGGCAGCATAGGCCGATGCGGTGAGCTGCTCCAGTTCTTTTTCGGGTAAGTAGCCTGTTAATACAACGTCTTCCCGGTATTTATAAGACTTCAGCTTCGATAAAAAATCTTCGTATTGCCAGGCCAGCCTGCCGGCAAATACCAGTTTCATATTACTCTTATGCCATTTTTTGAAAAGGGAAAAGGCTTTCAATACAGTCATCATGTTCTTCCGCGGACTAATACCGCCTACACAAATAAAGTATTCACAACCTGCAGTCACCCGCTGTTTCACAGCCTCTTTCTCCTCCCAACCCACGGGCCGGAATCCTTCCCTTGCAGCGCCGGGAATTACATTGATTTTGCCTAAAGTAAACGGATAATGCTGTTCAATATCTGTTTGGGAAAATGCAGAAACCGTTACAATCCGGGTGGCTTTGCGCAGAAAACGGGGGGTAAACTGCTGGTAATGCCAGCGTTGCTGCCGGCTAACCTGATTCGGAAAATGACGGAAAGCCAGATCGTGTACCACCAGCAACTGTGGTATGCCCGTACTTAAACTGCAGAAGCCATAGGGCTGAATCCACAGGGCCGGCTTGTATTTCCTGAGTGCCAGCGGAGCGCTTGCATTGTACCAATAAAGAAAAGCTGCCACATGTCTTGCAGGCGGACCTACCTGTATGGCTTTTACATTGGAGGAAAACAAAAACTCATTGCTGAACGGGCGATCAAACACAAAAATAAATTCATGCTCCGGATGCGCCAGCACCATTCGCCGCAAAATTTCGCGGGCATAATGCCCATATCCTTCCAGCGCATCTTTTTGTAAAAAAATAGCATTGACTGCAATTACCATATTACAAAGTTACCTGCAAAGCTTTAATCGTGAACATCCGTTACACCTCCGGAAACCACGTATTTCATGGCATCGGCTGCCCCAACCTGGTCCAGAGGGCGCACCCGGTCTTTGGGAACAAGATAAGTAATGCCCGAAATGGCGTAAGAATGAGGTACATACACCGTTACATGCGTTTCCAGGCCAAAATGCGCAGCGCTATGTTGCGTAACAAACCCAATCCGCCAAACATCGGTTGCATCCACATTTACGAGCACCGGTTTGTCGAATTTCTTTTTATTTCCGGCAAAAGCTTCCAGGAAATCCTTCACCGAAGAGTAAATAAATTTGATTCCAGGCGTTTTCTCCAGCAGCGAATCGAAAAGCGAAACCAACCTGCTGATGGCAAACAAATTCGACAGCCAGCCTACCAACAGCACTACTCCTATGAAAACCAGGAAACCCAGTCCCGGGATCTTGATCAGGTTTCCTTCTGCATCAATCCGAATCAATGCCGGAGCAAATACGCGTATAATATTGGGCAGAATATCATCGACCAGGTTGAATATGCGGACAACAACATACGTAGTTATACCTATTGGTGCCAGAACAATCAATCCCTGAAGAAAAAACTGCAACAGTCGTTTTAAAAATGATTTCAAGGACATAGCATAATTGGTTAGTCGGGTTATCAGGCCTGCAAGATGGCATAAATATCTGAAACCGGATCGGCGGAGCTATGAACGCATGAATATCTCCAAATCATCCTCCTCCCTAACCGTTCATCCCGTTTTTGGTGCGTCGCTTCAATTTTATTCAAAAATAATGCAAGAAACTATGGTAACGAAAATAGTTTCCATAGTTTTGCTACCCCAATTAGTAAACCATGATGGAGAACAGAATCACCCAAAAAGCCCAGGAACTCTTTTTCAGGTACGGCCTGAAAAGTGTTACAATGGATGATATTGCCGCTGCACTTGGCATTAGTAAAAAGACCATTTACCAGTATTACGACAACAAAGACAGCCTGGTAGATGCCGTAGTACAGCTTCAGATCAACCTGAGTTCCAAAGAATGTCAGGTTCATAATGAACAGTGCAACAATGCCGTTCACGGTATGTTTCTGGCAATGGATATGATGCAGGATATGCTGTCTGCTGTGAACCCCTCGCTGTTTTTTGATATGCAGAAATACCATCCGGAGGCATTCAGGAAGTTCAGCAAGCACAAAAATGAGTTTTTATATGCCGTGATCAGGCAAAACATCGAAAGAGGGCAAAAAGAAGGATTGTACAGAGAAGACGTGAACCCCGACATCCTGGCCAAGTTCAGGATAGAGAGTGTTTTCCTGGCCCTGAACACAGATCTGTTTGCTCCGGAGAAATACAGTTTGTTACAGGTAGAACTGGCGATCATGGAAAACTTCCTCTATGGCATTGCCACAACAAAAGCGCACAGGCAAATCTTAAAATATAAAAAGCAACGACAAAACACCAATTTATGAGCTTCAAGAGAAAAATAAAAGGACTGCTCTGCCTGGTATTCTTTACCAACACCCTGCTAGCACAGAATGGCGGCTTGTTCAACCGCTACGAGTTCAGCGTTGAACAAGCAGTAGCTTATGCAAAAAAGAACAATGTTCAGGTAAAGAACGCCCTGCTGAATATTCAGGCGCAGATTCAGACCAACCGAGAAATTACGGCTGCGGCCCTGCCTTCCATTGCAGGAAGCATCGGCACCAATCACTTTCCCAATGTGGCTGTTCAAACATTGCCCAACTTCATCTCTCCTTCTACCTACCAGGTTTTGATAGACCAGGGGGTGAAAGACGGAAATGGCAATCCCATTAAAATGCCAGGTGATTTTGGATTTATTCAGGCACAGTTTGGTACCAAATACAATGCGAGTGCCGGTGTGAGTTTACAGCAACTCCTGTTCGACGGACAGGTATTTGTTGGTTTACAGGCAAGAAGAACCTCGCTCGAATTTCAAACAAATGCAGCTGCTGTTACCGAAGAGAACATCAAAACCAATCTGTATAAAATCTACTACCAGCTGGTGGTGAGCAAAACTATGATTGAACTCCTGGATGCCAATATCGGCCGTTTGCAGAAACTGGACAACGATACCCGTGCGCTGTTTAAAAACGGTTTTGCAGAAAGAATCGATATCGACAAAATTGCCGTTCAGTTAACCAACCTGTATACGGAAAAGACCAAAACACTGAATGCCATTGAAATCGGCTATATGGGTTTAAAAACACTGATGGGTATGCCGGTTCAGGACACCCTTATTTTAACCGACAAACTGGATCAGTACAATATTAAACCAGAACAAACTGAAGCAAGTGCATTTCAATATACCGACCGGAAAGATTTTCTTTACCTGAGTTCCGCAAAAAAACTGAATGAATACAATGTAAAACGGTACAAACTCAGTTATTTGCCAACACTCGCTTTTGGCGCTTCTTACAGCAAGGTTGCACAGCGGAATCAGTTCAACTTCTTCAATAAAGGAGATTGGTTTACTTCTTCCTCTCTCGGATTGAATTTGTCGGTTCCCATCTTCAGTGGCTTTGCCAAAGAAGCCAGGGTAAAAAAGGCCAGGATTGAACTGCAAACAACCGAAAACCAACTGGAAAATCTGAAGCTCGTCATAGACAATGCTGTAGAACAGGCTAAACTCAACTACAACACCGCCATTGCTACCATGGAATTCCAGAAGAAGAACATGGAACTGGCAGAAAAAGTATATGCGCAAACCAAAAAGAAATACGAAATAGGTACCGGATCCAACATGGAGATCAATGCGGCTGATGTTGATTTGAAAACTGCGCAGACCAATTACATCAATGCCATGTATGCTGCCATTATTGCCCGGATCGATTTCCTGAGTGCAACCGGAAAACTATAACCATAAAAAACAAAAAACATGTATTCGATAAAACAATTACTGACTGTTTCCGCCGCTTCGGTCCTGTTGATGAGTTGCGGGGGTAATGATGAAAAAGGAACAACCCTGGCAGATAAAAAAGCTGCTCTTGAAAAACTGACCAAAGAACACAATGCCATTGCCGATCAGATGAGTGCGTTGCAACAGGAAATTGCCCGGCTCGACAGTACCGGTACCGACTTATCCGCCAAGCTGGTTTCTTTAACGCCGGTAACCACCCAGACTTTTGCGCATTATATAGACCTGCAGGGTAGCATTACTTCCGACAATGTATCGTATGTGGCGCCAAGAATGGGCGCAGGACAGGTAAAAGCCATTTTTGTGAAAAAAGGAGATCCGGTTAAAAAAGGTCAGTTGCTCTTAAAACTGGACGACGGTGTAATCCGTCAATCGGTGGTAGCTGCACAAAAAAGCCTGGAAACCCTGAGAACACAACTGAACTTTGCCAAAGACATTTATCAACGCCAGGGTAACTTATGGAAAGATGGTATTGGTACGGAAATTCAGTACATCTCTGCCAGAAACAATGTTCAGTCGCTCGAAAAACAACTGTCTGCCAGCGAAGAGCAGGTAAAGGTTGCGGAGGAACAACTAAAAGCCACCAATATTTATGCTGATGTAACCGGTGTTGTGGACGACCTGAATGTACGGGTAGGTGAAATCTTTGCCGGTTTGGCCGGTGCAACTCCACAGATCAGACTGGTAAGTACTGCCGGTTTGAAAGTGATTACCCAGGTTCCGGAAACCTACAGTGGCAAAATCAAAGCCGGTTCCAAAGTGCTGATCAACTTCCCGGATATCAATAAATCATTTACAGGAACAGTGGCTACCACCAGCCGGGCCATCAATACCAACAACCGCAGCTTTGATGCGGAAGTGAAGATCAACTATGATCCTGCCATCCGCCCCAATCAGCTGGCGCAACTGAAGTTCCAGGATTACGAAGCACCCAATGCCATTGCCATTCCGGTGAACACCGTACAATCCGACGAAAAAAGCAAATACGTTTTTGTAGCTGTTCAGGAAGGTAAAAAACTGGTTGCCCGCAAAAAACTGGTTCAGATTGGTGAACTCTACGATCAATTGATTGAAGTAAAAAGCGGATTGAGCAAAGAAGACCAGTTGATTACACAGGGATATCAGGGTATTTACGACGGTCAATCATTAAAAGTATTAGCAAAATAAAATCATTCAAGCCAATTATATGAAGCATTTCATAGAAGGCGTTGCCAAAAAATTCAAAGAGTTTAAACCGACCAGCTGGGCGGTAGACAACAAAACGGCCGTCTATATCATTACCATCCTGATCTCTCTGTATGGTTTGAACAAGTTCAACACCCTGCCGAAAGAACAATTTCCGGACATTGTGGTTCCCACGATCTCCGTAACAACCATCTATTTTGGTAACTCTCCCAAAGACATAGAGAACCTGGTTACCAGGCCAATTGAAAAACAACTGAAGGGAATCAGCGGGGCCAAAGTAAAGAAGATACAAAGTACTTCCCAGCAGGATTACAGCCTGATTGTGGTAGAATTTGATACCGATATCAAAACGGAAATTGCCAAACAGAAAGTAAAGGATGCGGTAGACAAGGCCCAGACCGATCTGCCTACCGATCTTACTTCCCAGCCAAATGTGCAGGAGTTTGCCTTCAGTGAGATCCCGATCATGTTCGTAAACATCAGCGGAAACTACGACGGGGTTAAACTGAAGCAGATTGCAGATAAAATGCAGGACCGTTTTGAGGAAATGAAAGAAGTGAACCGGGCCGAGATTGTGGGTGCGCCTGAAAGGGAAATTCAGATCAATGTGGATCCTGTTAAGATGGAGGCAGCCAAGCTGACTTTCCGTGATATTGAAAATGCTGTCAGTTTCGAAAACAGAGACATCAGCGCCGGCCTGGTAGATGTTGGAAACATGAAGCGCAATATTAAAGTGAAGGGGCAGTTTACCAGCGCCTTCGACATGCGCAACATCATTATCAAAAACATCTCTGGTGCTCCTATTTACCTGAAAGATGTTGCCGAACTGATCGATACGGTTAAAGAAACGGAAAGCTATGCCCGTTTAGGTGGCGCAAACGTAATTACGCTAAACATTGTAAAACGTTCCGGAGAAAACCTGATCAACACGGCCGATGGAATCAAGAAGCTGGTGGAAGAAATGCAGAAAAGCCAGGAAATTCCCAAGGATGTTAAAGTAGTTATTACCGGAGACCAGAGCAAGAAAACCAAGACATCCTTTAATGAACTGGTGAACACCATCATTATCGGATTCATCCTCGTGTTGCTGATCCTGATGTTCTTCATGGGTGTAACCAACGCATTCTTTGTGGCATTAAGCGTTCCGCTTTCTGTTTTCGTTGCATTCATGTTCCTTCCGTTGGGAGATTTCATTGTAGGATCTCCCATTACACTGAACTTCATTGTGCTGTTTGCACTGTTGTTTGGTTTGGGTATTATCGTGGACGATGCCATTGTGGTGATTGAAAATACACACCGGATCTTCGACAACGGAAAAGTCAATATCGTCCGTTCTGCCAAGGAGGCCGCAGGAGAAGTATTCATTCCTGTTTTGGCCGGTACGGCTACCACGCTGGCGCCGTTTTTCCCGCTCCTGCTCTGGAAAGGGTTGATTGGTAAATTCATGATCTACCTGCCAACCATGCTCATCCTTACACTTACTGCTTCTTTGATCGTGGCCTTCCTGATCAACCCGGTGTTTGCAGTCAGTTTCATGAAAAAAGAAGGGCGTGAGTTTGAAGAACCCAGAAATGCCTTCCTCAAAAAAAGATGGTTCTGGGCATTCTTTGGATTTGGTATCCTGTTCAATCTGGCCGGTTGGCATGGATTCGGTAACCTGCTGTTGTTCATTAATATTATGGTGATGCTCGAGCGCTATGTATTGCGCAACATCATCCACTACTTCCAGGAGCACCTCTTGCCCGATTTCATGAACAACTACGAAAAACTGTTGCGTTGGATACTGGTGAAACACAGACCTGGATGGCTGATGGTCGGATTGTTCCTGCTGTTCCCCATTTCTCTGTTCTTCCTGGTATTGAGAAATAACCCCAAGCCTTTCTTCCCGAGCGGAGATCCCAACATCGGCTTTGTATACCTCAAAATGCCCATCGGAACCAGCGCTAAAGCAACCGATTCTGTAGTACGCGTCCTGGAAAACAGGGTATACAAAATCCTGGGTGAGGAAAACAGGCCAGGTGCGGAAGGAAGTATTGTGGAGAGTGTGATCTCGAATGTTGCGGTAAGTGCCAACAATCCCAGAGACAACAACAGAAGTGTTCGTTCCAACCTCGGAAGGATCCAGATTTCTTTTGTGGAGTTCGAAAAAAGACACGGTAAGAGCAGTGCACCTTATCTCGATTCTATCCGGGCAGCCATGACCGGTATTCCGGGTGCCTCTATAGAAGTGAGTCAGGAAGATGCAGGCCCTCCCACAGACCCTCCGGTAAATATTGAAATTTTCGGAGATGATTTTGAATCCATTGCCAAAGTGGCTTACCAACTACAAAACCACCTCGATACCAACCGGATAGAAGGTATCCAAAACCTTCAGCTGGATGTGGATTTGCTGAACCCGGAAATCACCATCAATATAGATCGTGAAAGAGCACTTGCCGAAGGGTTGAGCACTGCGCAGATTGGTTCTGAACTGAGAACAGCGGTTTTTGGAAAGGAAGTAAGTAAATTAAAAGAAGGAGAAGACGATTATAAGATTCAGCTGAGGTACCATGACCTGAAAAGAAACAATGTGGCAGACCTGATGAACATGCGGATTGTATTCAGAGATTTCAACAGCGGCGCTATTAAGCAGATCCCTGTAAACAGTGTGGCCACTGTAGATTACACCAATACAACCGGTGGCATCAAAAGGAAGAACCTAAAACGTACCATCCAGATTCAGTCTACGGTAACAGATCCGTCACTTACTCCGGTAATTAATAAAGAGCTGGCCAAGAAAATTGAGGATTTTAAATCCAAAACTGAAATTCCGCCGGATGTAACCATTAAGCAAACCGGTGAGGGAGAACAACAAGCCGAGACCATGTCGTTCCTCGGAATGGCAATGCTGACCTCCTTGCTGATCATTTTCCTGATCCTGGTATTGCAGTTCAACAGCCTGAGTAAACCGTTCATCGTTCTCACAGAGATCTTCTTCTCGATCATTGGTGTTTTCATCGGTTATGCAATAACAGGTATGACCATGGCCACCATCATGGTAGGTGTGGGTATCATAGGACTGGCTGGTATCGTAATTAAAAACGGTATCCTCCTGATTGAATTTACCGATGAACTGAGAAGCAGGGGTTACAAAACCAGGGAAGCTGCCATACAGGCTGGTAAAATCAGGATTATTCCGGTACTGCTTACCGCCATTGCCACCATCATGGGACTGTTTCCGCTGGCCATCGGTTTCAACATCGATTTTGTATCCATGTTCCAGCACCTCGATCCCAAGATCTTTATTGGGGGCGACAGTGTGGTATTCTGGGGGCCATTGAGCTGGACCATTATATTTGGTCTGATATTCTCTTTCTTCCTTACTTTAATTATGGTACCAAGCATGTACCTGATTTCTGAAAGGTTAAGAAGACCCATGGAGCGGTTCTATGGTTCCAAATTTGTGGCACTGCTCGGATTTACCGGACCATTTTTCTTTATCCTTGTGGGTATTATGTTTGGTGTAAAAAAATTACAAGGGAAAAAAGTATGGATGGGTGTTTTAAAACCCGCCCCTTCTAAAACAAATTAAACGATAGAAACATGATCAGCAATCACGAAATTGATTACAGGATTTTTGGAGAGGAGATGCAGTATGTTGAAGTTGAACTAGACTACAACGAAACTGCCATTGCAGAACCCGGGGCCTTTATGATGATGGACGATGGCGTTATTATGGAAACCATGTTTGGCGACGGCAGTCACCAGAACAACAGCATTTTTGGAAAATTGCTGAATGCCGGAAAAAGAGTCCTGACAGGTGAAAGTCTGTTCATGACCGCCTTCACCAATGTGAACCAGGGAAAAAGAAGGGTATGTTTTGCTTCTCCCTATCCAGGTAAAATCATTCCGCTCGACCTGTCGGTGCTGAACAACCGGATCATCTGTCAGAAAGATGCTTTTCTGTGTGCGGCAAAAGGTGTAAATGTGGGCATTGAATTTCAACGCAAACTGGGAACCGGTTTGTTTGGCGGGGAAGGATTTATCATGCAGAAACTGGAAGGGGATGGCATGGCATTCCTGCACGCAGGCGGACATGTGTTTCAGAAAAACCTACAGCCGGGAGAATTGTTGAAAATTGATACCGGTTGTATTGTTGGTTTCACTTCCGGTGTTCATTACGATATCCAGTTTGTTGGTGGAATCAAAAACACACTGTTTGGCGGTGAGGGCTTATTCTTTGCTACGTTATCCGGCCCGGGAACTGTTTGGATTCAGACCCTTCCGATCAGCAGACTTGCCGGCAGAATCCTGCAATACGGCACTACCACCAGAAAAGAAGAAGGAAGCCTGTTGGGCGGAATCGGAAATTTACTGGATGGAGACGGAAGATGGTAATTGGTTAATTACAGTTGGCTCTTATATAGCGGCCCCCGAATTCAGGGGCCGCTTCTGTTTATATCATTGATGCCGTTGGCTATTTCAGACTGGTCAGTTTGGACACGGCTTTCTCCAGGGTTTCCGTTTTTTTGGCAAAACAAAACCGCAATACTTTATTGTCTTCTCCATCTCTGTAAAAAGAAGAAACCGGTATGGTAGCTATGCCGTATTCTTTGGTAAGCCGGATGGCCAGCTCCTTGTCTGTTTCATTGCTGAAGCCTTCATAACTGTAACACTCAAAATAACTTCCGTGTGAGGGAACACAGCGAAAGGGTGTTTTTTCCATCAGCGTTCTGAAATAATCTCTTTTCTCTTGTATGAATGCCCCCAGGTTCAGGTAATCGTTCTCGTTTTGCAGATAAGCCGCCAACGCAACCTGTTTAGGTGTATCACAAGTAAAACAATTGAACTGGTGTATTTTCCGGAAAGCCTGCATCAGGTAATCGGGTGCAATGCAGTAGCCCAGTTTCCATCCGGTACAATGGTAGGTTTTTCCGAAAGAAAAACACACAAAACTTCTCGCAAACAGATCGGGATAGCGAAGTATGCTCTGGTGACTGATGCCATCGAATATGAGGTGCTCATACACTTCATCGCTCAGAATCAGGATATTGGTGCCGGCAGTAATGGCCGATAAATTTTTCATATCTTCTGCACTCAGTACAGCACCGGTTGGATTGTGCGGTGAATTGATCATGATCATCCGGGTATGCGGTGTAATGCTTGCTTTTACCGTATCCCATGGAATGGAATAATCGGGATACTTCAATGCAATCGTGACTGCTTTCGCACCATTCAATTCTATGGTAGGAATATAACAATCGTATGCAGGTTCAAATACAATGACTTCGTCGCCCGGTTGCAGCACCGTGGTTAATGCAGTATAAATGGCATAGGTTCCACCGGGGGTAACCGTAATATCTGTATTGGGATCGATGGATGCATGGTACAGCCGGGATGCTTTTTGCGCAAGTGCCTCGCGCAATGCCGGAAGGCCGTTCATATGTACATACTGGTTATTGCCCTCCTGCATGGCTTTGCATACCAGACCGGACAGCACTTCACTCATGGGAAAATCGGGGAATCCCTGACCCAGGTTGATAGCGCCGTGTTCTGCGGCGAGCTGACTCATGACCGTAAAAATAGTTGTCCCTACATGAGGGAGTTTGGAAACAATGGTGGGTTGCACAATACTTTCATTTTATTGCTCCGGAAAGATAAGCAATTTAGAAAGCCTGAGCAGCAGCAACTAAGGTTGGATGGAGTTAGACAAACGCTTCAATTCAATTTCAGCAACCTTGGCGGTGTAAGCCAGATTCACCAGCCGGTAAGATTCATTTTCGAAGCTTTGCTGTGCAATTTTCACATCAATGATGGTGGCCTGACCCAATTGAAACTTTTGCATCACCAGATCCAGTAAACGCGTAGACAATTCAAAATTGGTCTTTGCAGTTTTCAACTGCTCCAGCGAACTGCTGTATGCCTGATAGGTTTTAACTGCACCGGTTTCGATGGTCAGCATTAAATTGTCTTTCTGTGTTTGGGCAATCCGGGTATTCACTTCGGCTACCTGCTGCTGCTTTTTACTGATTAACCCGTTGTAAATCGGAACAGATAAGTTTAAACCGAAAGTAGGACCATAGCTTTGGTTCATCAGAATGAAACCCGCACCACTGTTGGTTCTGTTGATATTTAACCCGGTGGTTGCCCGCAGCGTTGGATAGCGCAAGGCAGCCGTTTCGCGTTCGATCAGTTCATTCACTTTAATCTGTTGGTCTGCAGCAATCAACTGTGGATTCCTGGGCAGCAGTGTCCTTATTTGTTCCAGCTGAAGCGACTGATCTACCAGTATGCTGTCTGTAATAACTATATTGGAATCGGGTCTTACAAAAATCAGGTTGAGCAAGTCCGTTTTACCCTGACTGATGACCAGCTTCTGCGCCTGTTCCGATTGAATCAGGGAATTCAGATCCAGTTGCGCCTGGTAGAGATCGGCATTATTAGACATTCCCACTTCCTTCCGGCTTTCAATCACTTCCACTCTCTTTCTGGAAACCTCTATTGATTTCTGAATGGTTTGCAGAAAATTCTGCTGACGTACCACATCATAATAACGGGTGGTAACCGCTGCAAGCGTGTTTTGAATTTGTGCATTCAGCAGATCCTGATTCAGGTTCTGTAATTCTTCCAGTCTTTTCTTAGTGGCCTTTACCTTCATTCCGTTGTACAGCAGGAAGCTACCGGTAAGAGAGGCTGTAAGGTTATTGGAACTTACTCCGTCTCTGTTAACATCTCTGGAGGGATCGGGAAATTTCTGGTTAATGCTGGTAATCTGTTCATTGTTATTGGCCTGTGCAGTCACAACCGGCAAACCTCCTGCAACTCCGTAGCTGTTATTGATACTTGCTATCTCCAGGTTCTCTTTGGCGAGCTGGATATTGTAACTGTTTTTCAATGCTGTGGATAAAGCATCCGACAGGGTTAAACGAGGTTGAGCAGCTGCACCCAACTCAAACAATACTGAAAATAGTAGGCAAACAGAATACTTATTCATGTATCATGAAATTATGCAAGGATCGGTTAAATCTGCAATTTTTTTATACAGGCGGGTAATCAGCTTACCAGGGTACCTACATTGGATCCTTCCACCACCTGAAGCAGGTTTCCGGGCCTGTTCATATCAAAAACAATGATGGGCAATTTGTTCTCCATACAGAGGGTAAATGCAGTCATATCCATCACTTTCAGGTTTTTTGTAATGCAATCCTGAAAGGAGATTTTATCGTACTTCACTGCAGTGGGATCTTTTTCAGGATCAGCTGTGTAAATACCGTCTACACGGGTTCCTTTAAGGATTACATCGGCCTTCATTTCGATGGCTCTCAGAGATCCTGCAGTATCTGTGGTAAAATATGGGTTACCGGTACCGGCTCCGAATATTACGACCCGGCCTTTCTCCAGATGGCGCAGTGCTTTTCTGCGGATATAGGGCTCAGCTACCTGTTCCATGTTGATGGCACTCTGTAAACGGGTATACACGCCGATTTTCTCGAGCATGGCCTGCATGGCCATAGCATTGATCACAGTTGCCAACATTCCCATATAATCGCCATGGGCGCGTTCAATACCGCTGTCGGCTTCGTTCATTCCGCGATAGATGTTCCCTCCGCCTATCACTATAGCCACCTGTACACCCAGATCGGTTACCCGCTTGATGTCGTGTGCATATTGTTCTATGATTTGAGGATTGAACGGATCTCCGTTGCGTTGGTCGCCCAACAGCGCTTCTCCGGACAATTTAAGCAGGATGCGTTTAAACCTTGGCAGCATGTAATGGATTTAGGGTGAAGTGTTGCGCAAAGATATAATCCAAACCAACGCGCAGAAGGAAAAAAATCAAAAAACGGGGGCCGGAGTTATCAAAAAGAAAAGCCCTGGTTTTCCAGAGCTTTTCAAACTATTACTTAAGATGCTTCGGGAGGATTATCCCAGGGCAACCCTTCTGAATTCTGTAACGGTTACATCACCTGCGTGTTTCAGGTAAGACTCTACGGTAACAGCGCCATCTTTTACGAAAGCCTGTGCCAGCAAAGTATTTTCTTTGAAGAAAGCGTTCAGTTTGCCTTCTGCAATTTTAGCGATCATATCATCGGGCTTACCGGCCATTTTAGGATCTGCTTTCATTGTTTCCACAACAATCGCTCTTTCTCTTTCGATGGTTTCAGCAGGAATGCTGTTGGCGTCTACTGCCAGTGGGTTCATTGCCGCAATCTGCATGGCAACATCCTTACCTGCGTCAGCAGCTTCTTTGTTCAATCCTACCAGAACACCCATACGGTTAGCGCCATGGATATAAGATGCTACATAAGGAGCTTCGATTCTTTCGAACTTGGCAACTCCGATTTTTTCACCGATGGCAGCCAGTTTATCATTGATCAGATCGGCAACTTTAGCACCGTTGATGCTTACTTCGTTCAGTTCTTCAGCACTCTTCACATTGTTTGCAACAGCTGCATCAGCAATGGATGTAGCAAAAGCAACGAAATCTGCATTCTTGGAAACGAAATCGGTTTCACAGCTGATACATACAACAAAACCAACTTTATGATCGGCAGATGTTTTAGCAATAATTACCCCTTCTTTCGCTTCTCTGTCGCTACGCTTGGCAGCTACTTTCTGACCCTGCTTACGCAACCAGTCGATTGCAGCTTCAAAATCACCATTGGTTTCAGTTAAAGCTTTTCTGCAATCCATCATTCCGGCACCTGTTGCCTGACGTAATTTATTGATGTCTGCTGCTGTAATAGTTGCAGTTCCCATAGTATTTTATATTGATTAGTTATTTAATAGGCAATACAGAATCTTTTCGGATTCTGTATTGCTGTTAAAGATATTTACTGTGTAAACGCGGCAGTATTATGTATATATTATCTGCTTCCACCACCACCCGCAGGGCGACGGTTTCCTGGAACACGGCGTTTTGCAGGACCGGCAGGACCACCTGCAGGTGCAGCTCCACGACCTCTTCCACCACGACCGGCTTCGGACTGAGCTTCAGCTTCCAGGCGACGTGCACGTGCTTCGTTCTCGTTGTTGCTGTCATCAGACTCATCTTCATCTTTAGAGGCCTGACGCTCAGCCAGTCCTTCTGCAATTGCAGCTACGATGTAGTTGGTGATGATGGCAATAGATTTAGTAGCATCGTCGTTCGCAGGAATTGCGAAGTCTACTTTATTAGGGTCGCAGTTGGTATCTACCATACCAAAAGTGGTAATGCCCAAACGCTTTGCTTCGGATAAAGCAATATGCTCGTGACCAATATCCACCAGGAACAGCGCAGCAGGCAGACGGCCCAGCTGAGCAATACCTCCCAGTACTTTCTCCATTTTATCCTTATCGCGGCTTAAA
The DNA here is from genome assembly GCA_028687975.1 of Sediminibacterium sp. Taxonomy (GTDB): domain Bacteria; phylum Bacteroidota; class Bacteroidia; order Chitinophagales; family Chitinophagaceae; genus Sediminibacterium. The sequence continues at coordinate 17,398 of JAQTZD010000024.1, forward strand.
GTCAGACGCTCTTTCTTGGTAAGGCTTTCTGCGCTTCCGTCGTTCAGCATTTTCTCGATGCTCTGCATTTTCTTCACGCTCTTACGAACTGTGTTGAAGTTGGTGAGCATACCACCCAGCCAACGTTCAGTAGCATAAGGCATGTTCACGCGCTTAGCACATTCTGTAACGATTTCTTTTGCTTGTTTCTTGGTAGCAACAAACATGATTTTCTTACCGCTCTTTGCAATCTGCTTGATAGCAGCAGCAGACTCCTGTAAGTAATCTACTGTTTTGTTCAGATCGATGATGTGAATACCTTTTTTCTCAGCGAAGATGTAAGGCAACATCTTAGGATTCCACTTCTTTTTCAGGTGACCAAAGTGAACGCCGGCCTCCAGTAATTGCTGTTGTAATGAAGTGTTATTTTCCATTGTAATAAATTATATAATTTTTTAAAATTAATTTCCAGACGAAAGTCTTCAGAACAACGATTAACGCTTGCTGAACTGGTAGCTTCTACGTGCTTTTTTATGACCGAATTTCTTACGTTCAACACCACGTGGATCACGCTTCAGCTGACCAGCGGCTTTCAATGCAGGACGGAGCTCGGCATTCACTTCCAGCAACGCACGGGCAATACCCAGTTTTGCTGCTTCTGCCTGACCTTTCAGGCCACCACCGGTAGCATTGATCACTACATCAAACTTACCGAGTACATCTGCTGTTTTTAAAGGAGCTTCTACCTGGTTTTGTAAGTAAACCAATGGGAAATAAGCTTTGTAATCTTTGTCGTTTACAGTGATCTTACCATCGCCCTTGCTGATGAAAACACGGGTAACAGCTTCTTTACGACGACCAACTGCGTTTTTTTGTTTTTCCATTTGTTTGTATGCTTAACGCCCGAAGCTTAACGCTTCAGACAATGGTTTAGAATTTAAGTTCTTTTGGTTGTTGTGCAGTGTGCGGATGGCTGGTTCCGGCATACACAAATAATTTTTTGATCATCTTGCGTCCGAGGCGGTTTTTAGGCAACATACCTTTTACAGCTCTTTCCATGACTACTTCAGGACGACGCTTCAGCAGATCTCCTGCAACTTCTTCCTTCTTACCACCAGGGTAACCGGAGAAATTCAGGTAAATCTTGTCATCTAACTTGTTACCGGTGAAAGCAACTTTCTCGGCATTGATTACAATTACATAATCTCCACAGTCTACGTGAGGAGTGTAATATGCTTTGTTTTTACCGCGTAATACTGCGGCAATCTTGGAGGCAATACGTCCCACGGTTTGATTAGTACCATCAACCACATACCAGTTGTGTTGAACGGTAGCCGCATTCGCATGCTTGGTGGTGAAATGAAGTTTACTCATGATTCTTTTGTTTTAATGAAACCGGCGCTATCCCACCGGTCAGAATATTCCCATTTTTGGGAGGGCAAAGGTCAGGTTCTGCATTGGATAATCCAAGGAATTTGGAAACTATTTTAATACGCTCCTTTGCAACTAATTGATTTTCAATAAAAATTTGGTAATTATTTTTTCATTACCGGTTAAAATGGCCGCTAAATCTGCCTTTTGGGGTCTCGCTGGCCCTGAATTACGCAGCCACCCGGTCTTTCAGGCCTGCGACAACAACGAAGACCTTCATACCTGCGGGAGATTCCGGAAACTATCCGAACTTTGCCCCTTGAACTACCAGAAATTTTCAGCCGATCAGATTTTTACCGGTTCAGAGCTGCTCTCCGGACAGTCGGTCTTGATAACAGACCGGAAGGGAACCATACTGGACCTTGTTTCCCTGGAAGATGCCGGAGACGATGTTCAGCATCTCAGGGGCATTCTTTCACCCGGGTTTATAAATGCACACTGTCACCTGGAACTGAGTCATATGCGCGGGTTGATCCCTGAACATACCGGCCTGACGGGGTTTATCCTCAAAATCATCGGAGAAAGGCATTTCCCGGAAGAAGAAATCCTGGATGCCATTGCAGCAGCTGAAGCCGAAATGCTGGCCGGCGGCATTGTTGCCGTAGGGGATATTTCCAATAACGCCCTCACGGTGGCGCAGAAACAATTAAACCGGCTGGCTTATTATAATTTCATTGAAGTGAGCGGATGGGTGCCGGCCATTGCCGATCCCCGTTATAGTGCGGCTTTGCAGGTTAGCGAAAGCTTCCGCGAAACACCCCATCCGTTCAGCGTTTCCCCTCATGCGCCTTACTCAGTCTCCAACGAGTTATGGGAATTGATTCAACCGGGCTTCGCCGGCAATACCATTACCATACACAACCAGGAAACGCCGGGAGAAAACGATCTTTTTAAAACAGGAACCGGCGATTTCATCGATATGTACCATACACTGAACATCGACCAGCGTCATTTTACCCCAACCGGTAAAAGCAGCCTGCAATCCTACTTCCCCAGACTGGCGCCTGCTAAAAAAATCATTTCCGTTCACAATACCCAAACCGAACCGGCCGATATCGTTTTTGCCAATCAACAGGTGATGCAAGCGGGCAATGAACTGTTCTGGTGCGTTTGCCCCAATGCCAATCTATATATAGAGAACAGTCTGCCTCCCATTGAACTGCTTCGCAGGTACAACTGCACCATCACTGTGGGTACAGACAGTTTGGCCAGCAACCACAGCCTCAGCATACTGGACGAACTCAAAATAATCACAAAAAATTTCCCGGATATTCCACTGGAGGAACTGTTGCAATGGGCCACCATCAATGGAGCCGCTGCCCTGCAAATGGAAAAGACATTGGGGAGTTTTGAAGCAGGGAAACAACCCGGACTGATTTCGATTGAAGGAACAGCACCCGACCGGTTAACGGCCGATTCCAGTGTTCGCAGAATCCTTTAATGGTTTACTTTAAGACAATACTTCCTGAAGTATCGCATAACTCTTCATCTGTCCGAACCCGCTGACGTGCAAAGACAGATACAGCTGGTAGGCTTCCAGCAAATAGCGTCGGCTCTGCTGGTTCAGCTGAATATTCTCCAGTTCGTTGTAAAACTGTAGGTTGGATATCCGGGAACTAATCTCGGCCAGACTGCCCTCTATATAATAAGGGTGATTGGGTTTTTCTGATACAAACTGACCTTCCTGCAAATCGATCACCGGTGTTGCATCAGAATAATCTCCCTGTAGCTGAAAACCCAGTTCCGCCGCCAGGTGCAGCGTAAAATACAAGGGCAGGTTACCGGTCAATGCCGGACTTCCTTTATCAAGCTGCTTCAAACTGTCTTCAATCAGGTAAAACAATTCCGGATTAGCTTCCGGCTGCTTAAGGGTATGCTGCAACAATTCGATCAGGTACATGGCCACCGTATTGCGGACCACATCGAACAATACCCGCTCATACAGATATGCCCATCGGTACTCTTTGATGAATTGCAGGGTTTTGAGCTCATTGTGGTATACCTCCAGTTCCAGGATCGCCCCCGGCTGAAAATAGCCGGCCTTTCCCGCAGAGGTTTTGGTGCTTTGCCGAACGCCTTTTACAATGTATTGCTGAATGCCGAAAAGTTCGGTGTAGATAGAAGTAATGATACTCGTATCTCCATACTTTACCGTACGCAATACAACACCTTTTGTAGCATGCACCATTACTTAAAAGTAGGATAGATGAAGGGTTTCCGGATCTTTTTTAAACAACCCCGGTAAACTGTTTCAGAAAACGAATATCATTTTGTGAATAAAGCCGAAGGTCGTTTACCTGGTATTTCAACTGGGTAATCCGCTCAACGCCCATGCCAAATGCAAAGCCGGTGTACTTATTGGAATCGATGCCGAAGTTTTCGAGTACTTTGGGATGTACCATGCCACTGCCCAAAATCTCCACCCAACCCGTGTGTTTACAGATATTACATCCGCTTCCTCCGCAGATCTGACAACTGATGTCCATTTCCGCACTGGGTTCGGTGAATGGGAAATAACTCGGTCTGAACCGCACTTTCACGTCTTTTCCGAACATTTCCTGTACAAAGAAATACAGGGTCTGTTTCAGATCGGCAAAACTTACATTTTCGTCTATATACAGGCCTTCTACCTGGTGGAAAAAGCAATGCGCGCGGGCGCTGATGGTTTCATTCCGGTATACACGGCCGGGGCATATTACCCGGATCGGAGGCTTTTGTTCTTCCATTACCCGGGCCTGTGTGCTGCTGGTATGCGTACGCAACAACCAGGTTGGGCCGTTCCCGTCTTCGGGTTTTCGAATATAGAATGTATCCTGCATATCGCGTGCAGGATGGTCTTCGGGTAAATTCATGGCGCCAAAATTGTGCCAGTCGTCCTCTATTTCAGGACCCTCGGCTACTGCAAAACCCAACCGCTTGAAGATGGCAACCATTTCATTTCTTACCAGGGTAAGCGGATGTCTGCTGCCAACTGTTACCGGGTCTCCCGGAAGCGCAAAATCAATGGCAGGGCCGGTTACAGCCGATACCGGTGCATAGGATTGCTGCAACTCCTCCAGTTTGGCTTCAGCAAAGGATTTGAACTCGTTCAACAACTGTCCGAAGGATTTTTTCTGCTCATTGGGCACATTTTTCATTTCTCCCATGACCGCTTTTACCAATCCCTTGGTTCCAAGCCATTTGATGCGAAATTGTTCCACTTCGTCTGCTCCCGCAGCTGCAAAAGCAGCTATTTCCTGCTTGTATTGTTCGATCTGTTGCAACAACTGTTCCATTCTGCGAAGATAAAAAGTAGATTCCGTAGGCTGAAAAATGATTTGAAGCCCCTTACAATATGTATATTTGTTGCTGCACCAAGCAATTTTACATGGATTATAATACCGACAGGAACTATCTGGGTATGAAAGAATACGGCCGTCACGTACAAAAAATGGTCGAATATCTCTTAACCATCGAGGACAAAGATAAAAGGCAACAACAGGCGCAGGCCGTGATTGAGCTGATGGGTTTTTTGAACCCCCATCTGAAGAATGTGGAAGATTTCCGGCACAAGCTCTGGGATCACCTTTTCTTTATCAGCGATTTTAAACTGGAGGTCAACAGCCCTTACCCGATTCCTACCAAAGAAACCTATAAAGTAAAACCCGATCCGCTTCCCTACCCCAAGCGCCATCCAAGGTATGCGCACCTGGGTAAAAACCTGGAAGTGGTGATCGACAAGGCTTTGAAAGAAGAGGATCCTGAGAAAAAAGCAGGCTTTGCAAATGCCATTGCCTACTACATGAAACTCTCTTACAGCAACTGGCATAAAGAACTGGTTCACGATGATGCCATCCGTTCAGAACTGAACAGCATTACCGGAGGCCAGCTGGAATTCAGCAATACCCCTTATATCAAACACCGTAACCAGAATTTTGTGAGCGACGACTATCCGCCTGCACGTGGTGGCAGATGGCAGCAAAATTTTGGCGGAAGAAGCAACCGGGGCGGTGGCGGCCAGCGCAACGACCGGAATGCCGGCGGAAGAAGCCAGGGCGGCAACAGAAGTGGCAATACAAGCGGTCCACGGAATAACGATCAACGTAGCAGTGGCGGAAGAAATGACCGGAGCGGGGGTGGTTTTAAGAAGCGATACTAATTACATTTATTGCTGATATCCATTTACCATGAGCAGTTTTGAAGTTACCGGCGGCAACAGGCTGAAGGGCGAAATTGTACCTCAGGGCGCTAAAAACGAGGCGCTTCAGATTTTATCGGCAGTGGTGCTTACTGCCGGGCAGGTAATCATTTCAAATATACCCGACATCCTCGATGTAAATTTATTGATTGAATTGCTGGCCGAAATGGGTGTGAAGGTAGAACGCATCTCCGCTGATACATATACATTTCAGGCAGACCAAATTGATGCCGGCTACCTGGCATCCGCGGAATTTCGCAAAAAAAGCGGCAGGCTCAGGGGCAGCGTTATGCTGGCCGGTCCTATGCTGGCGCGTTTCAAAAAAGCCTATATACCCAAACCGGGTGGAGACAAAATTGGAAGAAGAAGACTGGATACACATATCATCGGGTTTCAGCAACTGGGCGCCCGATATGCTTATGATGAAACACTGGGTTGCTTCACCCTCGAAACTGAACAACTGAAAGGCTGCTATATGCTGCTGGATGAACCTTCGGTTACAGGAACCGCTAATATCATCATGGCTGCAGTACTGGCTGAAGGAATCACTACCATTTACAATGCTGCCTGTGAGCCTTACATACAACAGCTCTGCAAGATGCTGAACAGTATGGGTGCAAAAATATCCGGAGAAGGAAGCAACCTCTTACATATTGAAGGGGTAGCGGAGCTGAAAGGAACTACGCACCGGTTGTTGCCAGACATGATTGAGATAGGGAGTTTCATTGGACTTGCTGCAATGACACAAAGCGAAATCACCATTAAAAATGCCGGGGTGCAACACCTGGGTATCATACCGGAAAAGTTCAGACAACTGGGCATTCAGTTCAACATCAGCAGAGATGACATTTATATACCTGCACAGGACAACTACGAAGTGCAGACCTATCTCGACGGGGGAATTCTCACCATCTCCGACCATCCCTGGCCGGGATTCACACCCGATCTGCTGAGCATCGTGCTCGTGGTTGCCACACAAGCCATTGGCAGTGTGCTGATTCACCAGAAAATGTTCGAGAGCCGCCTGTTCTTTGTAGACAAACTGATCGATATGGGTGCACAGATCATTTTATGTGATCCGCACCGCGCCACCGTCATCGGTCTTGGAAGAAAATACAACCTGCGCGGCATCACCATGAGCAGCCCCGATATCAGGGCCGGACAGGCACTGCTGATTGCTGCTTTAAGTGCCGAAGGAAAAAGCACCATCCAGAATATTGAACAGATCGACAGGGGATATCAGCGCATCGACGAACGTTTACGCAATCTGGGAGCCGATATCCGCAGAATCAATTAAGCGCCTGCTGCAGGCTGTTCCATCCACCACCATTGTGTACTTCGGTAAAACCATTGGTCAGTAACCAGCTTTTGGCAGAACCACTGCGCATACCGGAAGCACAACAGGTAATCACGGGTTTGTCTTTTTTCAACTTGGCAGCCAATTGAGGCAAACGATCCAGCGGATAATTTACTGAACCTTTAATATGACCACTTCTGTATTCTGCTTCTGAACGAACATCCACGATCTGTGCGCCATTTTTTACCAGCTCGGCATAATCAGCTGAAGGACCGCCGCCAAATAAGTTTTTTAAAAAATCCATCATATACTTTTTCTTGAAGCACAAAATTGCATTGCGCGCCTTTTTTATACGGTTACTTTTGTTACAAATAAAAAATCCGGCGGATTTTACTACGTTGGTATAGTAATTAGCGGATGTCTTTCATCAGCTCTTTCACCGCTGCTTCCAGCTGCTGATCCACCCCTTTCTTCACTATTTCATATTCATTGTACACTTTGATATCCGGTTCACTCGGATCATTCTCGAGGTATTTGCCCCTGTTGGTCATTACCCCCACAGTTGGTGCGCCCCATCGGATGCCTGTGTCCATGAGGGCTTCCCAGGCAGCAAAGCTGCAGGTACCGGGAACCTGTGTGCCCACTACCTTATTTACTTTCAGTTCCTGTACCATGAATGTATAACAATGTCCGTCGCTGTAGTTGGCTTCGTTGGCCAGAGAAATGCTTGGCTTGGTCCACTGGAAATTGGGTTCAAAACCAACGCTTCTTCCTGCGGTATTGTAGTCCATGAATTTCTTTCCGCTCAGCAATACGGCCAGATCGGTTACCAGGTCTCCGCCGTTGTTGTTGCGGGTATCAATCACCACACCTTTTTTATCAAAAAACTTACCCATGATGTCTTCGTAGGTATTTCTGAAAACACCATCATTCATACCGGGCACATGCACATATCCCAGGGCACCGCCACTCAGGCGATCTACTTCATCCGCATTGCGCTTCACCCAACGCTTGTAAAGCAGGCTGTTTTCTTCTCCGGGAGTAACCGGTTTCACGGTAACGTCTCTTTTAACACCGCTCTCAACAATCGTCAACAACACCTGCTTACCCGCTTTCCGGTTCAGGTATTGTGCAAGATCCTTGTCTGCCTCAATCAATGCTCCGTCGATGGATTCAATAATGGTTCCCGGCTTAATGTTCAGTCCGGCCTTATAGAGCGGGCCATCTTTGATTACTTCTTCAATACGTACACCTACCCCCTTGTGTGAAGGATCGTAAAATGCGCCAAGTGAAGCAGTGATGTCGGACATTGGATTGAATGCATTATAGGCTGCTCCGCTGTGGCTCACGTTCAGTTCGCCCAACAATTCACTGAGCATCTCGGTGAACTCGTAGGTGTTTCCGATAGAACTAATGTATCGCTCATAGTCTGGGCGGTAGCTGTCCCAGTTGATGCCATGGAAACTGCTGTTGTAAAATGTTTTTTTGGTTCTGCGCCACACATGCTCAAACATGGCTTTCCGTTCTGCCATTGCATCGATCATCATCTCTCCGTTGATGGATACCCGATCCTGTTTGCTGCTCGCAGGATCCAGTTTAATGATGCCACCATCGCTGCTGATGAAAATATTTTTTTGTTCCTTGTCCCATACCATGCTTGCAAAACCAGCATTCAGCGGCACCAGCATTTTGGTTTCTTTGGTTCGCAGGTTGGTGGTCCAGAGATTCATACCTTTTTCGAAGCGTGCCAGGTAATATAAATTTTCTCCGTCTTTGCTCACCAGGGCATCTCCCATGCTGGAAGAATGAATGGTTACCTTGGCTTTACGCTGCGTAAGTCCTTCCCACTCTACTACCACACTGTCTTTGATGGTTGTTTTCTTTTTACCGGTATCGGCTTTGGCTTTCAGCTCTTCGCTTTCTTTCAGAAGTGCATATTCGTCTTTGCCCAGTTTGAACCGGTCGAATGCTTCCTGGGTAAAGAACATCATGTACGCATCGCTCTGCGCTCCGCCACCCATTGCAGCTGCGCGCAAACCATCCCGGGTACTCTGCCACAACATGGCTTTCCCTCCCAATACCCACTTGGGCTTGTAATCATTGTATCCACTCTCGGTAATATTCATAATTTTCTTTCCGTCTGCACTGGCCAGACCAACTTCGCCTACACCGCTTCCGGGCATCGCATAATCAAACAGCAGCCATTTTCCATCGGGACTCCACTGAAAATACTGATCGTTCTCCACCCATGCAAAAATCTGTTTGGAGGTAAGTATGGTACGGGATTGCTTAGATGCCAGATTATAGATACGGATATTGTGCCTGTTCTCCACAAAAGCCAGTTCTTTTCCATCGGGCGAATACACTGGCATGGTATTGTCATTTTGATTATCCAACACCGGTGTTTCCTTAATCAGCGTAGATGCATAGAAATAAGGTTCATCTGCCCGCACCACTTTCGATTCAAAAATGCTCCATTTATTATTTCGCTCTGCAGTATAAATCAGCGACTTCCCATCCGGAGAAAAACTCACAAATGTTTCCTGTGTTGGTGTGTTGGTAATTCTCTTGGTAACACCACCTTCCACACTTGTTACAAATACATCTCCTCTGAACAGGAAAGCAACTTCCTTACCATTCGGAGCTACACTGATACCAGACCCGCTGGTAACGCGGATCAGCTGCTCATCGTTTTTACGGTTATCTGCCAGAATTCTTATATCTACTTTTTGGGCTGCAGTTCCGGGCACCATAGTATATATTTCTCCATCGTATCCAAAACAAAGCATCCCGTTGTTGGAACTGCTTAAGAACCGAACCGGATGTTTTTTGAATGTAGTCAGCTGTTCACTTTTCCCGCCTGTAAAGCTCAGCTGATGCACATTAAAGTTTCCGCTCTCCTCACTCAGATAATACATGGCTTTTTGGTCCTTTGCAAATACCGGATTGCGGTCCTCCCCATTAAAGGAAGTAACCCGGGTATGCTTAGCAGCTTTTACATCATACATCCAGATATCTCTTGCAATGGAGGAAACATGGTGCTTTCTCCAGGCATTCTCTCCGCCTTTTTTATCGTGGTAAAGCATCACCGTTCCATCCTTGCTGAACTTCACGTCTTCCGCAGGGGTAGTGAGCAACTGAACCGGGCGTCCTCCACTTCTTGCCACACTGTATAGTTCGGGCATGGAACCAGTCGGGTACTGGCGATTACTGGCCAGATCCAGCCTGGAAGAACCGAACACCACATTTTTATCATCTGCCGAAAAATCATAAGGATATTCCTGCGCAGAATGGTAGGTAAGTCTTTTGGCCTCACCCCCATTTGCAGAAATGGTATACACATCAAAATTTCCGTACCGGTCACTGGCAAATGCAATGGTTTTGCCATCGTGACTCCATACCGGCATAAAGTCATGGGCTTCGTGGAGGGTAAGTGGCACAGCTGTTCCGCCGCTGCTGGCTACTTTATACAGATCTCCCTTGAATGTAAAAACGATGGTCTGTCCATCCGGAGAAATGGAAGCATAGCGCATCCACCGCGGTTCCGACTGTGCGGACAACTGACCGCAACATACCCCCAGCAGGGCCACAATTGATAATAATTTCCTCATATAAAATTGTTGAATTGGAAAGATAACGAAGAACTGTATTCCTTTCCCGCGTTTGTGATGAATAGTTGATTCGTTCCTGCCCGAGTTTCACTAACTTACAGGGATGCACGGAGCGCCATATACCATGTATCCGCTGGGCGATCAGGCTTTGACCATTGAACTGGGTAATACAATTGAAGAACCTACCAATGAGTTGGTGATGCGCGTGTTCCATCAGTTACAAAAGAATCCCCTTCCCTTTGTTTCAGATATCATACCGGCCTACAGCAGTATTACGGTCGTTTACCAGACTGCTGCCATCCGCAAAGCACATCCCGGACAATCTGCTTTCGAACGGATGAAGGAAGCGCTCATCCTGCGGTTACAACAAACCGGTGATGAAGATTTCAAGCATCGGCTGGTTGAAATCCCGGTATGCTATGATCCTGAGTTGGGACCCGACCTTGCAGAGCTGGCCACTCATGCAGGCATTTCAACCAACGAGGTAATCCAAATACATACCGCAACCATTTACAGGGTTTATATGATTGGTTTCCTTCCGGGTTTTGCCTACCTCGCTTCTGTTGACCCGGCCATCCGGATGCCCCGGAAACTGCAGCCAAGACCATTGGTAGCTGCAGGAAGTGTAGGTATTGCAGGAGAACAAACCGGCATTTATCCGGTAAACAGTCCGGGGGGATGGCAGATCATCGGACAAACCCCCTTATCCATGCTCGATGTATCTCAGGAAAGTCCCTGCCTGCTTGAACCGGGAGATCGGGTACGCTTCTATTCCATTTCGGTGGAGGAATTCAATCAAATGAAAAAATCCCGGAGCGTATGAGTATTCTTGTAATCAAACCGGGTTTACAAACCTCCATCCAGGATGCCGGACGAACGGGTTTTCAGCACCTGGGCATCAATCCCGGCGGGGCCATGGATCTGCGGGCCATGCAAACGGCCAACGCCCTGGTACACAACCCAACCGATGAAGCAGTGCTGGAATTTTATTTTCCGGCTCCTGTATTGCAGTTCAACGCAGGGGCTTTTATTGCATTGAGTGGAGCAGATTTTAAAGCAAGTGTAAATGGGACCGACCTGCCTGTTGATCACCCCATTTATATTCCTGCCGGCAGTGTTTTGCAATTCAACGGAAAAGGAAAAGGGCAGTTGGGATACCTGGCCATTCAGGGCGGATTGGAGTTGATTGAATGGCTGAACAGTTACAGCACCAACATAAAAGCTGCTGCCGGAGGATTTGAAGGCAGGGCGCTTTGCGCAGGCGATGAACTTACCCTCAATAACCATCCCAAATCTATCCGCAGCAGCCCTGAGTGTTCCGTTCTTCCCTGGAAGGCTTTTACAGCACCCTTTTATACCAACAATCCTTTCCGTTTTATACATGGTAAAGAGTTTGGTCTTTTATCAGAAATTTCCAGGCAGCGCTTTACCAGTGAAGGTTTTACTATTCTGCCGCAAAGCGACCGGATGGGTTACCGGCTACAAGGACCCGGATTAGAATTAACAGGTGCCGGAGAAATGATTTCTTCCGCGGTTACCAGGGGCACCATTCAACTGTTGCCCAATGGCCAGTGTATTATACTGATGGCCGACCACCAGACTACCGGAGGTTATCCAAGAATCGGGCACATCATCAGCGCAGATCTTCCGGGGCTGGCGCAAAAAGGAATTGGGGAGACCCTGCATTTTGTACAAACCGATCTTGAAACAGCAGAAAATTTACTGGTGATGCAGGAGCAACATTTGCAACAATTGAAGAATGCCTGTATCTTACAACTTGATGCCTATCATCGACATTAACTGTGATCTGGGAGAAGGATTCCCCAACGACCATCAACTGATGCCCTATATCAGTTCGGCCAATATTGCCTGCGGTTTTCATGCCGGTGACGATACAACCATCAATCAGACCATTCACTGCTGCCTGATCCACGAAGTGGCTATTGGCGCGCATCCCGGCTTTAAAGACCGGGAGCATTTCGGCAGAATCAATATGAAGTTATCCGATTGTGAATTGTACGATCTGGTAGCAGAGCAAATTGCACTGATGCAGGAGTGCTGTAGAAAGCACGGAACCCTGCTGCATCATGTAAAGCCACATGGCGCTTTGTATAATATGGCTGCAGCCGATGTTACTATGAGTTATATCATTGCCTCGGCTGTTAAGGAAGCGGATGCTTCCCTCTATCTGTACGGGCTGAGCAACAGCCACCTGATTACAGAAGCAAAAAAGCTGAAGCTGAAAACCGTTTCTGAAGTGTTTGCAGACAGAACCTATCAGCCCAACGGCACACTCACTCCACGCACAAAAAGCAATGCATTGATCGAACAGACCGATGATGCCCTGAAACAGGTATTGCAAATGGTATTGTCGAATACCGTTACTGCCGTAGATGGTTCCGTGGTGCCACTGCAGACAGACACCATCTGTTTGCACGGAGACGGTGCACACGCGGTAGAATTTGCCAAAGCACTCCATGTCTGTTTCCGGCAAAACAATATTCACCTCAAAACATTCGGTTCTTGAAAAAATCCAATTCCGCCGCCATTACCGGAGCCGCGTTTTTAATGGCCACTTCTGCCATAGGACCAGGGTTTCTTACACAAACCACTGTGTTTACGCAACAGCTGGCAGCTAGCTTTGGTTTTGTGATTTTGATTTCGGTATTGTTAGACATCGGCGCGCAGCTAAACATCTGGCGCATCATTGCCGTAACGGAAAAAAGGGCACAACTGATTGCCAACGATCTGCTTCCCGGGCTGGGATATTTGCTGGCCGCGCTCATCGTAACAGGCGGACTGGCATTTAATATTGGGAATATTGGTGGCTGTGGTCTGGGGCTGCAGGTACTCGCAGGGGTGGATCCCTTGAATGGAAGCATCATCAGTTGTGTAATTGCCTTATTGATTTTCTGGAACAAGGATGCAGGAAGGGCCATAGATGGTTTTACCAAAATATTGGGGCTGCTGATGATCCTGCTTACATTGTACATTGTATTCAGAGCAGCGCCGCCTGTTACATCTGCCATAGAGCACAGTTTTTTCCCGGATAAAATATCTGCACTGTCCATTGTGACCCTGGTGGGTGGAACGGTGGGAGGTTACATCAGTTTTTCCGGAGGGCATCGCCTGCTGGATGCAGGGATCAAAGGAGAAGCCATGTTGCCACAGGTGAATCAAAGTGCCGTTACCGGAATTGTGGTTACGGCAGTGATGCGCTTTCTGTTATTTCTTGCTGCGCTTGGTATTATCATGAAAGGTTTTACCCTGGATGCATCCAATCCCCCGGCATCTGTTTTTAAACTGGCTGCCGGAGAAATCGGATACCGCTTCTTTGGGGTAGTGATGTGGTGCGCTGCCATTACATCTGTGATCGGCGCTGCCTATACCTCTGTATCGTTTTTAAAAACATTTCATCCTGCTATTGAGCGCAACGAAAAAGTGATTATCAGTCTGTTCATTGTTTTTTCTACCATCGTGTTTAACTGGATGGGAAATCCGGTTCAGATTCTGGTTACGGTAGGAGCGCTCAACGGCTTGATTCTTCCCGTTGCGCTGGCGGTAATCCTGGTAGCTGCAAGAAACCAGCGGCTGGTAAAAACGTACCGTCATCCTGTTTGGCTGCAGGTTGCAGGCTGGTCTGTAGTGGCCGTCATGAGCTGGATGGGATACCTCACCATTGCTAAATGGCTGAGCGCCTAACTGCAGCTGCATTGGTTGCTGCATCAACCGTATCACAGGGGATGGTGCAAACCAGCAAATCAGGATTCTCTCTGCGCAATAAGCCTTTGTTGTAATACCGGTCGTAGTATTTGAGAAGTACTGCAAAACACAGCCTGATATCATCTTCTATCAGGGCATTTACTGCGATCTTTGTTTCCAGTCCGCCCAGTCTTTTCTTAATCCGTATCACCGCATTCACCAGCTTTTCTTTTTCAAAGCTGCCGTAATTGGCTATGATAAAATCCAATCGTTCATCAAAGGGAATATCCAGAAAATAGACTTTCTTTTCGCGCATTTGTTTAAAAAAAACCGTGGGAATATTCACATCTCCAATGCGCTGGCTCTCATCTTCCATCCAGATCATGTCGGTGTTGGCACGCTTCATGTTCCACAGCTCCTTAACCAGTAAATTTTCAAATTGTTCCTGACTGGGTTGCGGGGGTTGCCCGAGTGCGCCAAAGGCAGAGCCCTTGTGATGCGCCAGTCCCTCGAGGTCTACTACAGCAAAACCCTTTTCGGCCATTGCTTTCAGCACTTCTGTTTTACCACTTCCCGTATATCCTCCCAGAATGGAAATAGGATAGGTTTGTTCAAACTGTTGGAGTACCCAGTTGCGATATGACTTGTAGCCACCAGCCAGTGTATACACTTTAAATCCGTAGAGATCCAATAACCAGGCAACACCGGCGCTTCGCATACCTCCTCTCCAGCAATGTACCAGAACGGTTTTGGAGGACTCCTCACCAGTGGATGTGTTCAAGTGGAAGTTCTCAACAATAGCTTCCGCCTCTTCCACCATCTGTACCATTTTGGTTCCAAAATATTTCAATCCAATCTTTACAGCCTTTTCTTTGCTCTCCTGCTTGTACGCAGTGCCCACTACTTTTCTTTCTTCATCTGTGAACAAAGGAAGACTAAATGCACCAGGAATATGTGCATGTGCAAACTCACCCGGGCTTCTTACATCAAACACCGGAAACTGTTGGGCCAATGGTAAAAATGCTTCAATTGTGAGTCTTGTAACAGCCATATCTGCAAATGTACAGGGCATTTTCTGTAACTTTTCGCGATGAAAGAATTATTGGTAATCAGGCACGCCAAAAGCAGCTGGGCCAATCCCGGTCAGGACGATTATGACCGGCCCCTCAACGAGCGCGGCAACAGGGATGCAGCCGACATGGCCAAAAGGCTGGTTAAAAGGGGTATCAAAATTGACCGGCTCATTTCCAGTCCGGCAGTACGCGCACTCACTACAGCAACTTATTTTGCAAAAGCTTTCCACCAGAAAGAAGTGGACATAGTACAGGTAAAAGCGCTCTATCATGCGCCGCCGAAAACCTACTATGATGTAATTGAATCGCTTCCCGACGAAATAAATACAGTAGCCATTTTTGCTCACAACCCCGGCATCACCGATTTTGTACAGGAAACAGAAACTGCCCGTATCGACAATATGCCCACCTGTGCCATTTTTGGCATACGACTGCATACCGATGACTGGAGCAGCATCAGGTCCTGCAAAAAAGAATACTGGTTTTTTGATACACCCAAATTAGGGTAACCGGTTATTTTTTAAAATTTGCCAGATATACCCCTGCAAAGATGAGCAAGGCTGAAAAAGCTTTGGTTAAGGTAAAATGTTCACCTGCAAAAGCAGTCGCAATAATTGCAGCAAATACGGGCTGGGTGTAAATAAATGCCCCTGTTGCAGAAGGGCCAATTGCTGAAATACTGTATAAGTTAAGTGTATAGGCAAGAAAAGTTGCGCCGATTGCCACAAAACCCAATGCTAAAAAATGACCTGTTCCAAAAACGGACCAGTTGGTCTCCAACAACGGATTCAATCCCAAGGGAAGTATACCAAGGATTCCAATCAGGAAAATCCATAACAATACCTGTATACCCGAGTACTTCAGCATCAGGGGGCGAACCAACACCAGGTAGAACGCATAAGAAATGGCATTGATCAAAACTAAAAGATCTCCCAGTAATACATTGCTTCCGGAAACACCATGATCCTTGCTTAACACCAGTATCGTCGCTCCCGAAATCCCCAGTGCAAGTCCCGCTGCCTTGATCAGGCTAAAGCCTTCTTTCAACATCCAGAATGCAATGATGGAAATGAAGATGGGTGTTCCAAGCGACAGCAGTGAACTGTGTATGGCAGTAGTAAGTGAAAGACCTTTAATAAAAAATATCTGGTTGATCACTACACCGGTTAAAGCACAAAGCATAAAACGGGGAATATCTTTCCGGTCAATTTTTTTATTGGAAGGCTTGTACAAAAGCATCAACCAAAAAAGTACGATGCTCACTATTACCCGAACCAGATTGAGTGCAAACGGATGAATCGTGGAAGGCGTGATGTACTTTACAACTGCATAGTTGCTTCCAAAAATGAAATTGGCCCCAACGGCTGCAGACAGTGCTTTTGTATTTTTTTGCATCTTTTACAAAAGTACTGCAGCCATATTGAATTCGTTCCGGGAAATAGCCTTGGTAATTCCTGCTTCCGTCAAAACCAATCCTTTGCTGCCATTCTCCTTCCAACAAGATCTACAAACAACAGTTATTTCATTTCAATTTCAATGATTTTTCGGCCGTATTCACCCAGGTAATGCAACAATGATTTTTCATAGATTTTATACCCATCGTCTACATTGGTAAAAACAATCAGTCCCTGCCCGGTTTGAGGAAGCAGAAAAGCAATTGTTTGGCAGCCCTTGTCTGAACCTCCGTGACACAATGCGTATGTTCCATTTCCGAGGTCATAGATTTCAAAACCCAGTCCAAAATATTTGTCTTTTTTGGTTGCAACATGACGGGTGATCATATCATTAAAAACCCGGGTGGTTAACCCCTCACCTTTTAATACGCTTTCTAAAAAACGTCCATAGTCTTCAACGGTAGTCAATAAATCATCGGCTGCATTGGCAGTTTTATTTTTAACGGTTTTATAGGGAACGCCTTCTGGATTATAACCCGTTGCCACGCGGGAGCTGTCTATGTATTTATCCCAAAAAAAATGTGTGTCGTTCATTTTTAGCGGATCAAAGATCAGTTCGGCCGCTAATTGATGCAGGGGCTTTTTGAATTTCTTTTCCAATGCCTTTCGTAAGTACTCAAACCCCTCTCCCGAATACTG
>JAQTZD010000109.1 GCA_028687975.1 Sediminibacterium sp.
GCTTTCTGAACAGTTTCACGGCTTCCACAGAAGCGCCTTTTTCGGCATACCCCGTGGATGTTTTCAGGTAATCGATCCCGGCTACACCATACAACTCACAACACTTGATAATTTCCTCATCGGTAAGCACCCCGCTTTCGATAATCACTTTAATCACTTTCTCCTTTCCTTTAATCACCGGCATCAGGTGATTGATTTCATTGGCCAGGTACTCCCAGTCGTTGTTTTTGATGGCGCTGATATTAATCACCACATCCAGTTCGTCGGCCCCGTCTACAATAGCAAGCAAAACTTCTGCCAATTTTGCCTCCACGGCCGAATATCCAAATGGGAACCCGATCACCGTAGCCACTTTTACCGGCGTTCCTTCCAGCAGGGATTGGGCTTTTTTAACAAAATTAGGGGGTACGCATACCGCTGCAAATCCATAATCCACAGCTTCTTTGCACAGTTTCTCAATATCTGCCACCAGGGTGGTAGGCTTCAGAATGGTATGGTCTATATAACGGGCTATCTGCATAATTCAATTTTAATTGCGCAAAGATAATCAAAGCAGACCACCCACCCCGCACCTGCCCTTCATTCAGTATACCGTGCGAAGGGTATAGGATAAGCACCTGAAAAAATTTGCTTTGCTGAAAATTATTTATCATGAAAAAACACATCCCCATTCTCCTCACCCTGCTCTGTTTCTTTAGTATGGGTGCGAATGCACAAAGTAAGTCGGATAATGCAGACAATCCCGATGGTAACCGCCTGGACTTCTCCATTGGATTTGCCAACCCTATCGCACAGCAAACTTTTGCTCAGTTTTACAAAACGAAAGGATTGCAACCCAGGGTAACGGTAGAATATGGCTTACTGAACCTTCCTTACACTAAGGGGCTGAATGCCAGGATTTCCGCCATTGCAGGACTTGAACCACAGAGTTTTAATAATACAACCACTTACACTTCAATGGTAAAAATGACCCAGAAACCAATTGGAGGAAGATTTTATCCGCTGGTATTGCGCAATGGACTTGAATCTGTAAAACACAACACAGATGGATTGCTCTCCTGGGAAATCTTTAAGTACGGGGCTCTTTGGCTGCTGAAAGGATTTTACCTCGAGGGGGGCGTTTCACCCAGCGTTAAAATGACAGAAGAAGGATACGCCGATGTAACCCGTTCTCCTACATTCTTTGGATGGGGCGTGTCTGTGTATGACCTCAATGAAGATTCACGGCTGCGGTTTAAATTCAATTTCGGCACCCGGAAATACACCTGGACCAATGCCAGCTCCACCACTTCTCAGATCAAATCCTTTTGCATGGATTTTGGTCTGAGTTATAAACTTTAAAATACCTGATACATGAAAAGAATACTGTTATTGCTGTTGACCGCAGTCATATTACAGCTCCCGGCTGCCGCGCAAAAATTAAAGACCCTGCCAGACAATGCACCCGCTTCTTTTGCAACGGAACTGAACAGGTTACTGGCAGATGCATACTTCGATTTTAAAAACACCATTGATGCTGAAATACCGGGCACCGAGGATGATATACTCATTGCCTATTATTCCAAAGTACAGTTGCCTTTTGCAGACAGCTGCTTTATGGAAGAAGCATTGAACGACTATCTGGAAACCTATCATCAGTTTATTGCAAATTTTGGTCAGTTTCCCACCCGGGGAGCAGCCAGCGTCAACTTCAAGAAAATTGCCCAGTACATCAACAAAAGCAACTACAATTCAGGGCAGTTGCAGCAAAAAACAACAGAAGATAAAGAGAAATTGGTGCTGCAGTCGTGGCAGCTGAAACCCAATAAGGGCAATGCCAATACAAAAGTGGAACTCAGCATGACAGAAAAAAAAGTGTGGCCGGCCGGCAGCAGCAAAAGCGAACTGGCCTGGGTCATTGAACTACGTGTGTACTAAGAAGGGGGATCTGAAACACACAACAAAAAGCCCCGGATTTCCGGGGCTTTTCTTTTAGAGATCTTTGCCGTGACAGGCTTTGTATTTTTTACCACTTCCGCAAGGACAGGGATCGTTTCTTCCGATCTTGGGTCCTACTTTCACCGGCTCCTGTTTTACCGGTGTGGGGTCGTAATAATCATTTTCGTTGGCGCCATATTCCTGACCTGCAGTATCTATCTGTTCTTTGTTAGCGCTCAGGCGACTCAGGTCGGTTTTTTCCTGGTGTCCTTCTCTCAGTTCAGATCCATCTGCCAGCGGAATGCCTGCATGACATAAGAACTGTACGATGTCTCTATTCACCTCACCGTCCATTTTCTTGAACAGTTCAAATGCTTCCATTTTATAAATCACCAATGGATCTTTCTGCTCGTATGTAGCTGTTTGCACACTCTGTTTCAGATCGTCCATTGCCCTGAGGTGTTCTTTCCAGGCATCATCTATAAAGCCCAGTGTTACAGAACGCTCCAGTGCATTGGTTAATTCTGCACCGTTGGTCTCCAGGGTTTTATCCATATTGGCCAATACCTGCATCTGCCTTCTTCCGTCGGTGAACGGAACAATCACATTGTCTACATGTGAGCCCTGCTGCTGCTTGATGTTTCTGAACACCGGAACAGCCTGGGTCATCAGGTCCTGCTTTCTTCTTTCATAATTGGTAACCGCCTCTGTGTACAGTTTTTCTGCCAGCTGGTTTTCGTTGGATTTATACAGCTCGTCTGCAGTAATAGCAGTATCAATACCAAAGTTCACGATGGCAGCCATGCGGAAACCTTCGTGGTCGTTCTGTTCTTTAAATGAGCTTACCAGTCCTTCTGCTACAGCATACATGGCATTGTCGAGATCCAGCGCCAGCCGATCTCCGAACAAAGCATGGTTGCGTTTGGTATAGATCACGGTACGCTGCTTGTTCATCACATCATCGTATTCCAGCAATCGTTTACGGATACCGAAGTTATTCTCCTCCACTTTGCGTTGTGCACGCTCAATGGATTTGGTAATCATGCTGTGCTGAATCACTTCTCCTTCCTTGTATCCGGCAAAATCCATCACTTTGGCAATCCGCTCACTTCCGAACATCCGCATCAGATCGTCTTCGAGCGATACAAAGAATAAAGATGAACCCGGATCACCCTGACGGCCTGCACGACCACGCAACTGGCGGTCTACACGACGCGATTCGTGGCGCTCTGTACCCAGGATGGCCAAACCACCTGCTTCTTTTACACCTGGTCCGAGTTTGATATCGGTACCACGACCAGCCATGTTGGTGGCAATGGTAACCGCTCCAGCCAAACCGGCTTCCGCTACAATCTGTGCTTCACGGGCGTGCTGTTTGGCGTTCAATACATTGTGCGGGATCTGCTTCTGGCGCAACATCCGGCTCAGCAATTCACTCACTTCAACGGAAGTGGTACCCACCAGTACAGGCCGGCCTTCTTCCCTCATTTTCACAATCTCATCTATAACCGCACCAAATTTTTCGCGCTTGGTTTTGAATACCAGATCCTGCTCGTCTTTACGGATGGCGATTACATTGGTTGGAATACTTACCACATCCAGCTTATAGATATCCCATAACTCGGCAGCTTCTGTTTCTGCCGTACCGGTCATACCGGCCAGCTTGTGGTACATCCTGAAATAGTTCTGTAAGGTAACGGTAGCATAGGTTTGGGTGGCTGCTTCGATCTTCACATTTTCCTTTGCTTCAATGGCCTGGTGCAATCCGTCGGAATAACGACGACCGTCGAGAATACGACCTGTTTGTTCGTCTACAATTTTCACACCGCCATCCATTACCACGTACTCCACATCCTTATCAAAAAGGGTATAGGCTTTCAGCAACTGCTGCGCCGTGTGGATCCGGTCTGCTTTAACCGCGTAATCGTTGATGATGGCTTCCTTCCTGTGTAATTTTTCTTCCTGACTCAGCGAAGCATCCTGGTCTACACCGGCCAGTGATAAACTGATATCGGGCAGGATAAAGAAATTGGGATCTTCTCCGGAACCGGTAATCAGCTGAATCCCTTTATCGGTTAACTCTACCGAGTTGTTTTTTTCATCTATATAGAAATAGAGTTCTGCATCTGCCTTGGGCATTTCGCGTTGCTGATCTGCCAGGTAGTAGTTCTCCGTTTTCTGCAATTTCACGCGCATACCTGGTTCACTCAGGTATTTGATCAGCGCACTGTTCTTGGGCAAACCTCTGTGGGCACGGAACAGGGCCAGACCACCGTCTTTGGGATCGTCGTTGCCTTCTGCAATTTTTTTCTTGGCTTCGGTCAGAAACTGCTGGGTAGCTCTTTTCTGTGCTTCCACGAGTTTTTCAATTCTGGGCTTCAGTTCAAAGAACTGCTGCTCACCAGTCTGATAACCAATGGGACCGGAAATAATCAACGGTGTACGGGCATCATCAATCAAAACGGAATCCACCTCATCCACCATGGCAAAATGGTGTTTACGCTGTACCATTTCTGAAGGACTGTGCACCATATTGTCTCTCAGGTAGTCAAAACCAAATTCGTTGTTGGTACCATAGGTAATATCGGCCAGGTAGGCTTTTCTTCTGGCTTCGCTGTTGGGTTCGTGTTTGTCTATACAGTCTACGGTAAGACCCAGCCATTCAAAAATGGTTCCGTTCCATTCACTGTCTCTTCTGGCCAGATAGTCGTTCACGGTTACAATATGTACCCCCTCACCTGCCAGTGCATTGAGATAGGCAGGAAGGGTAGACACCAGTGTTTTACCCTCACCGGTTGCCATTTCGGCAATCTTACCCTGGTGCAGTACGCTACCACCGATCAACTGCACATCGTAGTGCACCATGTTCCAGGTAACCGTACCACCACCGGCGGTCCAGGTATTTTTAAATTCGGACTGATCACCATTGATGGTAACATACTCTTTTCTTACACTCAGCTCGCGATCCAGCGGTGTGGCTGTTGCGGTGAGCACCAGATTTTCCTTGAACCGGCGGGCTGTTTCCTTGATTACTGCAAAAGCTTCCGGCTGAATTTCAGCGAGGGCTTCCTCAATTTTTTTGTCCCGTTCTTTTTTGAGTTTATCGATCTGCTGGTAAATGGCATCCTTTCCATGAATATCCGTTTCGGGCAATGCATCTGCCTCTGCTTTTTTTGCGGCAATTTCCGCATCAATTTCGGAGAGGTGTTGCTGTATACGGTTTTGGAACTCGGTTGTTTTGGCCCTTAACTGGTCGTTGGAAAGCGATTGGTATTGTTCGAAGAACTGGTTGGTCTTTTGAATAATGGGCATCAGTTGCTGCACATCCTTCTCACTTTTACTGCCACCAAATAACTTAGAAATGAATTTCAACATAAAATATAGCTCTGGTATGAAAATTTTAACAGTCAAACAGCGTGCGAAAGATAAATTTTAGTCAATTTGGCACTCCGTCTGAAGGCGGACAAATGTAAGCTTTTGATTTTAGACCAGAATGGGGCGAAATACGATTCTAACATCTCTTTTAGTTTTGTGCTGTTTTTTGAGCGGAAACGCCCTTGCACAGGAGTATTCCGAACAGATTCCTGCCGCAGACAGCGCCCGGAAACCTGCCCATGACTCCCTTTTTTCCAACACTGCCATACTGCGCATCAGCGATTCGCTGGCGGCAGACCGGCTGAACAGGAACAAGACCAACCTGACCATCCTGGCGGCCTGGGCGGGGGTCAATATTATTCAGGGGAGTATTTCTGCCAACAATGCCCAGGGACGCGACCGGTATTTTTTTAACATGAACAGTTACTGGAACCTGGTCAATATGGGCATTGCCACCTATGGCCTGATCCGGATCAAAAAAGACCTGGCCAGAAAATACAGTTATACCCAGAACCTGCTGGAACAGCAAAAACTGGAAAAAATACTGCTGTTGAACAGCGGGCTCGACCTGGCTTATATTGCCACAGGGCTTTACCTGAAGGAACGGGGCACCCGGTTGAACAGCGAGCAGTCGGCCGGATTTGGCAACAGCCTGATTTTACAGGGCGCTTTTTTACTGGTTTTTGACCTGGTTCAGTATGGAAATCACCGCCGGAACGGCAAAATACTGGAACGGCAAACGGCAAAGCTGCAGATTGGCCCTTCCGGCAACGGGATTGGTCTGGCTTACCAGTTTAAATAAGCCAACTACGAATTGGAATTTATGCACCTTTCTGCTACTTTTGCACCCCAAAACCCTTCTACTATATGGCCGGTCAATTAAAAGAGGTTAGAAACAGAATTAAGAGTGTACAAAGTACCCAGCAGATTACCAAGGCAATGAAAATGGTAAGTGCGGCCAAACTCCGCCGTGCACAGGATTCTATAACACAGATGCGTCCATATGCACAGAAATTACAGGAAATGCTGAGCAATATTGTAAGCAATATTGAAGGCGGCGCTACTCTGGCACTGGCCGAGGAAAGAGCGGTAGAAAAAGTTTTGCTGATCGTGGTAACCAGCGACCGGGGATTGTGCGGCGGTTACAATGCCAACCTGATTAAACTGGCCAAGAGCACAGTTGCAGAAAAATATGCAGCACAACAGAAAAAAGGGAATATCACCATCTGGAATATCGGCAAGAAAGGCTATGAAGGTTTGAGCAAGGCCGGATTCAATACAGATGCTACTTATAAAGACATTTACCTGAACCTGAACTTCGAAGCGGTACAGGCTGCAGCACAGGCTGCCATGCGTTCTTTTGAAAACAAGGAATTCGATGCAGTGGAAATCATTTACAGCGAGTTCAAGAATGCGGCTACACAGGTATTTACTGCAGAGCAGTTCCTCCCGATTCCTAAAGTAAGCCAGTCTGTAAGCAAGAAAAAATCCGACTTCATATTTGAGCCTGCAAAAGAACAACTGATTGCAGAACTGATGCCTAAAATCCTGAACACCCAGCTGTACAAAGCCGTACTGGATGGCAATGCCAGCGAACATGGTGCCAGAATGACCGCTATGGATAAGGCCAGTGAAAATGCGAACGAGCTGCTCAAATCGCTCAAAATCAGTTACAACCGTGCACGTCAGGCGGCTATTACAACTGAATTGACCGAGATTGTGAGCGGTGCTGCTGCATTGCAGGGATAGAGGAGCTTCCGGAATTTCTGAGCAGGAACCGGAGTATTTTTTATCTTCAACAATTACTAATCAATCAAAGAATGGAATTAAGCGAAATCATCCCTCATATAGAGGTCCTCATTTTTGCCAGTGAGAAACCACTGACATCATTAGACATTGTTGAACTCATCAACAATAGTTTCGGATTTCTGGAGGAGCGCATTTCCTTAGACCAGATTGAAGCAGCCGTAGAAGGAATCCGGGAAAAATACAGCGCAGAATTCTATCCCTTTGAAGTGCGCGAAAGCGGCGGCGGATGGCAGTTCCTGACCAAAAAAGATTACCACAAAACCATTGCACAACTCAATGGCGATAAGTTCTTGAAGCGCTTGTCGAATGCTGCGCTGGAAACCCTTGCTATTGTTGCCTATAAACAGCCCATTACCAAAGGTGAGATCGAAGCGATCCGGGGCGTCAACAGCGATTACAGTATTCAGAAATTACTGGAGAAAGAACTGATCCTGATCAGCGGAAGAAACGAGCAGTTGCCCGGAAAACCACTGGTATACGCCACTTCCAAAACCTTTATGGATTATTTCGGAC
>JAQTZD010000110.1 GCA_028687975.1 Sediminibacterium sp.
CGGCCGTCTACATGCACCGTACAGGCACCGCACTGGGCAATGCCACAACCGAACTTGGTTCCGGTTAAGCCTACCATATCCCTGATGGCCCATAACAGCGGCATCTCCGGACTGGCATCCACTTCATAATTTTTGTTATTGATGTTCAAAGTAATCATGATAGTTTTTTTTTAATGCATGATGCCGTTTTGAAACAGCACCACTTTTAAAATTAGGTCTTTTTGGTCAAAAAGAAGTCCGGCTAAATTTAGCCGGACTCATATGGTGATTCACAGATTCAGAAGGTACAATCCCCCGATATGCGCCCCTGACATGAATGCAAATAGCACCAACAAAGTTTATCTTCTATGCTGAAGAACAGCGCTAAGGTAGTTGAGATTCTCCTTCCGGCGAACCGATAGTAGACAATCGGCTCCTATTAATAGATGAATGGAGCCTGAAAGTAGCCCAGTTCCGTTTTTTAACAGAAAACAGGATCAATCGAGCCGGAAACTTTGGTGCATGTCCGGAATAACCACATCCTTGAAATGCTTCCGGCGCAACCGAACGGCAAATTCCTGCTGCACATCGTACTCTCCGTGTACCAGGAACAACTTTTTCACCCATTCCGGATTCTGGCAGGCCAGAAACTGGCAAAGATCATCGTAATCGCCATGGGCGCTCATGCTGCGGATTTCTCCTATTTCTGCCTTTACCTTGTAAAACTCTCCGAAAATCTTCACTTCTGCTTCCCCCCTTACCAGCCTGGCACCCAGCGAGTGCGGTTCGCAAAATCCGGTAAGCAGGATGGTATTTTTTGCATTTTCGATATTGTTCATGATATGGTGCTTCACCCTTCCGGCATCTGCCATTCCGCTTGCGGAAATAATCACGCAGGGCTGGGGAAGTTCATTCAAGAACTTGCTTTCATCCACGGTTTTAATGAATTTCAGCCCTTTGAAATCGAAAGGATCTTCATCATTCTCCATCACTTTTCTGATCCGCTTGTTAAAATAGGTTGGGTAATTCTTCAGTACGGCTGTTGCCTCTCTGCTCAACGGACTGTCTACATAATATGGTACTTTGGGCAGTCGGTTTTCCTGCTCCAGCTGATTCATTGCATAAAGAATCTCCTGGGTACGGCCCACACTGAACGCAGGAATAATCAGTTTACCCTTCTTTTCGATGCAGGTATGGGTAATCCATTTTTCAATGGCATCCACTGTGCCAAAAACTTCCTGGTGCAATTTATTTCCATAGGTACTCTCGAGTACAATATAATCGGCCTGATCGAACACTGCCGGTGAACGAAGGATGGCATCATTGTACCTGCCTACATCGCCGCTGAAAGTAATACGGGTTGTTTTTCCGTTTTCAGTGATCCGGAGATGTACGGCTGCACTGCCAATGATATGACCGGCATCCGTATACTGAACATCCAGCCCCTTTTCGATGGTAAACCATTCGTCGTAGGGAATGGTTTTAAACAGTTCCATGGCTTCCGCAGCATGTTCCATATCGTACAGGGGCTCATAAGGAGGCAATCCCATTTTGGTTCTCCGCTTATTGATGAATCTGGTATCATCCCGTTGTATTTCTGCAGAATCTTCGAGCAGAATCCAGCTGAGTTCTTTGGTAGCAGGCGTAGAAAAAATAATCCCCCTGAATCCTTCTTTATACAGCTTGGGGATGAGACCGGAGTGATCGATGTGTGCATGCGACAAAATCAGGTAGTCGATGGTCTGCGGATCAAATCCAAAGCTTGCATTCATGGTTGCGGTATCCTTTCCCAACCCCTGAAACAGCCCGCAGTCGAGGAGGATATTTTTTCCATTGGCCAGGTTAATCAGGTGTTTAGATCCGGTTACTGTTCTTGCTGCACCGTGAAATGAGATGTTCATGCTTTCTTTGCTTTAAAACTCCAGGTAATCATAAATTCCGAAACCACTTCACCCAGTTCATTGGTGCCTACGGAACGACAGGTCAATATTCTGCCCTCCCCATCGGCAATACAGGCATCGATGATATCTTCGATCAGCGCCCCGTCGGTGCAGGTAAAAGCAATGGTTCCTGTTGCTTTTTTTAAAAAATTACCCTGGATGCTGACCACCAGCATACTCACCGGTGGATTTCTTTTATAGGTTTGACCAACTGCAAACAGGCCGGTGCTCATTTCTGCAGCCATGGCCTGTACGGCAAAATACATAGAACGAAAAGGATTCTGGTTCAGCCAACCATGCTTCACCAATATCACGGATTCGGTTGCACTGAGCTTTCCGATCCGCAATCCGGCCACAAAACTCGCAGGTAATTTTACCAGTTTAAAAAGCGCAAAACGAAACGGGTTACAGATCTGTTGCTGAAACTTCGGAAACTGTGGATTCATACTACAAGTTAACCAATTATCTGCTTACAGTAGCAATGCAGCGAGCAGATAATCTGCAACAAGTATCAGGATACAACTTACTACTACTGCGCTGGTACTGGCACGGCCTATTTCGAGCGCACCGCCTTTTACATTGTATCCGAAGTAAGCAGAAATACTGCTGATGATGAATGCAAATGAATAGGCTTTATAGAATGCAAAAGTGATGTTATAGTAATTCAGGTTTTGACGAAGTCCCATATCAAAAATATCTACAGACAAAATGCCCGCCATATCTCCGGCAGTACGTCCGCCCCAGATACCCAGCACGGCAGAGATGGTAATTAAACAAGGAATAGCCACCAACGCTCCCAGGATCTTGGGCAAAATCAGGTAGTTGCGGGTATTGATACCCATGATCTCCAGCGCATCAATCTGTTCACTGATGCGCATATTTCCCAACTCACTGGCAATTTTACTGCCCACCACTCCGGCCAGTACGATACTGACCACCGTAGGGGATAATTCCAGTATGATGCTATCGCGAACAATCTGGGCAATGGTTGTTTGCGGAACCAGCGGGCTCACCATCTGGTAAGCGGTTTGTACCGTGGTAACGGCTCCGAGAAACAGGGATACCACCACCACAATCGGAAATGCACCGATTCCTATTTCCACACACTGGTGCATGAATTCCTTCCAGTACATGCGCCAGTTCTCCGGCTTGGTAAACATGCCTTTCAGCATCAGCAGATAGGTACCCAGGTGAGTCAGAAATGTCATTGTTCAAAATTATAAACCAAAAATGTTCGTTTCTTTTATCCTTTGTTCACTTTCTTCCGGCGCTTCCACCAGCGGCTGCGCTCCACTTCCTCGCGCGTGTCTGTTCTGCACTTCATTTGTGCATCTACCACAGCAACGATGGCCATATTAATGATGCTCCGAACGGTACTGCCCAGTTGCAATACATGCACTGGTTTCTTTAATCCCAACAGAATAGGACCGATGGCATCCGCTCCGCCCACTTCTTTCAACAGATTATAGGTTACGTTGCCCGATGTAAGGTTCGGGAACATCAGCACGTTTACATCTTCGTCTACCAGTTCACTGAACGGATAATTGTCTTTCAGGATTTCTTTGTTGAAGGCAAGACTTCCCTGCATTTCGCCATCCACAATCAGCGAAGGGTTGCGTAGCTTCAGTATTTTGGTAGCCTGTGCCACCAGCTTTGCTTCGGGAGAATCACTGCTTCCGAAATTGCTGTAGCTCAGCATGGCAATGCGTGGGGTAATATTGAAGTTGCGCACTTCCTTGGCTACCATCATGGTAATATCCGCCAGTTCTTCTGCAGTTGGATTAAAGTTTACTGTAGTATCTGCCAGGAACAAAGGTCCCTTCTTGGTGAGCAGCAGGTACATACCGGCAATTTTCTTCACACCCTCATCTGTTCCCACAATCTGCAGTGCAGGCCGGATGGCTTCTGCATAATTCTTGGTGAGTCCGGACAACATAGCATCGGCATCACCGGTTTCCACCATCATGCAACCAAAATGGTTGCGGTCTTTCATGATCTTGATGCTTTCGTAGTGGTTCATACCCTTGCGGCAACGCTTCTGGAAAAACAGTTGCCCGTAAAATTCCCGCTTGTCTTCCATCTCATCGCTGCGCGGATCAATGATGGGTATATCTGCCAGATCAATGTTGTTTTGCTCCGCAATGCGGTTGATTTTAGCAGGATCCCCCAGCAGGATCGGATACGCGATACCATCATCATAAATGATGCTGGCTGCTTTCAGGATCTTCAGGTTATCTGCTTCTGCAAATACCAGTCGTTTCGGATCTTTTCTGGCTTTGTTACCTATTACGCGGATAATCTGGTTGTCCAGTCCCAGCCGCTTGTTCAGTTCCAATGCATATCCTTCCCAATTGGTAATGTGCTTTTGTGCAACACCGCTTTCCATGGCCGCTTTAGCCACTGCCGGAGCAATGGTACAAAGCAACCGGGGGTCGAGCGGTTTGGGAATAATGTATTCCGGACCAAAGCTCATACTACTTTGGTTGTAGGCCATATTCACAATATCCGGCACGGCAGTTCTGGTTAATTCTGCAATGGCCCTCACGGCCGCCAGTTTCATATCCTCGTTGATCTGCGTTGCCCGAACGTCGAGCGCTCCGCGGAAGATATAAGGGAATCCCAGTACATTGTTTACCTGGTTGGGATAGTCGGAACGCCCGGTGGCCATGATGATGTCTTTACGGGCAGAGGTTGCTTCTTCGTAACCAATTTCAGGATCGGGGTTGGCCATGGCAAATACGATCGGATTCTTTGCCATGCTTTTGATCATGGCAGGCGTCAACACATTTCCCACACTCAATCCCAGAAAACAATCCGCATCTTTCATCGCTTTTTCCAGGGTCCAATCGCTTCTTTTTACAGCAAATTTTTGGCGGATGGGTCCCAGGTCTGTTCTGCCTTCGTGCAGCACCCCGTCTTTATCGAACACAATAAAGTTTTCGTATTTGGCGCCCAGCGCAACATACAGCTGTATGCAGGCCATTGCAGCCGCACCTGCTCCATTGATCACAAAACGGACTCTTTCAATTTTCTTTTTCTGCAGTTCCAGTGCGTTCAGCATGGCAGCGCTGCTGATGATGGCTGTTCCGTGCTGGTCATCGTGCATCACGGGAATCTTCATCTGTTCTTTCAGCTGCTGCTCAATGTAAAAACATTCCGGCGCCTTGATGTCTTCGAGGTTGATACCGCCGAATGTAGGTTCCAGCGATTTCACAATCTGTACAAATTTTTCCGGATCTTTTTCATTGATCTCGATATCAAACACATCAATGTCTGCAAATATTTTGAAGAGTACGGCCTTCCCTTCCATCACCGGCTTACTCGCTTCCGGACCAATATCTCCCAGGCCCAGTACAGCGGTACCATTGGTAATAACGCCCACCAGGTTTCCCTTGGCAGTGTATTTGTAAATATCTTCGGGATTGGCCTTTATTTCTTTACAGGGTTCTGCCACCCCCGGGCTGTATGCAAGCGAAAGGTCTCTTTGTGATTTGGCTTCCTTGGTAGGAATCACTTCAATTTTTCCAGGACGACCCTGTGAATGGTATTCCAACGCCTGTTCCTTGCGTAAATTCTTCTGTCTAGTCATATATTCTTTTTGTTGCCAGATTAACGCCCAGATAGGCCATCATTCCAACACCTGTTTCTATGGCATTTTCATCTATATCGAACCTGGGGGTATGCACCTGATGCACAATCCCCTTTGCTTCGTTGCGCACACCCAGCCGGTAAAAACAACCGGGTATAACCTGTGTGTAATATCCAAAATCTTCTGCGCCCATTCTGAGCTCTGTTTCTTCTACATGCTCTCTGCCCATGAAATCTTCGGCCAGTTTCCAGGCTTCTTGAGTAAAAGCAGGATCATTGTCTACAGTAGGATACCCCACATCAATGTGGAGGTCCAGTTCAGCGCCCATACTTTCTACCACGCCCACCGCTACTTTCCGGATGAGTTCATGGGCTTTGTATCTCCACGCTTCGTCCATGGCCCTGAATGTACCCATCAGCTTTACTTCGCTGGGAATCACATTGGTGGTGCTTCCGCCCTGAATGGAACAAATGGAAAGCACAGAGGGAGAAGTGGGGTTGTTGTTTCTGGAAATAATTTGTTGCAGACTCACAATTAAATGAGACGCAATCAGAATGGTATCGGCCGTAAGATGTGGCGCTGCTGCATGACCACCTTTGCTGCGGATGGTCATATAAATTTCATCGGCGCTGGCCATCACCCTTCCTTTTCTGAAACTGAGCTGACCAATATTTAATCCGGGATGCACATGCAATCCTACTATACCTGCAGGCTTCGGATTCTCCAATGCACCATCCTTTATCATGTAACTGGCGCCACCCGGGTTTCTTTCTTCTCCTGGCTGAAATAACAGTTTCACCGTGCCTTCCCATTCGTGCTTCAGTTCGTGCAGGATCTTTGCAGCTCCCAGCAAAATGGTGGTATGTACATCGTGACCGCAGGCATGCATCACGCCCTTGTTCAAAGATTTATAGGGCACATCGTTTTCTTCCACAATCGGCAGGGCATCCATATCTGCACGCAAAGCAATCACCCGGCTGTCGGGGTGCTTTCCTTTAATGATACCCAACACACCGGTGGCGGCAATGGTTTCGAATGCAATACCCATTTCGGTTAACCGGGCTTTCACATAGTCTGCCGTTTTAAACTCCTGGTAACTCAACTCAGGATTGGCATGCAGGTGTCTTCTTACTCCGATCAGATCAGGTGCATACTGCTTTGCCAGTTGTTTTATTTTTTCGTTCAGCATGTATATGAATTCATTCAAAAAAATTCTTCATCCTTCGGCACATATTCAATGGCGTCTTCCACCACATAGCCGCCGTTTGGATATACTTTGTTCAGCTGCTTCCTGAATTTTTCCGCGTCTTCTTTTTTCAGAAAGTTTCCTACCCGTACTTTAAAATTGGGCGACTGAAAAAGCAGGTAAGCTTTCTGGTCCGGGAACCGGCGCATCATTTCTGTTTTCACATCCTGGGCCCTGCTCCTGCTGCTGGTACTGACCACCTGTATCCGGTAGCCCTTGTACTGACCAGAACTGGTCATCATGGAACTGCGCTTGTTCACCTGTGCCTGCTTAATGGTCAGCAGGTCCATGCGCACATCTTTCACCACAATAACCGTGTCTTTTGCATGCACTTGGGTTGCCACCAGGGCAACTACAAAGGGCAACCAATATCGTAGGAATTTTATCATGTCTTTTTTAAAGATATCAAATGGGTGGTAAAGGTACAAAACCCTGACTGAACGGAGTTACCGGCTAATATCCGGAGCTTTCTTCTGCCGGGGCGCCGTTCACAATGGCCACACCGGCACTGCAACCCAGCCGGGTAGCGCCTGCTTCCACCAGTTCGCGGGCAAATGCATAATCGCGGATTCCGCCGGAAGCCTTGATCTGTACATGGGCAGGAAGATGCTTTCTGAACAGTTTCACGGCTTCCACAGAAGCGCCTTTTTCGGCATACCCCGTGGATGTTTTCAGGTAATCGATCCCGGCTACACCATACAACTCACAACACTTGATAATTTCCTCATCGGTAAG
>JAQTZD010000111.1 GCA_028687975.1 Sediminibacterium sp.
TTTTGTACCGCACCTAAAAAACAGGATATTTGCCGACCCAAACCTAATTTATAAAGGCTTATATGCGATTAGTGAGTACAACAACAGGTAGGCTGGCTTATGTGGTTAGTTTCATCTTCATTTCTTTTCAGTTAACCGCTCAGGTCAACTCCCCGTTCTCCAGGTATGGCATCGGTAATATGATCGGTTCTCAACATACCATTAGTCGTTCAATGGGGGGCATTCAGGCCGCTTATGCAGACGGAATGACCAATAATGTGGGTCAGTCTGTTAATTTCAATAACCCCGCATCTTACAATGCCTTTTACA
The DNA here is from genome assembly GCA_028687975.1 of Sediminibacterium sp. GTDB lineage: Bacteria > Bacteroidota > Bacteroidia > Chitinophagales > Chitinophagaceae > Sediminibacterium. The sequence goes on from JAQTZD010000111.1 coordinate 310, forward strand.
TGGTATCCTACGATCTGGCGCTATTGCTCGACTCCAGGAGCCTGAAAAGCAACACCCCTTCCGGAAAATTCAGTTCCATTAACCTGATCCCTTCTTATGTTGCGATCGGCATGCCCCTGAATAAATCCAAAAGGCTGGGCCTGGCTTTCGGATTGCGTCCGGTAAGCAGGATCAATTACAATGTGATTACCCGCGAAAGAGTTGCAGGCGATACTGTTGGCACCAGTTACGAAGGATCCGGAGGTGTTAACCAGGCCTTTGTAGGAATCGGTAAAAAATGGAAGAACCTGAGCATTGGCATCAATACCGGCTATACTTTTGGTAGAAAAGAAATTGGTACAAAAAAGACCTTCCTCAACGATACCGTTACCTATTATCAATCCAATACTTCTTCCCTCACCAACTTTGGGAATGCATTTGCTCAAATTGGTGTTCAGTATGAATTCTCCGTTGGTAAAAAAGAAAACAAAGCCAATAAATCCACCGAGAACTACCTGATCCGCCTGGGTGCTACTGCATCACTGAAACAAAATCTGAACGCAACACAGAATCTGACCAGAGAAACCTTCACCGTTGGTTCATCCGGCAACTATATTGCCATCGACAGCATCGAAAAAATAAATGATTTTAAGGGAAAAGTTGTACTGCCTGCCAGTTATGATGCCGGGATTATGTTCCGCAAAACCGTAGCCAGCAACAGCGGTCTGTTCGAGTTGTGGTCTGTTGGTCTCGAATACAGCACTACCCAATGGAATACCTATCGGTTTTACGAAAACCCGGATGCATCGCTCAACAACAGCTGGAGCATTAAACTGGGTACCCAGTTCAGTCCCAATCCTCAGGCCATCAGAAGCTATCTGAGCAATGTGAATTATCGCTTCGGAATCAATATTGGTAAGGATTATATTAATGCTGATGGCAATGGCCTCAAACATACTGCAATCTCTTTTGGTGCCGGGTTCCCGATCCGGAAGTGGAGAGCGTATGAATCGCAGTTTACCGTTATTCAGACCGGAATACAGTTTGGAAAAAGAGGTTCTTCTGTGAACAATGTTACAGAAAGTTACCTGCAACTTTCTCTGGGCTTCAGCCTCACCGACAACTGGTTCATCAAACGGAGATATGACTAATTTTCGCACCGATATTATTCAAAGGAATTGGATTGCAGCCCTTGTTCTGGGCTGCTTTTTTATGGCATCCTGCGAAAACGATGTGAACGAGGTAAAACAACTGGGTGTTAAAAAGCCCGGAGTGGAAGAAGGAATTGATATCATCAGTTACCTGAGTGTAAACGGCGTAATGAAGGCCAAACTCACTGCTCCGTTGTTGCTGCGATACCAGGGAGACAGTGCATTGAAATCAGAATTCCCGAGATCGCTCTATGTAGAGTTCTACAACGACAGCGCCAAAGTAGAGAGTACCCTGCGGGCCAAATACGGCAGATACCTGGAGCAGGACAAAAAAATTTACCTGAGAGACAGTGTGGTGATTATCCGGATCAACGGAGACACTTTATTTACCAGTGAACTTTACTGGGATCAGATCGCAGAAAAATTCTATACCGACAAATTCGTGGAAATCAGCCAGCGGGAACCCCGGCAAAAGCTCTTTGCGCGAAAGGGATTTACCTCTAATCAGCAGCTGACACAGATCACCTACAACGAGCTGCAGCCCGGCAGTTTCATCATTTTGCCCGACAGCGCTTCCAACCCTTCGGCCCCGGTAAGCCCTGCCCCGGTTACAGCAGCTCCTGCAACACTACCTGTAAAACAATAAGTTGATTTTCAGGTGGACCAGTGTTCGTAGTTTTACCATCTAAAACACTAATCATGGAATACAGGATCATGGGAAAAACAGGCCTGCAACTGAGTGTACTCAGTTTTGGCAGTTGGGTTACTTTTCACAAGCAGATAGGCGATAACAGTGCAGACGAGCTGATGGGGATTGCTTATGATAACGGAATCAACTTTTTCGACAATGCCGAAGTGTATGCACTGGGCGAAAGTGAAAAAATGATGGGAAGGGTTCTGAAAGTCAAAAACTGGGACCGTACTTCCTATGTACTTTCTTCCAAGGCATTTTTTGGATGGAGGGGAAAAGACAACAAACCCAATCAAACCGGTTTAAGCCGCAAACACCTTACAGAAGCCTGCAATGAAGCTTTGCAGCGCATGCAGACCGATTACCTCGATTTGTTTTATTGCCACAGGCCCGATAAAAATGTACCCATAGAAGAAGTGGTCTTCACCATGAATACCCTGATACAGCAGGGTAAAATTCTCTACTGGGGAACCAGTGAATGGAGTGGCGTAGAAATCATGGAAGCCCATCGGGTAGCACAGGCTTACCGCCTGATTGGTCCATCGGTGGAACAACCGCAATACAATCTTTTTGAAAGGCATAAAATCGAAAACGATTACCTGGAAGTATATAAAAATGTTGGTCTGGGAACCACCATCTGGAGCCCACTGGCATCCGGACTGCTGACCGGCAAATACAACAACGGTATTCCGGAAGGAAGCAGACTGGCAGTGGAAGGCTTTGACTGGCTGAAGGAAAGAACCCTGGTAGAATCAAAGATCGAAAAAGTGAAGCAACTACAGACCCTGGCATCAGAACTGGGGGTTTCACTGGCTTCTTTAAGCATTGCATGGTGTGTGAAGAATCCACATGTGACCACTGCCATCCTCGGTGCCACCAAAAAGGAACAGCTGACCGATAACCTGAAAGCCCTGGAAGTGCTGCCACTGCTTACACCGGAAGTGATGAGCAAAATTGAAACCATCATTCAAAACAAGCCGGTTCTTGCAGAATACTAATCATGTAAAAAGGCCGTTCAAAAGGCAGGGAATACCACCCTGCCTTTTGTTTTGAGACCCTCTGAAAAAAAATTCTACCTTTTTTCCAACCTTTACATCTTTACCCACTCCTTTATAAGACGACTGATTGGAACAGGAACTGACCATACAAACGGCTGTTGTGAAAAAGGCCTGCAAAGGAGATGCAGCAGCCCGGGCCTGGTTGTACGAACAATACAGCAAAGCCATGTTCAATATTTGTATGCGAATGGCCTCGGACAGATCAGCAGCAGAAGATCTTTTACAAGACGCATTCATCATTGCATTCAACAAACTGCACCAGTTAAAGCAGCCAGAACAGTTTGGAGGCTGGCTGAAAAGAATCGTAATCAATGAATGTATCCGGTATTCCAAAAAGAAAGTTCAGTGGCAGGACCTGGAAACCACTAACCTGAACAGCTTAACCGAAGAGCAGACAGAATGGTGGAAAACAGTGGATCTGCAAATGATTCACCGGGAAATCAAGGGCCTTCCCGAAGGATGCAGACAGGTGTTCACCCTGTTTGTTACAGAAGATTATTCGCACCGGGAAATTGCAGTTGAGCTGGGTATTTCGGAATCCACCAGTAAAAGCCAGTACCACCGGGCAAAACAATTATTAAAAGAGCGCATCACCAAAATGATCGTAGTTCATGGATGAGTTGAAAAAATACATACAGGCCAACAGGGCAGCGCTCGACAGCGATGAGCCGGCGCCCGGACTTTTGCAAGAGATCCTTGCAAAAGTTGAGCCCGCACCCCAACCATCGGTTCCGGTTATCCGGATAATCCGCTGGGCCGCGGCAGCCTGCATCCTTGGGCTGGCCGGGGTGGGACTCTGGTCCATTCTTAATCAGGACCAGCCATCATTGCCACGTAAAAGCCAGCCGCTTGCATCCAATAACAGCAAACCGGTCCCCGAAATAAAATCCAGAACATCTGAAGCACAGTCGGCAAGCCTTGCAGGCAACACAATCACGCAGCCAAAAACTTCCCCGTTGCAGTATTCCCCCGAAATGGGCAAGGTTGCCGCTGCTTCACCTGCAAATGGTTCATCCCTGGATATAGCAGCATTCCGGAATATACAGGCGGGTTTTGTACAGGTCATCAACCTGCAGAAAGCGAGAATCAACACCATTCCGATGTATGCAGAATCAGCAGATTATTTCAATGACTTTAGTATAGAAATCAGGCAGATGGAGAAAGAAGAGAAAATCATTTTATCGGCCATTTCCAAAAGAGGAATCAACAATGATTTACTGGACCAGCTCATCAATCTCTACCAGCAAAAATTAACCATTCTGAAACAGCTGCAGCTGGAGATGAATAAAACCAACAACCGTTACAAACAAAACCGCGGACCGGTAGATACCACCCGCTCTTATTTCATCAGCATTTAAACATGGATTATATGAATCGTTCCACGCTTCTGAAAGGCTTCGTTGCCTTCACCTTTCTGGCCTGTTCAACAGGACTATGGGCACAATCTGTTCAAACAGTTACCCAAACGAATACGCAGACCAGTACCCCCAAACAGAAATCGGTTACCAAAACAACCACCGTCCGCAAAACCGGTTCTGCCCCCTCCGCAGGCAGGGTATATTACGATGGATCAGACTTTCCGCCTACAGCACCAACACCGCCTACCCCCGGAACACCGGCAATACCACCGGTTCCGCCAATGGAACTGTCGGAAGGAACTGTATTTATGGATTTGGGGGAAGTAAAACGGTTCACCGATAAAGACGACCTGAAATCGAAGGAGGTAAGTCAGGAACTGTCCACTTCCAAAACACCAGATGTGTTCATCAACAATACTTCCCGCAACATCATCATCAAAACCTGGGATCAGCCCAAAGTAAAAGTATCCACTACGGTTTACTTTGAAGGAGAAGGCAAACTCAGCGATGAAGAATGGTTCGAAAAAATGAATCTCTCTCTGAAAACAATGGGAGGCGCAGTGAAAATCAAATCGGGCAATGTAAGTGGAGGCAGTTATACCATTAATGGCAACAGCTTTGGCTGGACCGGTCAGGGTGGCGTGGCCGTATTTAATGGCGACGGTATGAATATTGGCACCCGGAGCAATACCAAAAGATTGGTAACCATCTATGTTCCTGCAGGCAGTAAGCTGGATGTAGAAAGCAAATACGCAGATGTTCAGATCAGTGGATCAGTAGGTACCGCCAATATTGATCTGGCCAACGGCAACCTGGACGCAGAAAATTTCAGTAAGCTGATGCTGCACTCCAAGTATTCCAATGTATCGGTCGGGAACCTGGCCTATGCAGAAATTGAGTTCATGAACGGAAGATTTTCTGCAAAAAACCTGGATGATGCCGACCTGGATACCAAGTATTCCACCATTGAAGCGGTACTGGTAAAAAAAGCCGTATTCCGCAGTACCAACGACGAATACGAATTTGAGGAAGCACAGGACCTGCGCGGAAGAAAAAATTACGGAAACATGCGCATTACCAGACTGAGCAATTCTTTTGAACTGGATGGCACCAATGCCGATATCAAAATCCGCAACATCGATGCAGGCGCCAGCCTGGTCAGCATCGACAACAAGTACGCTGATATCCGCCTGCCCCTGAAACAGGTGAAAAATTTCAACATCCGGTACAGCGGCGCTTTCAGCTCTGTTTACGGCAACTTCGAAAAAACAGCTATTCCGGAAGATGCCAAAAAAACGGAAAAAAAGGAAAATGCAGTCACAGGAACCACCTCTTCCCGTTTTTTACAGGGATTAATGGCTCGGGAGGGAGAAAACGTGGAGAACCGGTTCACGGCCAGCGGAGGCGATGGCAAGGGACTTAAAATTGAGATGAATTGTCAGAATTGCACAGTTGATTTTAAATAAATAAAGGAATACAGCCGATTTTCTCATGTTGTTATCATCGGTATCGTACCCCGTTTCTACGGGGTACTTTGTTTATGTATATCCCTTAACTTTGAAAAATGACACAGCTCTATACCATGATCAGTATAGCTATAACCCTTTTGTTCATTGGCTTTTTTGCGGGTTATGAAATCGCATTCGTAACCGCCAACCGGCTGAGCATAGAATTGAAGAAAAAACAGGGTAAAAGAAGCGGTACTATCCTGGCCGGCTTCATGGAGTTTCCTGCCCGCTTCATCAGCACCTGCCTGATTGGCCTGAACTTTTTCCTGGTTATCTACGGATTGCTTTTTGATGAATTGCTCAATACAGGCGTCTGGAATCCTCTCAATATCAAGAACGAATTCCTGAAAATGGCCTTCGATACCCTGCTTTCTACCCTGGTGGTGCTGGTGATCGGAGAATTTCTCCCCAAAGCTATATTCCGGGCAAAAAACGACTCCCTGCTCAGTTTTTTTGCCCCGCTGGCCAATTTTTTCCATAATCTCTTTCTGCCCCTGACAAATATTTTTGTGGATATTTCCCAGTGGATACTGAAATACGTGTTCAATGTGCGGGTAAACAATAAGAATGAAGTTTTTTCCAAAGTAGACCTGGAACACTTTTTTCAGCAAACCAAGGAGCAGGACGAAGAAAGCCAGGAACTGAATACAGAACTGTTTGAGAACGCACTCAGTCTCCCCAGCATTAAAATCAGGCAGTGTCTGGTTCCGCGAACCGAGATTGTTGCACTTGACATCAACAGCACCCTGGGAGAGGCGAAAGCCGAATTTGTAAGTACCAAACTGAGCAAACTGCTGGTTTACGAAGAAAGCATCGACAATATTGTAGGTTATATTCACCAGCTGGACCTCTTCAATAAACCGGAAAGCCTCAAAGCCATGCTGCACCCGATTGTAGCGGTACCGGAGAGCATGAGCGCAACCGACCTGATCAATAAGTTTTCCAAAGAAAGAAAAAGCATTGCCTGGGTGGTAGATGAGTTTGGCGGCACCGCCGGTATTGTGACCATGGAAGACGTGCTGGAGGAAATTTTCGGAGAAATTCATGATGAATATGATGTGGAAGAATTTGTAGAAAAGCAGCTGGCCGAAGACGAATTCATTTTCAGCGGCAGGCTGGAACTGGACTACCTGAACGAGAAATACGACCTCGGATTTCCGGTAAGCGACTCAGAAACCCTGAGCGGCTACATCATCAATGAGCATGAAACCATCCCCAAACAGAAGGAGACCATCATTATCAATAATTTCAAATTCGATATACTTACAGTAAGCGATACCCGCATAGAAATGGTTAAAATGAAGGTTTTGCAATAAAAACTCCCC
>JAQTZD010000112.1 GCA_028687975.1 Sediminibacterium sp.
CATGGCGAACTTTTTAGCAACTGCAACCACTGTTCCGGAACAAGGAATGGGAAGGAAGCTCAAAAAGTCGGGAAAGTCAGAAGACCTGCCAGATACAACAACATTCACGGCTTTCGGGTGAAAAGCATGGAACGTAAAGTGCTGCTGCAGCAGTAGTTTATTTTTCTCTTTATTTTTCATTTCCTGGAAGCTCATTGTTCAATTCAAAAAAAATAACAATGAGCAAAAAAACAATGCTCCTCCTGACCCTGCTGGCAGGCACTGAACTGCTGGCACAAAAAGACAGTTCGGGTACACGTGTACTCGACGAAGTAGTTGTTACTGCCAACAAGCAGGAACAAAAACAAAGCACCACCGGAAAAGTAATCTCTGTCATCTCCAGAGAACAGCTGGGAAGAAGCAGTGGCAAAACGGTTGCACAGATTCTCAATGAAACAACCGGAATTACCATTAATGGCGCTTACAACAATGCAGGAACCAACCAATCTGTATTTATGCGTGGCGCTGCTACCGGCAGAACCCTGATCCTGATGGATGGCATCCCCCTGAGCGATCCTTCCATGATCAATAATGAATTTGATCTGAATCTGTTCAGCATTAACAACGTGGAACGGATCGAGGTATGCAGGGGTGCACAAAGCACTATTTATGGAAGTGATGCCATTGCAGGTGTCATCAATATCATTACGGTAAAAGAAGGTACAGACAAGCCGGTAAATGCAAGCGCCACTTTATCTGCAGGCAACCTGAATACCTTTAAGGGAAACCTCCAGGTTTTTGGTCAGGTCAACAAGCTTACCTATTCGCTGAGAACAGCCCGTATGAAAACAGATGGATTCAGCACCGCACAGGATACAACCGGGAATAAAGGATTCGACAAAGACAGTTACGACGGAAACTCTTCCAGCGCCAGTGCACAATACAAAATCAACGATCGGTTTTCTGTAAAGGGATTCGCCATGTACAGCGCCAACAGGGCAGGAATTGATGAAGGTGTGTTTAAAGACGACCGGTACTACAATACCACCAACAATGTATTGAATACAGGTACGGGCTTTCAGTATAAAACAAACCGGTTTAGTCTAACCGCCAACTACCAGTTCAGCCAGACCAACCGGGCTTATGAGCGAGACAGTACAGATAAAAAAGTATTCAGCTATTTTGTACGCAACAATTACTTTGCTAAAACACAGTTTGCCGAACTCTATGCCAATATAACATTGGGCAGCACGCTCAGTCTCCTGCAGGGGGTTGAGTACAGGTATGGAAGCATGAATAACGACTACCGGTCGGTGAGCCCATTTGGACCTTACAGCAGCAGCTTCAACGATACCAGCTTTAGCCAGACTTCCGTGTATTCTTCGCTTTTATTCAACAATAAAAGAGGATTGGCGTCTGACCTTGGGGTTCGATACAATCATCATTCAAAATACGGAACCAACTATACTTTCAGTTTCAATCCGTCTATCAGTGTTTCGGAAAACATCCGGTTCTTTGGTAGTGTCGCCACTGGATTTAAAGCGCCATCCATTTACCAGCTGTTTGATCAATACAGCGGGCAACCCAATCTGAAAGCAGAAAAAAGTACTTCTGTGGAACTGGGGGTAGCCAATACCGGAAGTCAGTTCAGCAGCAGACTGGTCGTTTTCTACAGAAAAATCAGCAACGGAATAGACTACGATTATGTGCGATACCAATACTTCAATTTTGTGAAGCAAAATGTATTGGGTGTGGAGTACGAAACCAACACGAGAATCACCGACCGGATCAACCTCAAAGCCAACTTGAGCTTCCTGTCTATCAGTGATTCCACACAAAGCAGACAAAGCTTTAAAGACACCGGATATGCCTATGGCCTCAGAAGACCCGGCATCAACATCAATGCATCGCTGAATTACCAGCACAACAATGTATTCATCAGCATCAGCAGCAAGTACCTGAGCAGCCGCTACGATATCGGCGGATACAAAACAGGAGATGTGTCGTTGCCTGCATATGTAATCCTCAACGCTTACGGAGAATACAGTTTCAGCAAACGCTATAAACTGTTTATAGATGCACAGAATATTACCGGCAAACAATTTTACGACCTGAGGGGATTTAACAGCATTCCTTTTATCATCAGTTCCGGAATAAGTATCAAACTTTAACCCTATGAACCAGTCACTGAAAGCACAACTGCAGGAAAAGATCAACCGGAAAACCAAACCAATCGGGGCCCTGGGCCTTCTGGAATCCATTGCCCTGGAAGTAGGGCTCATCCAGGAAACCTTGTCTCCTGTTATTACCAACCCAACCATTGTTGTATTTGCTGCAGACCATGGTATTGCAGCCACTGGCCTGGTAAATCCTTATCCGCAGGAAGTAACAGCGCAGATGGTGTTGAATTTCACCCGGAAAGGTGCTGCCATCAACGTATTCACCCGGCAAAATGATATCCGGCTGGTGGTGGTAGACGCAGGTGTTAATGCCGATTTCAGTGCAATTTCTTCCAGTGACTGGTTCATTCATGCAAAACAGGGTGCAGGAACAAATAATTATCTGGAAGCCGAAGCCATGACTACCGCGCAGGCTCTCAAAGCCATTGAGCAGGGCCGGGAGATTGTGCGGCAACTTGCTGCAGCAGGCTGTAACTGCATCAGTTTTGGTGAAATGGGCATCGGCAATACATCCTCTGCCACACTGATCATGAGCGCCATTACCAGCAAAACCATCCGGGAATGTACCGGAAGAGGAACCGGCGCAAACGACGAACAGTTGAATACCAAAATAGCTACGCTCGAAACTGTTTTCAAAAAACATCGGTTGGATTTGCTCAGCAACGACCCATATGGGTTGCTGGCCAAGGCTGGTGGCTTTGAAATTGCCATGATGACCGGGGCCTACCTGCAGGCCCATGCGGAAAAAATGATCATTGTAGTGGATGGATTCATTTCCAGTTCTGCACTGATGCTGGCTCAGCAAATACAACCGGAAGTGCGGAACAATTGTCTTTTTGCGCATGCCAGCGGAGAACAGGGACATGCGGGCATGCTGGATCATTTTAATGCACAACCCATCTTGCAGCTGAGAATGCGCCTGGGTGAAGGAACAGGAGCAGCACTGGCTATGCCAGTGATCAGAAGCGCTGTTGCATTCCTGAACGAAATGGCTTCTTTCGATGAAGCGCAGGTTAGCTCAATCTAATTTTCTGTTACCTTAGCTTGCTATGAAGTACCAATGGTTGATTTTCAGAACGGCCCTGATGTTTTTCACCAGAATCCCGGTGGGCGTCAACCTTCCTTATTCCACCAGCCATTTACAGGCTTCCGCCAGGTATTTCAGCTGGGTAGGAATTTTAGTGGGTATCGTTGGAGGTGCCGTACTGCTGTTTGCAAATCAGCTTTTCTCACCGGCCTTAAGCATTGCTTTTTCGATGTTGGCCACCATTCTGCTAACAGGGTCCTTTCATGAAGACGGGCTGGCCGATTGCTGTGATGCATTTGGAGGGGGATGGACCGCTGAAAAAATCCTGACCATCATGAAAGACAGCAGGCTGGGCACTTACGGAGTGGTTGGTCTGATCTCGGCTTTGAGTTTCAAGTTCCTGTTACTGCTCGAATTGTTCAACTATTTTCCTGTAACCACCGTAGCCATGGTATTGATTGCAGGCCACAGCAGCAGCAGGTTCTTCTCCACCACCATCATGCAGCAGCTTCCGTATGTACAGGATATAGATTCCAGCAAAAGCAAACCGCTTGCCGACCGGAGACTTACAAAAACAGAGCTCTTGGTTTCTGTTACCGGCGCTGTGCTTCCACTGCTGTTGTTGTATTCCGGTGATTATCTGAATCCGACCATCCTGAAATTCACCAATACGCTCATGAATCCAACTGTATATTTTTTATTGGTTGCATTGATTCCACCGGTGATTGCCCTTTTTTTTGCTGCCCGATTCTTCAAAAAATGGATCGGAGGCTATACAGGTGATTGCCTGGGCGCTACACAACAAATTTGTGAAATTGCATTTTATATAGGATGTTTACTGCTATGGAAATTTATCTGATCAGACATACCACCCCATTGATCGGGAAAGGGATCTGTTACGGACAGACCGATCTGGATGTTACCGATACTTTTGAAGAAGAAGTTGAAATGATCCGCCCGCATTTACCGCAAAAAAATCTGCGTGTATACAGCAGCCCCCTACAACGTTGCTCCAAACTGGCTGCGGCCTTGTATCATCCGGACCTTGTTGAATGCCACAACGATTTAATGGAGTTGAATTGTGGCGACTGGGAATTGCAGCAGTGGAATGAAATTCCAAAAGAAGAAATCCAGCCCTGGATGGACGACTTTGTAAATGTATGTGTACCAAATGGAGAGAGTTATGTAGACCTGCACGAAAGGGTTGTTAACCGGTTTGAATCCATTAAAGCGCAGGGGGAAGATGCAGTGATTGTTGCACACGGGGGAGTGTTGAGAAGCATCCTTTCGCATATCACGAACACTCCGCTGAGAGCGTCGTTCGATGAATTTACCCTGCATTACGGATGTGTGGTTAAAATAGAGGTGTCTGAAAAAGGGATAGAACACAGCCTGCTCTACAATGATTCCCGGCAGGGAAAAGAGTGGCACCGACCAACGAATGTGTAAGATTAGTATCTTTAATAAAACTGCCCAAACATGGCATTTCAGCTGGACGAACTTTTAACCGTAACCTTTACCCTTTTTGCCGTTGTGGATATACTGGGATCCATACCCCTATTGATTTCTTTGAAGAAGAAAATGGGGGAGATCCGATCCTTTCAGGCAACAGCCGTATCCGGCGGGTTAATGATTCTCTTTCTTTTTGCCGGTAAGCCCTTCCTGAAGATATTGGGATTGGATGTACGTTCCTTTGCCGTGGGTGGTTCCATTGTCATTTTTTTACTTGGCCTCGAAATGGTATTGGGTCATGAAATCTTTAAGGGTGAATCCAACGCCAAATCCGGAACCGTTGTTCCGATTGCCTTCCCCATTATTGCCGGAAGCGGTACCCTGACCACCATCATGTCGCTGAAGGCCAACTTTGATGAGCTCTATATACTTGCAGGTATCCTGATCAACCTGTTAGTGGTTTACATAACCCTCAAATCACTGAACCATATTCAGAAAGTACTCGGGGAATCCGGTCTGCTCGCCGTAAGGAAATTCTTTGGTGTAATTTTAATCGCCATTGCCGTGAAGATTTTCAGCACCAATATTTCTGCATTCGGAAAATAAGGCGTTTACCAGAGTACGGCATACAGTGCAGCGATGATTCCAAGCAGGATCAGCACGCCAACTGCAAATGCCGGATGCAGCTTAAACATACTGCGGTCAATTTCCAAGCCGTGCGTACGTACCCCTTTTCTTTGTTCAATGGTGCTGATGATCCACATGCCTGCAATACAAATCGCAAATACAAAGCCCATCCGATCAAGGAAAGGAATTTCGTAAATGCCCTGCGCATTGGGAATGGCAAATCCGGTGGAAGTCAGGAAAGAGAGGTCTGCAATGCCTGGCAGGGACTTAAAGAGCAACGACAAAACAAAGCCTCCGATGGTTGCAAAGAGTGCAGCATTAGACGTGGTTTTCTTCCAGAAAAAGCCAAGGAAGAACATGGCAAATACCCCCGGAGAAACAAAACCCGTATACTCCTGTATATATTGAAAACCACCTTTCTGATCTATCCCCATGAAGGGCGCCACAGCCATCGCCAGTATCATGGAAGCTACAATAGACATACGTCCTACACGCACCAGCTGTTTTTCAGTTGCATCGGAGTTCACTTTCTTCTTATAAATATCCAGTGTAAAAATAGTAGCGATGCTGTTTGCTTTCCCTGCCAGCGAAGCCACTACTGCTGCGGTAAGTGCAGCAAAAGAAAGTCCTTTCAATCCTACCGGTAACAGGTTCAATAATACCGGATAGGCTCTGTCTGGATTCACTTCTCCATTCTGCAGCATTTCTGTTTGGAAATAGCCTTGCTGATACAATACATATGCTGCTATTCCGGGCAATACCACAATAACCGGCATCAGCAATTTCAGAAATCCGGCAAACAACAATCCATTCCGTGCAGTTTTCAAATCGGCGCCCAATGCTCGTTGTGTTATGTATTGATTGCAGCCCCAGTAATTCAGGTTGGCGATCCAGAGTCCGCCAAGCAATACGGTGAGACCGGGAAGGTCCATATAAGAAGGATTGTCTCTTTTGAAAATCATATGAAAATGATCATCGGCCTTTTCGGTTAATACCGCAAATCCGTTCAATACCCCACTGGTGCCGTTTTGATCCGCCACCAGGTTCAGTGCAATATAGGTTGCTGCCAGGCCGCCCAGGATCAGAAAGAATACCTGAATCACATCGGTGTATCCAATTACTTTCATACCTCCCAGTGTAATCAGGATGGCAAAAAAAGCAAGACCGATCATGCAGAGTGTGAAAGAAAATCCTGAGATGCTGCTGATAGCAAGTGCGCCCAGGAATAAGATGGAAGTAAGATTTACAAATACATACAACAAAAGCCAGAATACAGCCATGATCATGGCCACCGTACCATTGTACCGCACTTGTAAAAACTGCGGCATGGTGAAGATCTTGTTTTTCAGGTAAACCGGCATGAAGAAGATGGCCACTACAATCAATGAAACAGCAGCCATCCATTCGTAGCTGGCGATAGCCAGTCCCATTTTAAATCCGCTTCCACTCATACCTATGAACTGTTCCGTAGAAATGTTGGAAGCAATCAATGATGCCCCGATAGCCCACCAGGTAAGGGACCCCTCTGCCAGAAAATAATCAGTGGAACTGGCAGACTTTGATTTTTTTTGCTGATACACCCACCAGCCGTAACCGGCTACAATAACGAAATAACACAGGAATACAATGTAATCGGCAGGCTGTAATGATTGCATACAAATCGTTTGTGCATGCCCGGTCAGTGGTCAACCCGACCACTGCCATCGGCAGCAGAAACAAGATAGTAATTCAATGGCAAATTTGTGGTCTGCTCATAAGAAATTTGAACAGCACGAATCAATTCCTCTACCCGGTCTGTTTCCACTAAATTGAGCGTACATCCTCCGAATCCTCCCCCCATCATCCTTGCGCCGATAACTCCCGGGCGGGCTTTTACCAGATCAACCAACAGATCCAGTTCTGTACAACTCACTTCATAGTCCAGGGAAAGGCCGGCATGTGTTTTATACATCAATTGGCC
>JAQTZD010000025.1 GCA_028687975.1 Sediminibacterium sp.
CAGCATTGAGAGATCCGGAAGAACTCTATACCTATGCTGCCGCATCCAATGCACTGGGCAAGAAAATACAGTCGGTGAACCATCCGCTGGTAAAGCTGGTATCCCGGCTGGCGCTCACTTCTACCGGCAGAATGTATTTTCCTTTCATCGACAATATTTACAAGGGTGTTACCAGTATGGATTCCATTACACCCTACGTGATGAATGATTCTTCAATCGGGTATTTTAAACTGCTGGTACAAACCCGGATTCAATATGCCGGCCGTATGCAAAGGGGAGATACCCCGATGGCAGTAAAAACCTTAACTGCCAAACTGAAGTCCAAAGCTATTGAAGGGTTTATTAACGAAATCAACGCGCTGCACAATACACAAAATGAAAAGATCCGTTTCAGAAGATTGGAAGGACTTTCTGCGGAAGAGCTCTATTATTTAACCGTATTGGGAGAACAGGAAATGTACACTTCCAGTTTTGTGAGTGGTGTATATCCCCGGATCTTTTCGCGGATGAACATACCCCGGTCCGATTCACTGCTGATGCGGGTTAAACACGATTACTATAAAAAATTTGTCAAGATTGCAGCGGCATACAATATGCTGGATGATTTTCTGAACAGGATGGATAAAAAAGATGCCGAGAAGCTGATTGTGGGCTTTGTAGACGGGCTGGATAAAACCACTTCGCTGGAAGACGCAGTGGATGTGGCAGACTCCTATGCAAGCATTTATGATCCGGCACTTCGCAAGTTGATCCTTCTGCACGTTGGGCATGAACTGGAGCGTTGTACAGACATCGGGTCAAAACGCGGAATCGTTATATACAGTTTGCTGAAAACCATGTTCCTGTCGCTGGATTCCAGCAGTAATTCAGATCTTTCTGCCAGGCTCGGCATTATGCCGGTGTATGAGCTTCCACTGAAACTGCTGCGTGAACACAATAACGGCAGGGTAGTGATGCAGCAGTTCTTTTACGGAGACAAAGACGGCATGGTGGTATTCAATGCTTTTCTGAACAAATTCCGGAACGCTAACTGGAAAATTGTGAAAAAACCATACTGGGTAGAAGTGAATTCTACCAAAGGCATTCCTGTTACCATTTATGCCAACCTGCCGCTGGATGAAACGAAGGAACTGGACGACAAGGCGCAGGACAGTTTGATTGAATACCTCGAGTACAATAAAATTTATCCGTCGGTTGCCATTCACCGCGGGCACAGTTATTACGTTAACCAAACCATTCATAAGCTTCCCGGTTCAGCCAAACTCGTATTGCTGGGCAGTTGCGGAGGTTACCAGAAACTGAATGAGATCCTGGAAATTTGCCCCGGCGCACATATTATTTCCTCCAAGCAGGTAGGTACCGGCATCATTAACCAGGGGCTGATTGATGTGATCAGCGAAAAATTACGGTCGGGTAATAACCTGAACTGGCCATCCTTATGGAGCAGCCTGGCCATCCGGTTCAACGGATCTTCCAAAGAGAAGTTCGACGATTATATGCCGCCTTATAAAAACCTGGGCGCCATATTCATCACTGCTTATCAGGCTTCCTACAATGCCCTGCAATAAACCGGGTTGCTATTGTAAAAAAGGATTGTTTCTTTTTTCGTAGCCAATGGAGGTAGTAATTCCGTGACCCGGATATACTTTTACTTCGTCGGGTAGTACAAACAGTTTGGTTCTGATGCTGTTCAGTAAGGTTTCGTGGTTGCCCCCCGGAAGGTCCGATCTGCCAATACTTTCCCTGAACAAAACATCTCCACCAATGATAAACCCCTGAGCCTCACAGTAAAAGCAAATGCTGGCCGGCGAATGCCCGGGAGTAAAAATGACCTGAAGGGCATCGTTTCCGATGTGAATGGTATCTCCTTCGTGCAGAAAGTGAAGCGGTTCGGAATAATTGGTAAAAGGGAGACCCCATTTTTCTCCGGAAACAGGCGCCATTTGTAACATTGGAGCTTCTTGCGGATGAATATGAAGCGGGGTTTGATAGGTATCATACACCCATTTGTTGCCAAATACATGATCGAGGTGGCAATGGGTATTCAACAGCTGAACCGGAACCAGTGATTCATTGCTGATAAATCGGGCCAGGCTGTCCTGTTCTTCTTTGGAGTAGCATCCCGGGTCGATGATCACCGCTTTGCGATCTTCGTTGTACAGAATATATGTATTCTCCTGAACCGGATTAAATATGAAAACCTTAACCTTTAACATAAACCTAATTTTACCAGCTTTTAATTGTAAATGACTAATTTTAAATGCCAAAGTTCGGATATGCAATTGAATAGAATCAGCAAAGCAGTTTTTTTTGTCATTTTTCTTTTACCCTTTCTGGGGAACGCTCAGGTGAATTCTGTAGAGTTTGGAAAGAACCGCGTTCAACACAAGAAATTTGACTGGAAATTTTATCAGTCAGATAATTTCAACACCTACATTTCCCTGGGCGGGGTGGAGTTGGGAAAGTTTGTGTCGCAGGTTGCTGAAGAAGAACTTCGCTCGGTTGAAAATTTTATTGAATATTCTTTACAGCGTAGAGCGAATATAGTAGTGTACAATAGCTACAACGATTATAAAAGTACCAATATCGGACTGGGCATAGAATTACAAACACCCGGCGGCACAACCAAGCTGGTGAACAACAAGCTGGTGGTTTATTTCGACGGAAACCATGCCAACCTGCGCAGGCAGGTGAGAGAGGGGATTGCCCGTGTACTCACCGACAATCTCTTGTTTGGGGATGATATCGGCGAGTTTGCCAGCAACCAGGCTTTGCTCGATCTGCCCAAATGGATGGTAGACGGATATGTATCTTATGCCGCAGAACCCTGGAGCACAGAAAAAGATGACCTGTTGAAAAGTGCCATGCTCAGCGGACGGTACAATTCTTTTTATCAGCTGGCATTCGAAAAACCGGTCCTTGCCGGCCATGCATTCTGGAATTATATCGGCGAGAAATACCGGAAGGAAAACATCACCTATCTGTTATACCTGTCCCGGATTTACAAGAACATCAATAGCGCCTGTTTGCGGATTTGCAAAAGAAAATTCAAAGATGTACTGAACGACTTTATGCAGTTTCAGCAGGAGCGTTACATCAAGGATATCCGCCAGCGCCGCAACCAGGTAAAGGGTCAGTTGAGTGTTACAGAAGAAATTACCAAAAAGGATTATTTCCGTTTCCAGGCCAATCCCAACCCCAAGAGTAATACATATGCTTCGCTGGAATTCAATAAAGGACTTTACAGCGTTAAGCTGATCGAGAATTTTTATGATACCAAAGTGCTGCTGAAGACCGGCGTGAAGACCAATATGGCAGATGTAAATCCCACTTACCCGATCCTGGCATGGGATGGTAAGGGTTCCCGATTGCTGGTGATTTACTGGGAAATGGGCAAAATCAAAATGTTTGTATACGATCTGGTTGCCCGGTACAAAAGATATAAACAAACCATCGATGGGTTCGACCAGATTCTGGATGCCTCCTTCATGCTCGATGCCAATACACTGGTCATGAGCGCTGTTAAAAACGGACATACCGATATCTATACCTATAAAATTGAAGAGCAGAAAGCTACCCAGATTACCAGCGACGTTTACGATGATCTTACACCAACTATGGTCAGTTTTCCCAACAGGGTAGGAATCATTTTTTCATCCAACCGTCCGGGTCCGCTTGCGCCGGATAAGGATACCGTAATTCCTGGCAGACATCCCTATAATATTTTCATGGTAGATCTTCTGAACGACAGCAAGGAAAAACAAATTACCCGGCTGACCAATGTGAAATTCGGGAATGCGAAATATCCTATGCAATACAATACCAATCACTTCACTTTTGTGTCGGATGAAAATGGTATTGCCAACAGATGGGCAGGTTTCTTTGCAACACAACGCAATGGATTGGATACCCTGTACTACATAGGGGATGAAATATTACGCAACCCTGCGCCAAAAGAATTTGATTCCACACTGATGGCCTGGCAGAAGCAGGAACCGGATAGCGTTAGTTATTTTCAGGTGTACAAAGATTCTACCTATACCTTCCCCATTACCAACTACCAGAGCAGTTTGCTGGAAACCAGGATTGCAGGAAATAACGGACAGGTAAGCGAAGTAAGAAGAGAGGGCGATTTCAAATTCCTTTATAAGCTGAAGGTAGATGAAGTTGCTTTGAATAAACGAAATGTGAATCCCAAGCCAACTGAGTATGTCCGCAAGGTGATGGAAGAAAAGAAAGCAGTTGAAGGCAAGGCAATTGTTTATACACAAAAACCATTGGTGACCGACACGGTTAAAAAAGCAAAAGATTTCTTTCAGAATGAATTTGCAGATGAAAAACCGGATACAGGTTTTGTACTGCCTCAGATACCATTAACTACTGCCAAAAAGCAAAGTTCTCTGGCTAAAACCCGGTTATTCGATTACCGGAAAAAATTCAATGCCGATTATGTGTTGAGCGGGTTCTCCAATAATGTACTCATCAACAAATATCAGCCTTATGGAGGTGGTAACGGACCTATTCAGCTGAACAATGGCAACGACTTCAATTTCACCTTCCGGGTGGGTGTAGTGGAATTGTTCGAAGACATCAAGTTTGTGGCCGGACTCCGTTTCGGAACCAACCTTCGCGATAAAGATATTTTGTTCTCCTTCCAGAATCTGCGGAAGCGGATCGACTGGGGGGTTACTTATTACAGAAGCAATGTGACCAATTTTTTTGGCAGTCAGTTCAATAATATGCTGATCACCAACTTGTATCAGGTGAATGCCAAGTATGCCATCAATGAAGTAAAGAGCTTTCGGGTAACAGTTGGATTAAGGACCGACAGAGGTGTTCTTCGTCCATATGATAATGTAAGCGGATTGCCCAATCCGGCAGCGCTGGCTTATCCGGATACCTTGTCTAAGTTCCTGTTGTCCCGCTTTGAATACGTTCACGACAATACACTTAATCCTGTACAGAATATCTGGGATGGATTGCGGTACAAAATATTCATGGACGTGAATATGCCCCTGACCGACAATAAACTGTACAAAGGAAAGCCAACATTGAATTTTGGCTTTGATGCGAGGTACTATCACAAAATCTACCGGAACTTCATCTGGGCTGGTAGGGCTGCAGCGGATTTTTCCTGGGGACCACAAAAGTTAATTTATTACCTCGGTGGGGTAGATGGCTGGATCGGGCCTAAGTTTAATGGAGCCAATACACCTGCAGCAGATCAGACCTATGCGTTTCAGACACTGGCAGTGAATATGCGGGGCTATCGGCAGAATATTGCCAATGGAAATAATGCGTTTGTCATCAACAGTGAATTCAGGTTACCTGTGTTTTCTACCTTTATCAATAAGCCCATCAACAACGCATTCATTCGCAACTTCCAGCTGGTGCAGTTCATCGATTTGGGAACTGCATGGAATGGTAAATACAATGGCATCAAGCGTCCTGGCGATATCTATACAGATCCGAACTCTTCCGTTGTAGTTAAGGTAGATGCAGGTGGACTGGGACCTTTTGCCGGTGGGTATGGCTTTGGTGCCAGGAGCACCTTACTGGGGTATTTCCTGAAATTTGATGCCGGCTGGCCTATGAAAGGAATTTTCAGAGGTAAGCCTGTTTATTATTTCGCACTGGGATTCGATTTCTAACAGCACTTATTTAGCCATATCGGAATAACCATCGTCGTTGAGATCTTTAATGCTGGGTTCACGGAGTTCAACAGGTTTCGGCTGTAGTATACCCTTGCGCATCCGCATATTCAGCAGTTCCACAATAAAGGAGAATGCCATGGCGAAGTACACATAGTTCTTCAGGTGAAGATCATGTGTGCCCTCTGCATCCCAGCCTTCTACCAGTAAAACAAAACCGATCATTACCAGGAACGATAAGGCCAGCATTTTTAAAGTAGGATGTTTATGAATGAATGCAGAAATGGCCGGGCTGAATAAAAACATGATGATCATGGCAATGACCACTGCGCTGATCATGACTTCAATGTGTTTGGCTGTTCCCCCTGCAGTAATGATGCTGTCGAAGCTGAACACCATATCGATCAGAATAATTTGAAATACGCCTGCGCCAAAACCGAGGGGTTTGGTTGCAACTCCGGAAGCAGCTGCTTCTTCTCCCTCCAGTTTGTGGTGGATCTCTTTTACCGTCTTATAAATCAGGAACAAACCACCTGCCAGCATTACCAGGCTCGCGAGATCGAAATCCTTGCCAAATGCACTGAAGACCGGCTTCCCTTTTTGAGACAAGAGCCAACTCAGGCCAAATAATAAAACGGTTCTGCTAATGATACCGGTAATCATCCAGATCATCCTTCCTTTTTTCTGAATGGCTTTGGGCATCCTGTTGAGGATGATGCTTACAAAAATGACATTATCAATGCCCAATACAACTTCAAGAATGGTCAGTATCAGAAAGCTGATTAAACTTTCGGTGGTAAAAAGATGCTCCATGATGTTTAGCTTATTTGCAAATATACAGTTGATCGCTGTTTGCTTATCGGGCCAGGCAGGTACAGATTTTTTTGGCTATGGCAGGGCCTTCGTACACAAACCCCGTCCAAACCTGTACCAGTGAGGCGCCTTTGCTGAATTTTTCTGCCGCATCTTCGCCGGTGAAGATACCCCCGCTTGCAATGATGGGTATTTCCCGGTTGGTATTGTCCGAAAGATAGGAAAGCACTTCGGTGGATCGTTGCTGTACCGGTTTTCCGCTTAAACCGCCCATACCAACGGCTTCGCTTTTTTGAATACCGGCAGGACTGAGCATGCTGCGGTCGATGGTGGTATTGGTGGCTACCAGCCCGCTCAGCTTCATTTCAAATGAAAGATCAATGATATCATCCAGTTGCTCCTGTGTAAGGTCCGGTGCTATTTTCAGGAGCAGCGGCTTGGATTTGGATTTACCGGCATTGTCGTTTTGCAACTCCCCGAAAATCCGGCGAAGCGCCTCTTTCTCCTGCAGTTCCCTTAAGCCGGGGGTATTGGGTGAACTCACATTCACAACAAAATAGTGGGCTTCGTTGTGCAGTTCGTTGAAGCAGATTTTATAATCCTTCCACGCATCTTCGTTGGGGGTAATTTTATTTTTTCCAATATTACCGCCAATGATCATTTGGGAATTGGCTGTATTGTTCCAGTTAATCAGTCGCTCTTTTACAGCGGCAACACCATCGTTATTGAATCCCATCCTGTTGATCAGCGCTTTATCCTGAGGAAGCCGGAACAGGCGGGGCTTTTCATTACCCGGCTGTGCCCTGGGGGTTACGGTTCCGATTTCTACAAAGCCAAAGCCCAGCGCCTCCAGTTCGTTCAGGTAGCAGGCATTTTTATCAAATCCGGCGCCTAAACCAACAGGATTGGGGAAGCGCAGACCAAAAACTTCTTTTTCCAGTTGGTTGGAACGGAACTGAAAGGCATTTCGGATCAGGGTATCGGTCAAAGAGATACGGGTTCCCATTTTGAGACAACCCATGGCAAAATGATGTACTTCCTCAGGCGGGAAGCAGAATAGGAGGTTTCTGATCAGCTTGTACAAAAGAATCTTTTAGCGAAAATAGAATGAAATGCTGAATTATCTTAATTTAGTTGCATAAACAACTTTTAATCATTTTCCCTACATTTGATCTATAAAATTCATTTTATGCAGGAAGCATACATCGTAGCAGGTTTTCGTACTGCAATTACCAAAAGTAAAAGAGGCGGGTTTCGCTTTTTCAGATCCGATGACCTGGCTGTTGAAGTTATCAAAGCCCTTGTGGCTTCTGTTCCACAACTGGATCCCAACAGGGTAGATGATGTGATTGTAGGAAATGCGGTGCCGGAGGCAGAGCAGGGTTTGCAATTCGGAAGAATCATCGCTGCAAAAGCACTTGGAATTGACGTGCCGGGAATTACCATCAACCGCTATTGCGCCAGCGGCCTCGAAAGTATTGCCATGGCCACTGCAAAAATCAGAACCGGTATGGCCGAGTGTATTGTTGCCGGTGGAACCGAAAGCATGAGCCTGGTTCCTACCACGGGCTGGAAAACCGTACCTTCTTATGCAATTGCAAAAGATGAACCAGACTATTATCTGAGCATGGGACTTACTGCAGAAGCAGTAGCCAAAGAATACAATGTTTCCAGAGAGGATCAGGATGTATTTGCATATCATTCTCACCAAAAAGCCAAAGTGGCCATTGAGAATGGTTATTTCAAAAGCGGGATTGTTCCGATTACCGTAGAGGAAACTTATGTGAACGAAAAAGGAAAGAAGGCAGTTCGCTCTTATGTAGTGGATACCGACGAAGGTTTGAGGGCCGATACAACAGTGGAAGGCCTGTCTAAATTAAAACCAGCTTTCTCCGTTACCGGAACAGTTACTGCTGGTAATTCCTCACAAACCAGCGACGGATCTTCTTTCGTACTGGTGATGAGTGAACGCATGATTAATGAGTTGGGATTAAAGCCAATCGGCAGACTGGTGAATTGTGCTTCTGCAGGTGTGCATCCGAGAATCATGGGTATAGGCCCGGTTGCAGCCATTCCAAAAGTATTGAAACAGGCCGGTATGAACCTCGCAGATATAGACCTCATTGAACTGAATGAAGCGTTTGCGTCGCAATCGCTGGCCGTGATCCGCGAACTGGGTCTGGATCCTGCCAAAGTAAATATCAATGGTGGCGCTATTGCGTTGGGACATCCCCTGGGTTGTACGGGAAGTAAATTGACTGTGCAGGTACTCAACGATATGAAGCGGCTGAATAAAAAATATGGAATGGTCTCTGCCTGTGTAGGTGGCGGTCAGGGAGTTGCCGGGATCATTGAGAATATCTAACTCCTTATAAAATAAGCTGTTGCAAGCCCTGTTGCCCAAAAAAGCAGCAGGGCTTTTTGCTGCACCTGTTTATCTGCCGGAATCAATGATCTATGTCATATTTTATATGTAAATTATGTTGGAAATTTACAGTAATACAAAGCATATGAATACCATCATTGTACCAACCGACTTTTCTGTTACAGCCGCCAATGCCGCTGAATATGCCCTGCATTTTGCCGGTCAGGTGAATGCCAAAAAAATACTCTTGTTTCATGCATATGAACTTCCTGTGGCATTGGATCCGCTGATGCCGGGTGTACAAATGCTGGAACTGGATTCCTACAAGGATACTGCCAACAACAATGTGGAACGTTTCAGGTCCGAGTTGCTGGCGAAGTTTCCGGGAACAAAAGTTCAGGTAGATACGATGGTGGAATATGGTTCCATCACCGGCGGACTGGAACAAATTGCCCAGGAAGAACCCATTGAACTGATCATCATGGGAATTACAGGAGGCGGTGCACTGGAGGAAACCCTGATTGGCAGCAACACCATTTCTGTTGCAGGTGCAATGGGTGTACCTGTGCTGATTATTCCTCCGCAGGCAAGATTCGTTAAAGTAGATACCATTATGCTGGCCTGTGATTTTGATCATGCAGATCAGTTTATTCCGGTGAACCTGATCCGCAAACTGATCAAGGATACACATGCAAAACTGCTGGTGTTTAATATTGAAGTAGACATAGAAGAATCCAATAAAAAATATCCTGCCAGTATGATGGGTGAAGGTTTTGCCGTGCACACTTTACTGCAGGAATTTGATCCGGAATATCATTTTACCAAAAACAAGGAATATGTGGATGGCGTAAATGATTTTGCCGACAGCCATAAGGTGAATATGATTATATCAATACCAAAACGGCACAGTTTTTTTGAAAAACTCTTTATCCGGAGCAGTACCAAAAAACTGGCATTCCATTCTCACCTGCCGCTACTGGTAGTACATAAAAGCCGTTAAAAGTACTTTTATACTGGCATTAGCGCGTTCATCATTTTGCTGAACAGGAATCGGGGAAAGCTCATATTTTAGTATGAATTTATGATGGGCAACATCCGGACTATAATTACTGTATTGCTGTTCTGCCTGTTCTCAGGTATCAGTGAAGATGGGTATGCTTCCCAGTTTTATGGAGGAGAGCTCAACTATACCTATATTTCGGGTGATGCCAATTCGGCTACTTATCGCATTACTTATAAAATATACCGGAACTGCAAGAGCTATTCCGATCTGAATGAGCCGTATATCTGGTTCTTCAATACAATTGAACGCACCCCGCCCACCAATCAGTTTAAAATTAAATTGGATCAGGTTTCAAAAAGAAGACTGGACAATACCAAGGCTACTTTCTGCGGAATGAATCCTCCGGATGTATGCTGCGACCTGATTGAATATGCTGCTGATGTGGTACTGCCTGCCAGCGATAAAGGGTACCTGGTATACATCAGTGATTGTTGTCGTGCAGCCGATCAGAAAAATCTCAGCTATGAATCCTGGAACAGTGGTTCCGAGATGGCGACAGGTGTAATTGTTCCGGGCCAGGCGCTTACCTATGTAACCAAAATTCCTCCTCCGGGAACAGCGCTGGTAAACAGTTCTCCGGTTATGATCAATGATTCCTCCTTAACAGCCTGTCTGGATAAGCCTTACAGTTATCGGTTCAGGTATTCGGATCCGGACGGAGACGAGTTGAGATTCAGCTTTGGAAAAGCAATTGGTAAAACCGGAGAAGGAAATACCCTGCTCGACGAAATTCCCTATGCCAATGGCTATACGGTAGCAGAGCCCTTTGGCATAGGTTCCGGATTTTCAATTGATCCTGTTACCGGGGTACTTACAGGAACGCCCCGGAAAACAGGTAATTACACCATCGTGCTGGAGATAGGTGAGTACAGAAATGGTAATCTCATCAATGTACATCGTGCGGAGTTTGATCTGGTGGTAATGGAGTGCAGGGCCTACCTTCCCGCACAGCCGGTGATCTGTTCTAAAGCTCCTGCTTTTTTCAGCAACAACCCTAATGCATCCTCCCTGAGTCATAGATGGGATTTTGGTGTGGATGGTACAGATACGGATCAAAGCAATGCAGTTTATCCGGTATTTCAGTATCCTGCAGCTGGGGAGTATACGGTAATGCTGGCCCTGTCTAATGCAACGGGGTGTAAGGATACGGTGCGGACGGTGGTGAAGTATTTCCCTGATCTGAGCATCGACTTCAGTTACAAGGATTCCATTTGCAGCGGAGAACCCATCGTGCTTACCAATCTTTCCTCCTTTCCTTCGGGATCAATTACCAGTTACCAATGGCAGTATATTTCCGGAAGAGGAACCCAGGTGTTTTCCCGAAGCCGCGACGCAAGTTTGGGTTACAGTTTCAACGATTCGGTTCGCGTGGGATATTCCGTTCAGCTCACCATTACCACCGATAAGGGCTGTAGTGCATCAATGGTGAAAGTGCCATTTGTATATCCTGTACCCAATGCGTACGCAGGCCCGGATACAACCATTTCTTTTGATGTTCCCTATGAAATGCCGGTAAAAAAATCACAGGTGAACAGTTATTTGTGGCAGCCTGCATTTGGATTGTCCGATACGAGGATTGCCAGTCCTTATGTAACCGGAGGGCAGAACCAATGCTATACCATTACTGTTTGGGGATACGACAGTGTTTGTATCCGTAAGGATGAAGTTTGCATTACCTATGGAAGAGGTCCGGCAGTACATGTGCCCACTGCGTTTTCACCCAATGGAGACGGAATCAACGACCGGTTGAAATTTCGTCCGGTGCAGGTGAAAGTGATTTCCATCGAAGTTTTTAACCGCTATGGCAACAAGGTGTTTGCAACGGATGATCCGGCCGCATCCTGGGATGGAAGGGTCAACGGAAGCTTGCCCGATGGAGGCGCTTTTATTTGGGTAGTAAAAGGGATCGGTCCCAACAATACCCCCTTCAATCAATCCGGTTCCGTTTTGCTGATCCGATGAATTTAACTCAGGTACTTGCCCACAATCGGCATTCTTCGGCCTACACCAAATGCTTTGGGTGAAACACGAATGATCGGACAAAACTGATTGCGCTTGTATTCGTTGTTGTTCACCATTTTCAATGTGCGGTCTACCAATGCAGCATCAAAACCCTGTGCCTTGATTTCGGCAGGCCCTCTGCGTTTTTCAATGTACTGGTAAAGTAGTTTATCCAGTATGCTGTAATCAGGTAAACTGTCGCTGTCTTTCTGCCCGGGCCGCAGTTCCGCACTCGGCGCTTTTTCGATGATGTTATTGGGTATGATTTCTCCGTTGCGGTTGATGTACCTGGCCAATGCATATACCTGCAGTTTGTAACAGTCTCCCAAAACGCCCAGCCCTCCGGCCATATCTCCATAGAGTGTACCATAACCGGTAGAGAGTTCACTTTTATTTGACGTGTTCAAAAGGATGTATCCGAATTTATTGGCAATGGCCATCAGCAGGTTACCCCTGCTTCTGCTTTGAATATTTTCTTCGGCCAGTGAAAACGGAAGATCCCCGAAAATCGGGTTCAGGGTTTTTAAAAAACTGTCGTATACATCGCTGATGCGAACGATGTCGTAAGGGTTGTTCAGGTTCCGGCTCAACTGAACGGCATCGTCTACTGAATGGTCGGTGGAATAAGGGGAGGGCATTAAAATGGCCCGTACATTTTCTGCACCCAGTGCATCACAGGCCAATGCCAGTGTAACGGCAGAGTCTATTCCACCGGAAGAACCCAGGATGGCTTTCTTGAACCCCATTTTTTGAAAATAATCGCGGATTCCGAATAGCAACGCCTGATAAATCTGCGCAATATTCAGTTCTTCTTCTAATGTTTCCGGTGTCAGTTCCTTATCGGGTACCCTGCTCGCTGGTTCCACTATAGGTGCATTGATGGTGCCGTTATCGTTCAGATCCACTTCCACCAATGCTTCTTCGAACATCGGAAGGGCTTTGCAGAGGTTGGCATCTTTATCGAATACCAGTGAAGCTCCGTCAAAAACAATCTCTGTCTGGCTGCCTACTGCATTGCAGTAAAACAGCGGGATCTTGTATTTCAATACATTCGATTTGATCACGGCTTTGCGGTCTTCATCGTGTGTATAATCAAATGGAGAAGCGCTTAAATTGAGCATGATGTCTGGCTGCTGAAGCATCAGCTCGTCCATAGGGCAGATTCTGTACAGTGGATTATCGCCCAGGTTCCAGATATCTTCACAAATAGTGACTGCCAGTTTTTTTCCTTTGAACGGCACTACTTTCCATTCAAAGGCCGGTTCAAAATAGCGGTACTCATCAAATACATCATAGGTGGGCAGCAGGGTTTTATGAATCTCCGCCTTCACTTCTTTTTCGTATAAAAAATAAGCTGCATTAAAAAGGCTCTTTCCCTTGTGTTCAGTGTTTCTGGAAGGGCTGCCAATCAGTACGCCAATGGTGTCTGCATGCGCTTTGATTTTTTCAATGGCAGTATTGCACTGGTCTATGAAATCATTGAACTCCACAAAATCTCTTGCCGGGTAACCACAAACACTCATTTCGCTGAACAGAATCAGTTCTCCGCCCGCAGCTTTGGCTGTTTCAATGGCTTCAATGATCTTATTGGTATTGTATTCGAAATTGCCAATATGATAATTTTGTTGTGCAATAAAAATCTTCATGGAACAAATTTCATCAATTTAACAACATCATCACTATCCTTTCCGTTAATTCGCATCATGAAGAAGCCTGTTTTAGCCCTTTTGCTAGTTGTTCTGCTGCTTTCATGCAGGCAGGGCAGGCAGTTGCCAGATGTGTCGGGCGTTGCTGTAACCCTTACCACACATAGGTTTGAAAAAGATTTCTTTGCAACAGATACCCTGCATCTGAATGCATCTATGGATCGGCTGGTTCAAAAATATCCCGGATTTGCTCAGGACTTCATGTTCAATATTCTGGGTACCACCCCCGATCTTGCACCCCGCGATGTGCCGGCATTTCTGCGCAGTTACCAGTCTGTATATGCCAATACGGATGCGCTGTTCGGCGATCTGCAGCTAATCAGCAACCAGGTGAAGCAGGGATTCCGATATATACACTATTATTTTCCCAACTATAAGTTGCCTGAAAAACTGATCAGTTTTATTGGCCCCATCGATAGTTACGGTTGTATATTAACACAGAATGCTGTAGCAGTAGGACTGCAGCTCTATCTCGGGAAAGACCATCCGATCTATGCCAGTGAACAGGGGCAGGCCATGTATCCGGCTTTTGTATCCCGCAGGTTCGATAAAGCCTATATGCCCGTAAATGTTTTGCGCAATATCATCGATGATATGTATCCGCCCCAAAATCCCGGAAAACCACTGGTGGAACAAATGGTAGAAGCCGGAAAGAAACTCTACCTGCTCGATCAGTTTCTGCCGGAACTGCCCGATACCCTTAAAACCGGCTATACCAAAACACAACTCGAAGCCTGCTATAAAAACGAACGCAATATCTGGAGTATGTTTATGGTAAATGAATTGCTCTATAAATCGGATCCGCAGGTAACCCGCGATTATATGGTGGACGGACCAATGACCCAGTTACTGGGAGAAGGGTCTCCCGGCAATATCGGCCAGTTCACCGGATGGCAGATTGTAAAAAAATGGATGGATAAAAACAAGCAGGTCAGCCTGAAAAACCTGATGGAAAAGGACCCTGCCCGGTTATTTGAAGAATCCAAATACAAGCCGTCTTAAAAAGGTATTAGTTTAACTTGGAAGGTGCAATCAGATCGAAAGAAGGAATGTTCACAGAGAACAACTGTCTGGTGTTCTCATTTTCCATCTGGTAGCTGCCATACATTTTACCCATCTCGGTTTTAAGGTTACAACCACTTACGTACTGGTAGTTTTCCCCGGGAAGCAGTACCGGCTGAACCCCTACCACACCTTCTCCTTCCACCTCACGGTGTTCGGCATTGCTGTCGAAAATGAACCAGTGTCTTCTGAGCAATTTAACGGTGAACTTGTTGTGATTTTCGATGGTGATGCGGTAAGCAAACATGAACTCTCCTTTAAGCGGATTGCTGTAATCTGCCTGGTAGAAGGTTTCTACCGTAATTTCTATGCCCTCTGAAATTTTTGATGTCATGGGTACGGGATTGTTCGTGGTAAAAATAAGGAAATTGATGGTCTATTTGACCGATAATATAGGAATATTCATTCGATTTAACACAGAATTTGTACCGATGGTTCATACCTTTGCACCACTGAAAAAATAACGAATATGATTAAGATTGCTGTTG
Organism: Sediminibacterium sp.; assembly: GCA_028687975.1. Classification (GTDB taxonomy): domain Bacteria; phylum Bacteroidota; class Bacteroidia; order Chitinophagales; family Chitinophagaceae; genus Sediminibacterium. Next base: position 15,150 of record JAQTZD010000025.1, read on the forward strand.
CCAAGGGAGATGGAATCGGCCCGGAAATTATGGATGCCGTCCTGTCTGTTTTTGAGGCTGCCAAAGTGCCTTTGGAGTACAATTATGTGGATATGGGAAAGTGGGTATTCGACAAGGGATACAGTAACGGAATGACCCCTGAAGCACAGGAAACAATCGAATCTCTGGGAATTTTGTTCAAGGGACCCATGGAAACCCCCAAAGGGAAAGGGGTTAAAAGTGTGAACGTAACCGCCCGCAAAACCTGGAATACATATGCAAATAAAAGAACATTTCAGACCCTTCACGGGGTAGATACAGTGTTCAGCAAGGCAGGTATCCCCATTGATATCACCATTGTGAGGGAAAATATCGAAGATACCTATGGTGGTGTGGAGCATATGATCACCAATGATGTGGCACTCAGCCGCAGGTTCATCACCCGACAGGGCAGCATGCAGGTAATTAAATATGCCTTTGAAATGGCCCAGAAGAAAGGGGCCAGGAGAATCACCTGCGGGCACAAAGCCAATATCATGAAGCTGACCGACGGATTGTTCCTGGATGTATTTTATGAAATTGCCAGACAATACCCCGACCTGAATGCGGATGATGTGATTGTAGACGATCTCTGTATGAAACTGGTAAGTAAGCCAGATTTGTTTGATGTGGTGGTGCTGACCAATCTGCAGGGTGATATTGTAAGTGATCTTTGTGCGGGATTGGTTGGAGGACTGGGTTTTGCCCCTTCCGCCAATATCGGAGACCATATTTCCATTTTTGAAGCAGTACACGGTACAGCACCGGATATTGCCGGAAAAAACATCGCCAACCCGACTGCGCTCTTACTGAGTGGTCTGGGAATGCTGCGCCATCTTGGTTTAATGGAAACAGCTGCCATGATCGAAAACGCTTTACTGTATACCCTCGAAAGCGGCAGGCATACAGGAGATTTCGGCGACCGCAATACACCTTCGTTGAATACCACAGAATTTGCCGGGGCCATCATCGGCAATTTTGGCAAGGAACCCCAGCACAATCCCAAACCATTACTAGACAACCATTCTGTAATACCCTCTATTTGCCGCCTGAAAAACAATCCAATGCTGGAATCGGTGGAAAATGAAGAGGAGTATATTGTTGGGGTGGATATGTTCATCGAGAGCAACGAGCAGCCGGCTGCGGTGGCAGAAAAATGCCTGCAGCATACCAGAGACCTGTTTAAACTGGTTACGATCAGCAACCGTGGTACCCAGGTATGGCCAAAAGGATCCGTATTCACCAACCTGGTGAACCAATATACCTGTCGTTTTGAGAGCATTGGGGATGTACCCGTAACCCAAACCGATATTCTGGAATTGTACAAGCGCCTGATGACCGATTTCAAAATTTGCTCAACCGAACTGTTGAACAAGTGGGGCGATAAGAAAGCGTACAGCCTGGCACAGGGGCAGTAGCCGATTCTGGAAGAATAATGCTTTAAAGAGAGGTTGGAGCAGGCAGATTTGCCTCATCCAACCTTTTTCATGTGTATAAGATACAACTAAGTTGATTTTTAATGTAATTTCACGGCTCATTTAAAGCATACAAAGAAGATGGCTGAAGTGATTTTAATGCCCCGTTTAAGTGATACCATGACAGAAGGTGTGATTGCTGCATGGCATAAGCATGTGGGAGACAATGTAAAAAAAGGTGATTTACTGGCTGAAATTGAAACAGATAAGGCAACCATGGAGCTGGAAAGCTACCAGGACGGAATATTATTGCATATTGGTACCCCCGACGGAGGAAAGCTTCAGGTGAACGATCTCCTGGCAATTTTAGGAAAGCCGGGTGAAGATATTTCGGAGCTGATCAAACAGCATTCCGGAGGTGCGGCAGCACCTGCACCACAGCCTGCTCCCGCTGCACCTGTAGCAGCTGAGCCAGCCCCGGTGGCTCCGGCAACAGCTTCATCCGGACTCGACATTTCAGCTATGGAAGAAGTGGTGCTGATGCCCCGTTTGAGTGATACCATGACCGAAGGCGTTATTGCAGGATGGCAAAAGAATATCGGAGATACCGTAAAGAAAGGAGAAGTGCTGGCAGATATTGAAACAGATAAAGCTACCATGGAACTGGAAAGTTACAAGGATGGTATTTTGCTTTATCAGGGTGCAAAGGCGGGAGAGAAGATTTTGGTAAACGATTTACTCTGTATTATAGGTAAGGAAGGATTGGATGTGGCGGCAATTGTAGCTGCAGTAAAATCCTGTGGAACCCAACCCGCACCAGCAACCGCTGCCCCGGCACCGGCTGCACAGTCTGCACCTGCTCCGGCAGCGTCACCTGCACCAGTTACGGAAGCCGTAGTGAATGAAGGAAGAATCTTTGCTTCTCCGCTTGCCAGAAAGATGGCTGCAGAAAAAGGACTGGACCTTCGTTATGTAAAAGGCTCCGGCGACAACGGAAGAATCACCAAAACAGATGTAGAAAATTATGTTCCTGCTGCGGCAACAGCAACTCCTGCTGCAAAACCTGCAACAACGGCCGCTGCACCTGCTGTAACCGGACAGGTAAGTTTCACGGATGTTCCGGTATCTCAGATGCGTAAGGTAATTGCCAAGCGCCTGAGTGAGAGCCTGTTTACTGCACCACATTTTTACCTGACCATGAGTATCAACATGGATGCGGCTATTGCAGCCCGCGCCAAAATGAACGAAGTGGCCAAGGTGAAAATCAGCTTTAATGATATGGTTGTGAAAGCAACAGCCATGGCCCTGAAGCAGAATCCAAAAGTCAATAGCAGCTGGATGGGCGATTTCATCCGCTACAACGACCACATCAATATTGGTGTTGCAGTTGCGGTAGAAGATGGCCTGCTGGTACCCGTTGTCCGCTTTGCGGATGGTAAATCGCTGAGCCAGATTGGTGCAGAGGTAAAAGAATTTGCACAGAAAGCTAAAGATAAAAAATTACAACCGGCAGACTGGGAAGGCAGCACTTTCACCATTTCCAACCTCGGTATGTTTGGCATCGATCAGTTCACAGCCATCATCAATCCTCCGGATTCCTGCATCCTTGCAATAGGCGGAATAGCCGAAGAGCCCGTGGTAAAGAACGGACAGATTGTTCCGGGCAATGTTATGAAAGTGACCCTGAGTTGCGACCACCGAGTGGTGGATGGCGCAACAGGCGCTGCATTCCTGCAAACATTGAAGCAGTTGCTGGAAGAGCCCGTGAGAATGCTGGTTTAAATATATCCCATATAAAAAATCAAAGGCTTGATGCAAACTGCATCAAGCCTTTTTTATGATTCACAGGTAATCGCCAGATCAACAGGCAATCTCCGGACACTTTAGTTATTCAAAATCGCAACCGATCGGTGCGCCGGGAGAAATTTCTTTGTGCTGTGGCAATGCAATGTCTTTAGGATTTTTAATGCGCTCCACTGCATAGGTATAATGACTTTTATCCGCAGCTGTTTTGCTCATCAGCTCCGCATATTTTTTCAGGGATTCCAGCCGGTCGTAGCAAATGGCTTTTACTGCGTAATTGCTCTGCTCGCTTTGGCTCAGCCCCAGCAACCAGGTCAATACCATTTGTTGTGTCTGCTTTTGTACAGCACCTTTCAGGCCCTTTTCAGGCGCGGCTTTCCAGGTGGAGTTGATCACCGCATCCAATACATTGTCCCATCCAATGGTGTTGGCTCTGGCTTTTAATTGAACCAGCCGGTTGGCCCTTTCTGCATTAAAAATAAAACTGAGCTGGAAATTGCTCAGGGCCTCTGCAGCAGATAATGCATCAAAGCTCATTCCGGTTCTCTTGGCAAAGAGTTCACCTACACCATAATACATGGGCGGGCGGGGAGGAATAATGCCCACAATCTTTTCTGAAAGGGTAAGTACATCCGGGGAAAGACAATTCAGCACAGCTTTTAAAGCCGCTTCCTGCAGGGCATTGGGCAATACGGAAGGAGCCTGCTGGTTATCGTTGCGAACGGAATAATTGTAGTTGATGCCCCCGATCAGTTTGCTGGCAGCTTCTACCTGGTAACGATGGTAATTGTATACCGGTACCAGCACATCTTCCAGTTTGCTCAGTGGGGTATTGCTGCTGACCGCATTTTCAGAAAACTGGTCCAGGGCTTTTTGGCGTACAGCCAGTACCTGCTTCAGTTCGCTTACAGGGTCTTTTCCGTTGTCCCATAAATGCGCGTTGGGATGAAACCCGCTGGCAGCCCTTGCATCGGCATCAGCGATAAACAACAACCCTTTTTGGGTATTCTCTTCCAGCAGCTGATTCAGGGCAAGGTCTGTATTGGTTCCGTTCGGGAAATCGGTATAACCGTACATAATTGCACGCTTATCCCATGCTCCGATTTCGTTGGTGTAAACTTTAGAAAAATCCAATTTCCCTTCCTGGTTAATGAACACATCGGGGTGCGGATAATCCATAACAGAAGCCCGGTTGTTCACACTGGAAGCATAGTTGTGCTGCAGCCCCAGGGTATGCCCGATTTCATGTGCAGACAACTGTCTCAGGCGCTGTAATGCTGCCTGACGCATGGTTTCAGGAACCGGCTTGCCATTTTCGAATGGTGCAAGCAAGCCTGTGAAGATCAGGTAATCCTGTCGTACCCGCAGAGATCCCAGTGTTACCTGCCCCTTAATGATTTCGCCGGTTCTCGGGTCAGTTACAGAAGATCCGTAACTCCATCCCCTGGTAGAACGGTGTACCCAGTTGATCATGTTGTAGCGGATATCCATCGGGTCTGCAGAGTCGGGCAGTACTTTTACAATAAATGCATCTTTGTAACCTGCCGCCTCAAAAGCCTGGTTCCACCAGCGCCCGCCTTCCAGTAGGGCAGAACGAATGGGTTCCGGTGTGCCGTTGTCCAGGTAATACACTATGGGCTTTACCGGTTCGCTCACTGCAGCAGTCGGATCTTTTTTTGCCAGCCGGTGTTTTGAGATAAACATTTTTTCGATGGGCTGGCTGAGGTCGCTGCTGTAATCGAAAAAGCTGATTCCAAAATAGCCGCTGCGTATATCGTATTTGCGGGGTTGGTAATTGTTGTCGGGCAATGCCACAAAGGAATGGTGCATGCGCAGGGTGATGGCTTCGGTAGAAGGAGCTACGGTGCGTACCAGCCTTCCTGCATCGGCACCACCTGTAAACGTAATGCTGGCTTCCATTTCTGTGTTCTGTGGAAAGTTCCGGGTATTGGGCATATACACAGCGGAACGGGCCTCATTCAAACTGTAGCTGCCTTGCTTCATTCCCCTGATTTTATCGGCAGCGCCGTGGGCATCTCTCAGCAGGAATGGCGTAAGATCGATCAGCAACTGGCCGTTTTCCTCTTCCTCAATGGTAAAGCCCGCAATGGTGGAGGAGGCAAAAGACTCACGGACTGCCTTTTGTTCTTTCTGGTCTGCAGACAGCGCGCGGTAATCGTAGTTGGGCTGAATCAGCATCAGCTTCTTTCCAACCTTGTGGAAATACACGACCCGGGTATCGCCTATCTGTCCCCGGTCCAGTCCGATATCGTTGGAGCCAAGACCCGCAGGCAATGAATTAACGTACAAAAATTCCTGGTCCTGTTTGTTCACCAGCATCCAAATTTTTCCATTGGATGCATCCCACCAGAAAGGAAAATACCCATCTTGGTATTTCATGTTTTTTGTTTTCTCTGCAATACGGGAACTGTTTTGTGCAGTAAGTTGTATGGTAAGCAAACAACAAATTACCAACAGCAGTTTGCGCGCAAATAATAATTTCATAAACGTGGTTTTGGTAAATGGGGGAATGGGTAAATAAAAAACCCTGTAGATATTTTCAACAGGGTTTTACTATCGTTCAGCAGGTAGATTTATTGATTGTCGCCGGAAGCAGGAGTTTCCGGAGTAAACAATGTTGGCGTTTCAACAACTGCTGGTGCAGGGGCTGCAACTGGCGCTGCAACTGGTTTCTTCGCTGCTGGCTTTTTCTTTTTGGCAACAGGTTTGGCAACAGGTTTTGCTACTGGCTTCGCAACTGGTTTTTTAGCAACGGCTTTTTTAGGGGCTGCTTTTTTTACTGCTTTTTTCGCTGCCTTTTTAGGTGCTGCTTTTTTCGCAACTTTCTTAGCAGCAACTTTTTTAGCGGCTTTCTTCACCACTTTTTTTGCTGCTTTTTTGGGCGCTGCTTTTTTTGCTGCTTTTTTAGGTGCTGCTTTTTTCGCTGCCTTTTTAGGAGCAACTTTTTTAGTGGCTTTCTTCACCACTTTTTTTGCTGCTTTTTTGGGTGCTGCTTTTTTTACTGCTTTCTTAGGAGCGGCTTTTTTGGGTGCTGCCTTTTTAGGAGCAGCTTTTTTTGCAGCTTTCTTCTTACTTGCTTTTGCCATGATGGTATTAGTTTGTGGGTTAATGTTGAGAAACAAAGTAAGTTAGAATATTTCTTTTAATAAAGAAAGTTTAAAGTCCGTTTTTTGGCAAAACGGCCGGGCTTATTTTTTCCTGGATTTGGAGTATCCGTTTTTCAACAACCACTGCATTACTTTTTCCCGCTGATCACCCTGTACTATAGCTGCCCCATCTTTGGCGCTTCCCCCGGTTCCGCAGAAGTTTCGCAGGCTTTTGGCCAGTAACTCCAGGTCGGCTTCCTGTCCCTGAAATCCTGAAATAAGGGTAACGGTTTTACCTCCCCTGTGTTTGTTGTCGAGCTGGATAACCAGCTTTTGTTCCCCCGGGGCAAGGGTTTCCGCGGCTTCATCGTTGGCCGGATTGAACTGAAAATCCGGATTGGTACTGTATACAAAACCCAGTTGATCTGCTTTATTCTTTTTGCTCATACACCAGCTTTTGGCAAAGTAAGGGATTTAATGATTGCGGGGAATGCCCATACAGGCTAGGTCAGCGCCGCTTTAAGGCTCAGGTCCAGGCTCCTGGATTGGTGAATCAAACCGCCAACACTTACAAAGTCAACTCCAGTTGCCGCGTATGCTTCGATCGTGTTCAGGTTGATGCCACCACTCGCTTCTGTTTCAAATGCATCTCCGATGATGGCCAGTGCCTCCCGGATAAGGTCGGGTGTAAAATTGTCGAGCATGATCCGGAATACTTTGCCCTTGCCGGTTGCGCAAACGGTTTGCACATCTTCAATGGTACGGGTTTCGACTTCTATTTTAAGCGGATGCGGCAGCGAAAGGGAATAGGCATGGGCCTTCTGAATGGCTTTGTTTATGCCTCCGCAATAGTCGATGTGGTTGTCTTTGAGCATGATCATATCGTACAGCCCGAAACGATGGTTGATGCCGCCCCCGATCCGGACAGCTTCTTTTTCCAGTAACCTGAAATTGGGTGTTGTTTTCCTGGTATCCAGCAAACGGGTATGATAGCCTTCGAGTTTACGGGTATAACTGCGGGTAGTGGTGGCAATGCCGCTCATGCGCTGCATGCAGTTCAGTACCAGCCGTTCTCCTTTCAGTATGGTATGTACGGTAGCTTCAATCTCAAACGCAATCTCACCGGGCTGCATAAGGTCCCCATCCTGCTTAAAGGCACGGAACCGACAACCGGGCTCCAGTTGCTGAAAGATTTTTTCGGCAACGACAACGCCGGCCAAAATACCGGCCTCCTTAATTTTAAGGACGGCTTTTCCAAACTGTTCGGGTGGTATGCAACTGAGGGTGGAATGATCCCCATCCCCCACATCTTCCTGTATGGCCTGAGTTACAAGCAGGTGTAGTGATTCGTCAAAATTCATCAACTGATGCGTATGGTTATGATTTGAAGCTTTCCGGATTTTTGTTTCATCTGGATGGTGATATTGTAAGGTTTGCTTCCACCTGTTAGTTTTCCTACAAGGTAGGCAAGCGTACCTCTGCCGCCATCAGATACTTTATCGAACCCCCTGATGCCATTTTCGGAAAAGAAAGATTTCAGGGCTATTTCAGCCTGATTTTTGCTCATATTTTTTATTTCGTCCCTGTCCATCAGCTTCAAATCCACAAAATCATCAAAATGGCGGGCAATATGTTCTACGTTGACTGTTTTGAACGACTGAACAATAGCATCGGTTTCAGACTGTGCCAAAACGGACAGGCTCAGCCCCAAAAACAGCAGCGATAAAAAGATTCTTTGCATAAAAAGAGTTTTCGTTTGAAATCTTGCGAAAAACATGCCAAATTTGGAAAAAACAGGGTGACATATAAAAGTACACTCAAAACCTTAGATTTTAACAGTAAGTAGATCGTATGAGCAAAAAAGTAATCTTAATTATCATGGACGGATGGGGCCTGGGGAAAGTGAAAGCCGCTGATGCCATCCAGCATGCGCATGTTCCTTTCGTAAGTTCATTATATGCCCAATATCCCAACAGCACCCTGATTACCTGCGGCGAGGACGTAGGTCTTCCGGAAGGTCAAATGGGCAACAGCGAAGTGGGTCACCTGAACCTGGGTGCCGGACGCATCGTTTACCAGGAGTTGCAGCGAATCAACGTTGCGGTAAGATCCGGCGAATTTGCCAAAAATCCGCAATTGCTGGAGGCGATTCGCTTTGCTAAAAAACACGGAAAAAAACTGCACCTGCTGGGTCTGGTAAGTGATGGTGGTGTGCATTCGCATACCAATCACCTAAAAGCCATCTGCTCTGTTTGCCAGCAGGAAGGACTCACAGATGTGTTTGTACATGCTTTTACCGATGGAAGAGATACAGATCCCAAAAGCGGACTGGCCTATGTGGCAGATGTGGAAGAACACCTGAAAAAGACCACGGGCAGGGTTGCTACAGTAAGTGGTCGCTATTATGCCATGGACCGCGACAAGCGTTGGGAACGGGTGAAACTGGCCTATGACTGCATGGTGCATGCAACAGGCAATACCGCTGCTTCTGCGCTGGCTGCCATTGAGGCTTCTTATGCGGCCGGTAAAACCGACGAGTTCATCCTGCCTACGGTGATCACAGATAATGCGGGCGCTCCGGTAGCTGTTATTGAAGACGGAGATGTAGCCATCTGTTTCAATTTCCGTACAGACCGCTGCCGTGAGATAACAGAAGTGCTTACGCAGAAAGATTTTCCGGAGTTTGGTATGAAGGAGCTGGACTTGCATTATACCACCATGACCCTCTACGATCAGAAATTTAAAAATGTGTCGGTCATTTTTGAGAACGACAACCTGAACAAAACATTGGGAGAAGTACTGGCCCTGCACGGAAAAAAACAGATCCGTATTGCAGAAACAGAAAAATATCCGCATGTATCCTTCTTTTTCAGCGGTGGCAGGGAAGAGCCTTTTACCGGAGAAAGCAGGATCATGGTACCATCTCCCAAAGTGGCCACTTACGATTTGCAACCGGAGATGAGCGCAAGGGAAATTACCGCCAAACTGTTGCCGGAAATTGCAGCGGAATCGGCCGATTTCATTTGCCTCAATTTTGCCAATGCAGATATGGTGGGGCATACCGGTGTTTTTAGTGCAGCAATGAAAGCCGTGGAAACGGTTGATGATTGTGTTCGCCAGATTGTAACAGAGGCACTTCCACACGGCTATACCATTTTCCTGACTGCGGATCATGGCAATGCCGATTTCATGATCAATGAAGACGGCTCACCCAATACGGCCCATACCCTGAATCCGGTTCCCCTATTTATTATTGACCAAAACTGGAAAGGAACCGTAAATAGCGGTAAATTGGGAGACATTGCGCCGTCCATTTTAACCATGATGGGGCTTCCCATTCCGGCGGAAATGACCGGGAATGTTTTAGTTCACCCATAATTTTTCATTATGTCAATGATTAAAAAAATTGGTATCGTAGTAGTGATCCTGTTCGTTGTTGCACAGTTTTACCGACCTGCAAAAAATGAATCAGGGAATAAGGATAAAGATATTTCCACGGTGTATGCAGTGCCGGATAATGTACAGCAAATTCTTACCAAGGCCTGTAACGATTGCCACAGCAACAGTACTGTTTATCCCTGGTATGCTGCTGTTCAGCCGCTTACTTTATGGATCAACGACCATGTGAACGACGGTAAACGTCACCTGAACTTTAATGAGTTCGCCGGCTATCGTATTGCCAAGCAGTACAAGAAGCTGGAGGAATGCATAGAAGAAGTGAAAGAAGGTGAAATGCCTTTGGAATCCTATACCTTCATCCATGGAAATGCCAAGCTCACTGCCGAGGAAAAAGAGGCTTTGTTCAACTGGTGCAATGCAGTGCGGGATACCATCAAAGCCCGTTATCCTGCAGACAGCCTGGTGATCAGGAAAAAGCCTTGATGATTGCATAAGTTCAAAAAAATATCAGCTGCAGGCCTTTTGGCCATTCCCCTGATTCCATTGTTTGTATTGTTTTCTCTCGAAATGGCTCGTATCATTAACCGAAGGGAAATCAGGGCACAGATGGAAGTGGCTGTATTGCAAAAAATTGTATTGCCTGAAAAAGACATCAACTGGGTAGAAGAGGGAAGGGAATTATCCATTGATGGCAATATGTTCGATGTTCAGCAAATCAACCGGCTGCCGGATGGTATGATAGAACTGACCGGGGTTTTTGATGAAAGGGAAACCCAACTGAATAAAGAATTGGACATGCACCTCAAAATGAAGGGGGTGCACAAAGCCATTCTCTCTACGATTGCATCTATTCAGGCAGTAGTAGCCGATCCGGTTGAATCCGAAGCGCCGGTGCTCTCCGAAATAACTAACAGTTTTTCTACAGCAGATCATTTCTCCCTTTGCCCTTTTAAGGGGGAGGTCATCACCCCACCACCGCAATTACTGCGCATGTTTTAATTCCTACAATTGTTTACTTAGTAATTGATTTTTTGAACCAACTGCCCGCAGGCTGTATGGGCTGTTGTCCTATGTCTGCGGGATGCTAAATACGAGAAATGAAAAAGAGCCTTTTTTCGGGGGTTCTGCTGTTGGCATGCCTGAATCAGGCGCAAGCACAGAAGTCTCAGGATACCCTAATGGCTAAACCCGGCTCATTGAATGAGGTGGTGGTTTACGCCAATAAGTTTGCGGAGAAATTTAAAAGAGTGGCACAAACAGTGGATGTGCTCAAAAGCAGAGAACAGCTGAACTACCAGACCAATACAGCCGATGTGCTGATTAATTCTGGTAAATTGTTTGTGCAGAAAAGCCAGCAAGGTGGCGGAAGCCCCGTGATCAGAGGTTTTGAGGCCAGCCGGATTCTGATGATGGTAGATGGCGTGAGAATGAACAATGCCATTTACCGGGCAGGGCATTTACAGAATATCATCTCCATAGACAATATGGTATTGGATCGGGTAGAAGTGTTGTATGGCCCTTCTTCCACGATCTATGGAAGTGATGCGTTGGGTGGGGTGGTGAATATGTTTACGAAGAATCCCGTGCTCTCCGACAACGGAAAAACGGTTTTGAGTGGCAGCAGTACACTTCGTTATTCCAGCGCCACCAGTGAAAACAGGGGCAACCTGCAATTGAATATCGGCGGAAAAAAATGGGCATCTTTTACTTCGATAACCTATGGTTCATTCGGCGATTTGAAACAGGGTAAAAACAGATCCGATGCCTATCCGTTGTTTGGCAAAAAGGATTTCATTGTACAGCGTTCAGGCAATACCGATGTGGTGGTACCCAATCCGGACCCGGACAATCAGATCCCTTCCGGCTACAAGCAGGTGGATGTTACACAAAAGTTCCTGTACAAGCCCAGCGCAAACGTAGAGCATCTCCTGAACCTGCAGTTTTCCAATACCAACGATATTCCGCGTTACGATCGTTTAACGGAAAAAACAGGCGCCAATGTGCCGGTGTATGCAGAATGGTATTATGGTCCGCAGTTGCGCAATATGGCGGCCTATCACTTCAAGGCTACCGGACAGGAAGGCTTTTTTCAGGCAGTGCAGTTAACTGCCAGCTACCAGGATCTGGAGGAAAGCCGTATGAGCAGAAGGTTTCAGAGCAACAATAAAGATTCCCGCTGGGAAAGGGTAAATGTGTTTGGCGTTAACTTCGATGCTAAGCACTACAGCGGGAAAAATGAATTCCATATTGGTTTGGAGAGTTATTCCAATTTTGTGCGGTCCACAGCAGAGCGGATGAATATCGTGAGTGGTGCAAGGTCTCGTATTACTACTCGCTATGCAGACGGGCCAACCACCCAGTCTTCACATGCTGTATATGCACAGCATACGTATAAGATCAACGAAAACTGGACACTGAACGACGGACTTCGCTTCAGCCTGATAAAAATGGATGCGCGTTTTATTGATACAGCGCTTACCCATTTTCCTTTTACAAGGGCTAAACAAAACAACAAGGCAGTTACCGGCAACCTGGGCATTGTGTATGCAAGTCCGCAGGATCTGCGCGTGTCGTTCGTACTCAGCAGCGGCTTCCGGGCACCCAATGTGGATGATTTGTCGAAGGTATTCGATTCCCAAACTGGCATGGTAGTAGTGCCCAATACTTCACTGAAGCCCGAGTACACGTACAATGCCGAGTTAAGCCTTAGCAAGTATGGCCAGCCATTTGCCTATGGTGCATCTCTGTTCTATACCCGTTTTCAGAATGCACTGGTACTGGACAAAGCACAGTTCAACGGGCAGGACAGTATTTTCTATAGTGGTGTAAAAAGCCGGGTGTACTCCCTGCAGAATAAGGCAACTGCCAATCTCTTCGGATTCAGCGTAAATGCAGCCTACACTTTTGCCAAAGGAACTTCTCTGGATGGTGTGGTTACTTATACCAAGGGAACGTTCAACGACGACCTGAACGGAAAAGTGCCGCTGGACCATGTTCCGCCGGTATATGGACGTATTTCGCTGAAACATGTTGCTGCAAAATGGAATGCAGAATGTTATGCCCTGTTCAACAGCTGGAAAAGACTGTCTGCTTATAACCCCAACGGGGAAGACAACCTTCAGTATGCAACCCCCGATGGAATGCCCTCCTGGGTTACCCTGAATCTGCGGGCGGGAGCTACGCTGAATCAGCATCTTTCCCTGCAGGTAATGCTGGAGAACCTGACCGACCGGAATTACCGCTATTTCGCCAGTGGTGTTTCCGCAGCAGGCAGAAACCTGTCTGTTTCCCTGCGGGCTTCCTTTTAAAAGATTAACAGATTGAAATAATCAGAACGAGCGCCCCGGAATTGTTTCCTGGGGCGCTTTTGTTTACTTTGCAGGATGGAAATCAAAAAAGCAGATTACCTGATTTCGAATGCAGATTACCGGCAGTGTCCCAAACCCGATCAGCCGGAGTATGCATTTATAGGCAGGAGTAATGTAGGCAAGTCTTCCCTGATCAATATGCTTTGTCAGAACAATAAGCTGGCCAAAACATCTTCGGCTCCAGGGAAAACCCAGCTGATCAACCATTTTGAAATTCAGAGTACGGTGCGGAACGGAAAGGGTTTTGGAAAATGGTACCTCGTAGACTTACCGGGCTACGGCTTTGCCAAAGTATCCCAATCGGACAGGCGAAGATGGGAGCAGATGATCGAGAATTATCTGCGCAAGCGCGAAAACCTGGTGAATGTATTTGTATTGATCGACAGCCGGCATAAACCGCAGAAAATCGACCTGGAATTCATCAGCCAGCTCGATGGATGGGAAATACCCTTTACCCTGGTTTTTACGAAAACGGACAAGGAAAAACCAGCCGTGGTTGCAGCCAATATCAAAGCTTTCTTCGATACTATGCGCGAAACCTGGCAGTTCCTGCCACAGCATTTTGTTACCAGCGCCGAAAAGAAGCAGGGCCGGGAGGAAATACTTTCCTTTATCGAAATGAAAAATGAATCACTGGCCTAGGATGGCGTTGATGGCTGCTGCTTTCAGCAGGCACTCTTCGTATTCTGCTTCGGGGTTGCAATAAAAAGTAATACCGCCGCCTACCAGGTAGCTCAGGTGCCCGGTAGCTGCATTGTACAGAATGCTCCTGATCACTACATTGAAATCAAAATCCTGTTCAGGGCTGATATAACCCACCGCCCCGGAGTAAATACCTCTTGGAACCGATTCGTATTGCCGGATTAGTTCAAGTACTTTTTTCTTAGGAGCTCCGGTCATGCTGCCCATTGGAAACGTTGCCCGGATGATTTCGCTGAAGGAGGTTTCATTTTTAACTGCTCCACTGATGGTGGAAATCATTTGATGCACCTGCGGAAAACTGTAAATGCCAAACAGTTCCTCTACAGTTACACTACCATTTTCGCAAACCTTGCTGAGGTCGTTTCTGACCAGGTCCACCACCATTACATTTTCTGACTGCTCCTTGTGGCTTTGTTTCAGGTCTTCTTTCAGCTGATTGTCTTTTACTGCATCCCGGGTGTTTCTGCGAATAGTTCCCTTGATGGGCTGGGAAATCAGGCGATTCGATTTGCGTTGCAGAAATCTTTCCGGACTGGCGCAAAGCAGGTAAGCATCCTTTTCTTTGTAGAAGCAGGAAAAAGGATTGGGTGATAAGGCGGTGAGATCAGCGTACAATTTCAATGGATCAATGGCAGCCTGTTCAGCAAAGAATTGCTGGCAGAAATTGATCTCATAACAATCTCCTCGCTGAATATGCCTGAGCAATTGCTGAATGGTAGCGATATAGGTTTCTTTACTGATGGCAGCCTGCATCTTTACAGGGCTGCCTTGATTTACCTGTAAATGACTTAGTGCTGAAAACGGCTCAGTAGAACAGATGTCTTCAAATACACTTGCTGCTGAGGGTAAAAATGTTTCAATGCAAAGTTGATCGCCGCATAACTGCAAAACGGTTTGCGGTTGAAAAAAAGCAGCAGGGCTAAATCCGGTGAGGTCCCGTTCCTCTGTTTCCGCAAATTCAAAACCAATATGACCAAAAAGCCAGTCGGCATCTTCCTGATAAAACTGATCAATTTCGTTGAGTACCTGAGGTCCTGTGAAGTTCCGGACAGATCCGGCTGCAGCCAGCCATTCTACAGAATTGTGTGCGGAATGGTATTGGTGGTTATCAAGAAAAGAACAGATGCTGAACCCGTTTAACCAGGTGAGCATCTGTTCTTTTATTTGTGGGTTACCTGTAATATTGAAACAGGCTTTGTTTCTTTTCAAATGGAGGAGCTGAATTTAGAAATCGTCGTCTTCATCATCGTCGAATCCGCCGCTCTTATCGTTAAACAGGTCAAATTCCTTGAAATCGTCATCCAGTTTAAAGTCGTCATCCTCGTCGGCTTTTTTCTTTCCGCCGACTGCTTTTTTGCCTTTGCTTTTCGGAATATCAAATTCGTCGAAGTCGGGGTCCCAACTGTCTTCCTCATCTTCGGCCTTATCCCAATCATCGTCTACATCTACGTCGTCCAGATCATCGTCTTCGTCATCATCAACGGACTTCTTCTTGGAAACGGACTTGCTGCTTCCTTTCTTGGAAGGAGTTTCCATCTCATCATCTTCTAAATCGTCTTCTTCGTCATCCAGCGGTTTTTTGCTTTTAGGAGACGACTTAGCTGCGGCAGATTTTGCCGGCACTTTCGGGGAGGTTTTTTTCTCCTTATCAGACTTCGCTGCCATATTTCTAATAAGATTAACTGCGTAAAATTTGCACGCAAAAAATTATTAACCAAATAAATTTTTCAATCACAAAATAAATGCCAACAATCCAAATTACAATGGAACGATCTGATCCCTGCCAGGGCCGTTGGAAACGAACTTCACAGGAGCGCCTACGTACTCATTAATGAACCTGATATAGCTATTCATGTCTTCCGGTAATTCAGCAGCTTTTTTCAGTTGGGTGGTATCGATATTCCACCCTTTAAATGATTCCAGCACCGGATTGATCTGTACACCAGACATCTGGAAAGGAACTTCACGGGTTTCTTTCCCGTTGATATTGTATGCAGTACAAACTTTCAGGTCTTTAAAGGCATCCAGTACATCTGCCTTGGTCATCACAATCTGGGTTACACCATTGATCATGCAGGTATATTTCAGCGCTACCAGGTCGATCCATCCGCAACGTCTTGGCCTTCCGGTAGTTGCGCCAAATTCATTTCCGATTTTTCTGAGTTCTTCTCCTGTTTCGTCTTCCAGTTCGGTAGGGAAAGGACCACTGCCCACGCGGGTACAGTATGCTTTGGTAACACCCATCACTTCATTGATCTGCTTGGGTGATACACCTAAACCGGTACAAACACCTGCAGAAATGGTGCTGGAAGAGGTAACAAACGGGAACGTACCGAAATCAATATCCAGCATGCTGCCCTGCGCACCTTCTGCCAAAACTTTTTTCCCCTGGCTGATGGCGTTGTTTACGAAATATTCGCCATTTACCACATTCAGGGTTTTCAGGAATTCCAACGCTTCGAAGAATTCTTCTTCCCACGCGCTGATGTCTTCTATAAAATGGAAATTATCCAGCAGTTTCTGGTGCTTTAAACGCAGTTTGATATACTGACTGGTGAAATTTCTGTTGAGCATGTCGCCTACACGCAGTGCGTTCCTGCCGGTTTTATCCATATAGGCAGGTCCGATGCCTTTTAAGGTAGAACCGATCTTGGATTCTCCTTTAGACAGTTCGGAAGCCTTGTCCAGCGCGCGGTGTGTTGGAACAATGATATTGGTTCGCTCGGAAATGAAGAGGTTTTTACGAACGTCGATTCCATGTGCTGCTACTGCATCGCATTCTCTTTTAAGGGTTACGGGGTCCAGTACCACACCACCGCCGATGATATTTACTTTGTCCTGATGAAAAATGCCGGAAGGAATCTGGTGCAGGACCATTTTCTTTCCATCCACATAGAGCGTGTGACCAGCATTTGGTCCGCCCTGAAAACGGGCAACTACATCGTAGTTGGGTGCAAAATAGTCTACTATTTTACCCTTTCCTTCATCACCCCATTGTAAACCTAAAATTACGTCCACCATATCATTAGTTCTAAGGAGCAAAAATAGTACAAGGGATTGCTAACGCCTAATTATTTTCGGTGTAAATATCAGCTTTCGGTTTCAAAACGGTCTACGGTCTGGATGCCGTTCAGCGATTTCAGCCGGCTCACCAGTTCTTCCAGTTCTTCCTTGTCGTGAACAAACACTTTAATGGTTCCCTGGAACAAGCCTTCTTTGGAGTCGATGCTCAGTCCGGCGATGTTGATGCGCAGGTCTCCGCTGATCACATTCGTAATTTTGTTGATAACACCCACGTCGTCCAGTCCCACAATTTTGAGGCCGGTAAGGAAGGAAATCTCCTTGTTCTTGGCCCATTTGGTTTTAACAACGCGGTGTCCGTAGTTGGCCAGCAACTGTGTGGCGTTCGGGCAGTTGGTCCGATGAATGATCAGTCCCTTACCGGTACTTACGAAACCAAATACATCGTCTCCCGGAATCGGGTGGCAACATTTGGCCAGGGTGTACATGATTTTATCGCTGCTTTCACCAAAAATGATCAGCTCCGAATCTTTCTTGTCAAAATGTTTGGGCGCTGCTTCTGTTGGGGCTTCAACCGGAAC
>JAQTZD010000113.1 GCA_028687975.1 Sediminibacterium sp.
TTTTTTCTTTCAATTGAAAAATAAAAGGGGTATTTTTAAAGCATAGAAAAGTTCTTTGAGTAATGCCTTGATGGCTTCCAGCGTTTTTTTGGTTGCGGTGAAACAGATGCGGTAATTACTATCCGTTCGGCTTGACGATGGCGGGGATAAGTAGTAAGGCGGCGGGCAAATTATCCAATCAATATAAGTACAATGGTATAGAGTTAGATGAGGACTTGGGATTGAATATGTACGAGGCGCATTATCGTTTCTTAGATGTTCAAGCACCACATTGGTGGCAGATAGATCCTAAGATTGAAGGGCAGGAAATGTGGTCGCCGTATTCATCAATGGCTGATAATCCTGTATTGAAAAGTGATCCATTAGGTGATGAACCGTGTTGTCAAGAACTTTGGAAGGATATTAAAAGTGCTGTTAGCGAAACAGCGAGTTCAGTATACAATGGTGCTGTAAGTGTAGCAAGGACATTCAATACTTATGCGAATCCTTTGGCCAGTGTTGCGGAAGTGATTACTGGAAAGAGCACTGAAAGTGATTTTACTGCTTCCAAACCACGATCAATATCTGGAATGGAGGCTGCAATTTCAATTATTCCTGGTGCAAAATTGGAAGGCGCTATAATAAAAGCTGGTGAAGCTGCTATCGAAAAAACAGTCATTAAAACTGCAGCAGGAACAGAAATAAAAGGGTTTACGAAACATGGTGTTGAAAGAGCAATTGAGAGAGGTGTTAAACCTGCAGCGATACATGACGCTATTAAAAATCCCCTTAAGGTTGGAGAAGTTGTAACAGATAAAGCAGGAAGGCAAAGCCAAAGATATGTTGGTAAAACAGCGGAAACTGTTGTCAATCCGCAAACAGGTAAAATAATATCGGTTAATCCAACATCGACAAAGAAAGCAGAGGCCTTGATTAAAAAAGCAGGAGAGCAATGATCGTAAAATTAAGTACAAGCCAATACGAATTTTTAAAAAATACACTTGGCCGAGAAAGGATTGATTTATTCGAGCACTTGTCTAATGGTAATGGTATTGCCCTCGAGGTAAAAGATGAGTTTGCAATAGAAATCCGGGATTGGGTAGGCGAAAGATTGCAAAGAGAAGGGTTTGATGAGAACTATGAATTGAATGAGCAGGGTAAAATCTTAGAGCAGTTGGAAGATCTTTTGTATAGGTAAATTACGCTATTGCTTAAAATAGTTTAAGAAGCCACTCTCCGGGGTGGCTTCTTTATTGAGCAACGTTTTGCTGGAAGAACTCCTGGAACTTTTGTTTTGTGAGCATCGTGTCGATGATATTCATAACGGTGGACTTATCTTTTTCATTGAGTTGGGCGATAAGCCGTAATTGCTCGGCGTTGGATTTATCTTCTATCTGCACATCACCTGGTACCCCTGCTTCGAGATGAACGATGTTATCGATGCTGATGCCATAGAAGGCTGCGAGTTTATCGAGTGTATCGATGGAGGGTTCTACCAGCCCCTTCTCGAGTTTATTATAATGAGCGGGCTTTAAACCGATATTGGCGGCCACTTCTTTTTGCATAAGCCCCTTGTCTTCCCTCAATTTTTTGATGTTATCTGCAATGGCCATGGTAAAGTGTTTAGGCTACAAAAATATCCAATAAGGTGATTATTGGCAATATTTATCTGTTTTGTATATTTTTTAATTGCCAAATTGGATATTATATTTTATCTTTGTAATATCCAAAACAGATAAATTTTTTTTATGGTACAAAAGCACATCAGGCGGGCTAAACTTCACTGCAAGCACCGGGCATTGAAAAGCGGTTACGGGGAAAGCCGTTACAGGATATTACCCTGGTTAAACATCTGCGGATTATGGTTAGAAGAAGCGGGGTTTAATATAGGCGATGGGGTAGAGATCAAAGTGGAACACAATACACTCACGATCAAAAACTGTTTGAACGATGGAGATAGCCACCATTAAGCAGGAACTAAGTATAGTAGCAGTCTTAGCGCATTACGGGTTAAAAGCCGATCGCAGTAACCGTGTACGCTGCCCGTTCCATGATGATACAAAACCATCCCTGCAGTTGTATCCTAAAACCAATACTTACTGCTGCTTCAGTTCCAACTGCAGTGCGGGTACAGGCGATGCGATACAGTTTATCCAACTCAAAGAGAACTGCAGCAAACACGAAGCGATCGTAAAAGCGAGAATGCTGATCACCGGCAGCACCATAACACCATCAGCGAAACTGTTTATTGAAGCGACACCGCTGGAAAAGATTGCAGTAGTAAGCAAATTGTTTGCCTACTTTACCAAAGCATTACCGCTGTCAAAGAAGGCAACAGATTACACAGCCAGCCGTAGCCTTGATTACAAACAGCATGAAGCCGGTTATAACGCCGGTGACTGGCACCATAAGTTAAAGCAAGCAAATTTTATCAAGTCGTGTGAACAGTATGGTTTGCTAAAACCACGCCCAGCCGGAGGTTACAGCGTATGGAGCAGTAACTGTATCATCTTCCCTTTAAAGAACCGTGATAACAAAATAGTGAGCCTGTACGGTAGAAGTATTACCAACAATGAAGACAGCCGCCATTTTTATTTAACCAACCGGGAAGGGCTTTATCCTGGTTATCCAAAACTTACCACAACCAGGTTGATTGTAACGGAAAGCATTATAGATGCGGCCAGCCTGCTGCAACAGCCAACCATTAAAGAGCAATACACGGTGCTTGCCTTATACGGAACCAATGGCTTAACGCAGGAGCACCAACAGACGATCATAGAGCTCCCGCAACTGGAAGAGATCATTTTGATGCTCGATGCGGATGATGCTGGTGAAGCGGCTGTAAATAAGCACTGCGCAACCCTTAAACAACTGCTTCCGGAAGTGGCCATTACCAAAGTAACCTTGCCACAAGGCGAAGATATAAACAGCGTACTGCAAAATCATGATGATGCAACGGTACTGCATGACCTGATCGAACAACGAACAGAAATTTTTGTTTCAATTGAAAATAAAAGCCCTGGAATTGTTACCCCACCTGCATTGCAGCATGGCAACAAACTCAATACACAAAACCCGGAACTGCTTATTTATAACGACAGCGAACTGTATATAGAAGTGTTGGGCGGCATCAAGATCACGGGCTTAGACCGGATGAAAGTAACGTTGAAGATCCTACACAAAGATCAGACAACGTTGCCTGTGTGGAACAGCTTAGACCTGTACAATCATGGCCAGCGTGAACAGATGATTGGCAGTGTGGCAGACAGCTTCGAGCATCCCGTATCAGCCACAGCGCAAGCGATTACACAACTCACCAATGCGCTGGAGCAATACCGGCTGCAAAGGATCGAAGCCCTGCAACCCAAGCCAGAAGTAAAAGAAGCCATGACGGCAGCGCAAAGGCAAACAGCGATCAACGAGTTAAAGAAGTCAAACCTGTTACAACGCACGAGCCAGTTGATAGCGCAAAGCGGCATCGTTGGAGAAACTACCAATAGCCTGATCGCTTACCTGGTGTATTGCACAAGAAAGCAGCATACGCCCTTACACGTCATGTTCTTAGGAGCCAGTGGCAGCGGTAAAACATATCTACAGGAGCGGATCAGCGACTTGGTGCCGGAAGAAGAAAAGATAGAGATCACACAGATCACAGAGAACGCCCTGTATTACTTTAAACAACACGAGTTGCAAAATAAACTGATCCTGATCGAGGACCTGGACGGTGCTATGAGTGTGTTTTACCCGCTAAGGGAACTGCAAACGAAAAGGCGCATCAGTAAAACGGTAACGCTCAAAGACACACGAGGTAATTTAAAAACCATCACGCTTACCGTGGAAGGCCCTGTATGCGTAAGCGGCTGCACCACCAAAGAAAAGATCTACGAGGATAACGCCAACCGCTGTATCCTGTTGTACACGGATATGAGCAAAGACCAGGACAAACTGATCAATGGTTATCAAACTAAACTGGCAGCCGGAGAAATCAATAAAGAACGGGAGAACCAATACAAAGCACTGTTTAAAAACATGCAAAGAGTGTTACGGCCAATCAATATTATTAATCCTTACGCCAGGTACATCGAATTGCCGGAACTTGTTTTTAAACCGAGAAGAACCATGACCTTACTGTTGGGTTTTATCGAAGCCATCAGTTTTTATCACCAATACCAACGGGAAGTAAAGAAGGATGCTGCCGGCCAGTTGTACATCGAAACCACAATCAGCGATATAGAAGCCGCATTTACTTTACTCAAAGATGTATTGTTCAGCAAGAGCGATGAAATAACGGCGGCTACAAGAAACTTTTTTGAACGGCTCAAACAATGGCTTACCGATAACAACCAAACCAGCTTCACGGCACAACAGGTGAGGAAAGCGTTCAGGATCGAGCCGAGAACGATACAGCGGTACATCCGTGAGTTGCGGCTATATGGCTTTTTAAAGGCCGTAAGCGGCTTTAAACACCGGAGCGGCATTGAGTATGCTGTAACGGATGCACAGGAATACAGCCAGCTTAAAAGCGAAATAGACACACATCTGCAGGCCATCCTTATCCACCTGCGCCAGTTGTAGGGTTCTACTACGACAGTGCGACAGTGCTGCGACAGTGGCATTGCTGTCGCAGTAAAACGCAAGCCAGTAAAGGGTTTTACCTACTGCGACACCTGCGACACTGCAAAAGACCATTAACCAAATTTATTTTTATGAAAAAGAGACCGGAACGGCTGCAAAGCCCGGAGTATCAACTATTGATTAGATCGTTCAGAGAATGGCTAACCCTACTGAATTACTCTGCATTAAGCATGCCCTCACTAACAACAGCGGTCAGGGATTTTTTATACTACCAGGAAGCGACCGGAAAACTATCAGTGGAGCAACTTGTGGCCACCGATGCGAACGGTTTTATAGAACTGTTACAGGCCAAAGGGATTTACAGCAATGGCCACATCAATAAACAAGTGCAGGCGTTAAAGCTGTTGAGCAGATACTTACGTGAAACAAAGCGCAATGCTGTAGGCTTTAATCTTCAGCGATTGGAAGAGCGTAGAAGTAAACCGGTATGGCTCACTAAAGAGCAAATGCAAAAGCTCTATGATGCAGTACCGGAAAGTGTTTTAGGCATCCGTGATAAAGCTATGTTAGCTGTCTATTATGGTTGTGGCTTGCGTTTGAATGAAGGTGTTAACCTTGAGTTGAGCGATATTGATGTAACTGCAAAAGTATTGCATGTAAGAAAGGGTAAATGTTACAAGGAAAGGTTCGTTCCGATTGCAGAAAAAAATCTTGAAGAAATAAAACTCTATATCGATTACGCAAGGCCGCAACTGTTACAGGATAATAAAAGCAACGCATTATTTATTGATGCCAACAAAGGCCGCCCGATCAGAAGTGAGAGTTTATATGTACGCATAAAACAGTTGGTAAAAAAGGCAAAGATCCCCGGACAAGCCGGTACACATACACTACGCCACAGTATTGCCACACATCTTTTACAAAGCGGTATGAAACTGGAAAGAATACAACAGTTTTTAGGCCACGCAAACCTTGACAGCACACAGATCTATACACACTTAATAAATGAATCGTTATGAGTTTTACAACCTACCTGCAACAAAAGAGCCTTAGCGAAAAGACCATCGAAGTGTACACACATGACAGCCACCACTTTTTAACCTGGTTGCAGCAAGAAGATATTGCAGCGCAAATGTTTACTTACAATGACTTGCTTGAATATATGCGTTACTGTTATGCCGCAGGCATTACCAGCAGAAGGTTACACGCCATACTGGGTGTTGTTCGTCATTACTGCATTTACCTGATCGAAGCAAAACAAAGAAATGATAACCCGGCTGCAGGCGTGTTTATCAAAGGCTTGATAAGAAAGCTGCCAGCGAACTTACTCGGCATGGATGAGTTAGAAGAATTATACCGGCAGTATTGTCTTCAGTTGAAAGAAGATGTATCTAAAAAAATCATGTTGGGGTTAATGATCTACCAGGGCGTAACGGCTGCGGAGCTGATCAAGCTGAAATCACATCACTTTAGAATGAAGGATTGCAAAGTATTTATCAGAGGTACAAGGCGCAGCAATGAACGGTTGTTAGATCTGCATGCCAGCCAGGTACTGATGCTGCAAAAGTATCTTAGCAATCATCCGTTCAAAGATAGTTACCTGTTTGTTGAGCCTAAGAAAACACCTGTGAGTGAGCGGAATATTAATAACCGGTTGCAGTATATGTTCAAATTACTAAAGCAGCTAAACGAACGCCTGATCAGTGCAAAGCAAATCCGCAATAGTGTAATTACACATTGGCTGAAACATTACAATCTTCGACAGGTGCAATACATGGCCGGCCACAAATATGTAAGCTCAACGCAGCGTTATCAGTTGAACAATCTTGATGATCTTACAGCGGAATTACAGCGCCATCATCCAATGAAATAAAATGGTACGATCATTGGCCAACGCACAGAACCCACCCACAAGGTGTTGGCTAAGTAACATAATGGAAGTTATAGTCAAACCCTGCGGGCTCCGCTGCGCTGCGGGCTATCGCCTTTGCCTATAACACCATTATGTTAAATATCCAACGGTCTGTTATATGCTGTCCGCTTCGCTTTACAGCAGGCCTGCGGCAGCAGGGTGGCTGCGCCGGATCTTTGTTTGTTTTGGTTGCTGAATGTTGAAGAGGTTTATTAATAGCAGGTTGATCCGAAAGCTGCCGCAGCCGCCGCAAACAGCCTGTAAATGCGAACCTGTGAGTGGCGGCTTTGGCTTGCACAAAAAGATAGATGATTGCCCGCAAAGTGGTTCATAGTAACTACAGCGAAAGGGCAATCATCTATCTTTTTGCGCTGTAAATAACCCCGAAACATGGATGTATTTTTTTCTTTCAATTGAAAAATAAAAGGGGTATTTTTAAAGCATAGAAAAGTTCTTTGAGTAATGCCTTGATGGCTTCCAGCGTTTTTTTGGTTGCGGTGAAACAGATGCGGTAATTACTATCCGTTTGGCTTGACGATGGCGGGGATAAGTAGTAAGGCGGCGGGGAAGTTGGAAAATAGGTTTAAGTATAATGGGAACAAGCTTGAAAGTGGAGAGTTCTCTGATGGGTCAGGTTTAGA